>JBPCKC010000078.1:0-20223 GCA_051004675.1 Solirubrobacterales bacterium
AACTCGCGCAACAGCCACTCCGACTCGTCGTCGTCGAAGGACTCCTTCGTCTCCGGGTCCTTGACCAGCTCGATCGCATGGAAGAAGCCGGCGCCTCGAACGTCGCCGACGATCGGGATCTCGCGCAGCGCATCGAGCACGCCGCGGAGCTCGTCCTCCTTGGCGCGCACATGGCCGCAGATGTCCTCCTCGGCGAAGACGTCGAGGTTTCGCAGCGCCACGGCCGCGGCGACGGGGTGGCCGCCGAAGGTCGAGCCGTGGGCGAACGACGCCGTTCCCGAGCCGAACGGCTCATAGACCTCGTCGGAGACGATCATCGCCCCCATCGGGATGTAGGCGCCGGTGAGCGCCTTCGCGGTCGTGATGATGTCGGGCTGGTAGCCGTAGCGCTCGCAGCCGAAGTAGTGCCCGAGGCGGCCCCACGAGCAGATCACCTCGTCGCTGATCAGCAGGATCCCGTGCTCGTCGCAGATCTCGCGAACGCGCTGGAAGTAGCCGTCCTGCGGGGGGATGCAGCCGCCTGCGTTCTGGAGCGGCTCGAGGATCACGGCGGCGACGGTCGAGGGATCCTCGAACAGGATCCTCTCCTCGATCCGGTCCGCGGCCCACAGCGGGTCGCGGTCGGCCGGCCAGTGGTAGGAGTTGGTGTTCGGAACGTGGCTGCCACCCGCGACGAGCGGCTCAAAGTCGGTGCGCAGGGCGGGGATCCCCGTCGCCGCCAGGGCGCCCAGCGTAGTCCCGTGGTAGGCGATCTCGCGGGTGATGAACTTGGTCTTGCGGGGGTTGCCCGTGCGCAGGTGGTACGAGCGCGCCAGCTTGATCGCCGATTCGACGGCCTCGGAGCCGCCGGAGGTGAAGAAGACGCGGTTGAGGTCGCCGGGGGTGAGGCTCGCGATCCGCGCGGCGAGCTCGATCGCGCGGGGGTGCGCATAGCTCCAGAGCGTGGTGAAGTCGAGCTCCTCGACCTGGCGGGCGGCGGCCTCTCCGAGCTCTGCGCGCCCGTGGCCGACGTTCGAGCAGAACAACCCGGACAGCCCGTCGAGGTAGCGGTTGCCGTGCTCGTCCCAGACGTAGGGACCTTCGCCGCGGACGATGATCGGGACCTCGCTGTCCTCGTAGGCGCCCATTCGGGTGAAGTGCATCCACAGGTGTCGCTTCGCGAGCTGCTGGAGGCTCCCCGTCGTCGTGCTCTCCGCGGTGGTCGTGGTGGCCATGCGTCTCTCTCCTCCGAGCCCCATGGGGCGGGGCGATATCGACGTTCCGTACAACCGTACCCACTCGACTTCAGGTCAGCAACGGCGACAAAGCCCAGATTAGCACCGCAGTCTTGTACGATGCGACCAAGAGGGTGAGGAGAAGGATTGACTAGCGCTTTGGACTCGACCGCAGTCGCGGACGCAAACACGATCCATCGCGAGCCAAGCGTGCGGCTGGAAGGCGTGACCAAGCGCTTCGGTGAGGTCGAGGCGGTGCGCTCGGTTGATCTGGACATCGCGAGCGGCGAGTTCTTCACGTTGCTGGGGCCGTCCGGATGCGGCAAGACCACCACCCTGCGGATTGTCGCCGGGTTCGAGGATCCCACCGAGGGCCGCGTTCTGATCGACGGCGAGGACGTCGCCGGGCTGCCGGCGCACCAGCGCCCCACGAATACCGTGTTTCAGAGCTACGCCCTCTTCCCGCATATGAGCGTGGCCGACAACGTCGCCTTCGGGCTGCGCAGGCGGGGGGGCGCGGACGGCAACGAGGTGCAACGGCGCGTTGACGAGGAGCTCGAGCGGGTGGGCTTGACGCGCGAGACGAATCGGCGGCCTGCCCAGCTCTCGGGCGGCCAGCAGCAGAGGGTCGCGCTCGCCCGGGCGATCGTCAACCGCCCGAAGGTCCTCCTGCTCGACGAGCCGCTGGGCGCCCTCGACCTGAAGCTGCGCAAGGGCCTCCAGATCGAGCTCAAGCGCATCCAGCGCGAGGTCGGGATCACCTTCGTCTACGTCACGCACGACCAGGAGGAGGCGCTCACGATGTCCGATCGGATCGCGGTGATGAACCACGGTCGGATCGAGCAGTGCGCCCCGCCCGAGGCTGTCTACGAGCGGCCCGCGACGACCTTCGTCGCCGGCTTCATCGGAGTCTCGAATCTGATGCCCGGCGTCGTCACCGACGCTCGCGCCGACCGGGCCGCCGTCCAGCTCGACAGCGGTGTGGAGGTCGAGGCCGAGCGCGGCGGACTCGCGGACGGCGAGCGCTGCCACGCGGTCGTCCGTCCGGAGAAGCTGCGGATCGTCGCCCCGGACGAACGGCTGCCGGAGGGATGGCCGGCGGTGGAGGGAACCGTGCAGAGCTCGGTCTTCCTCGGGACTTCGACCCAGATCGTGGTCATGCTTCCGGGAGACGTGCGAATGAGCGTCCTCATCCCCAACGCCAACGAGGCCGAGCGCTCGCGCCTGCCCGGCGGCGGCGCCCCGGTCCGCCTCGGGTGGGCTCCGGAGCATGTGCACCTTGTCCGGGAGTCACGCAACGCGAGCACGCCCGCACCCGACAGGGCCCAAAATCACCAACCGATCGCCCTAGGAGGCCACGTATGACCGAAGCCGGCAGCACATCCCCCGCGAAGCGCGGCCTGCGCATCTTCTGGATCGCGCTTGCGACCAGCCTCACGGCGATCGGACTCGGCGCCTGCGGCAGCGACGACACCGTTGGCGGTGCCAGCGAGGAGGAGGTCGCGACCGCCGAGAGCGGGCCGGTGGAGGGCGAGCTCACGATCTCATCCTGGCCGGGCTACATCGACCCCGGCAAGAACGGCTCCGTGGCCGAGTTCGAGGAGGAGAACGACGTCTCGGTCAAGTACATCGAGGACGTCAACAGCAACCTGCAGTTCTTCGGCAAGATGCAGCCACTGCTCGACCAGGGGGAATCGGGGGGGCGCGACATCATCGTCGTCACCGACTGGATGGCGGCCCGCATGCACGACCTGGGCTACCTCCAGGAGCTGAACCCGGACGATATCCCGACGGCGCTCGAGAACCTCGCGCCGCAGTTCGAGTCCGAGGGCTCCTATGACCCCGACCACGAGTTCTCAATCCCGTGGCAGGGCGGGATGACCGGGATCTGGGTCAACACCACGGAGGCCGACGAGGTGACCTCGATCGACGACCTCTTCGACCCGAAATACAAGGGCAAGGTGACGGTGCTCGACGAGATGCGCGACACGATCCCGCTGCTGATGCGCGCCGACGGCGTCGACACGGAGGCGGCCACGAAGGAGGACTGGCTGGCTGCGATCGAAAAGGTGGGTGAGGCGCTCGACTCCGGCCAGATCCGCAAGGTCACCGGCAACGAGTACACCGAGGACCTGACCAGCGGCAACGTCGTGGCCTCGATCGGGTGGTCGGGCGACGCGTACCTGATCGGTCGCGACGACGCCGAGTGGCGGCGGCCCGAGGAGGGCTGCAACCTGTGGTTCGACATGATGGCGATTCCGGCCGGCGCCCCGAACACCGCCGCGGCGCTCGAGTTCATGAACTTCGCCTACGAGCCCGAGGTGCAGGCCGACATCGCAGCGTTCGTCAACTACGTAACGCCTGTCGCCGGAGTCAGGGAGATCCTCGAGAAGAGGGACCCGAAGCTCGCGGAAGACCCGCTGATCTTCCCCGACGACGAGTACACGGCCGACTGCTTCCCCTTCCAGGAGCCGCCCGGGGACGACGCGGACGTGCAGGAGGTCGAGGAGGCCTGGAACGACGTCATCGCCGGCTGATCCTGCGGGCCGGGGCCGGCGGCGGCCCGGATCGAATGCGCAGCGCTCGCCGATGAAGACCCGCCGGCGCCTGGTTCCCTACGGGCTGCTCGCGCCCGGCACGATCTGGCTGGCGCTGTTCTTCCTCGTGCCGATGTACTTCATGGCGGAGCTGGCCCTGCGCTCGGGGACCTTTACCGAGGGTTTCGTGTTCACGTGGGAGTGGGCCAACTTCCCCGGATCGCTCGAGGGTCGAGGGGAGCAGATCGGGCGCACCTTCATCTACTCGGGGATCGCCACGATGCTGGCGCTCCTGATCGCGTACCCCCTGGCCTACGCGATCGCGGTGCGCGCCAGCCCACGCTGGCGGCTGCTCCTCCTGTTCGCGGTCATCGCGCCGTTCTTCACCACGTACCTGATCAGGACGATCGCCTGGAAGACGATCCTGGCCGACTCCAGCCCCGTCGTCGACGTCCTCCAGATTCTGGCGATCATCCCCGACGACGGCCGGGTGCTCGCCACCTCCGGAGCCGTCATCGCCGGCCTCACCTACAACTTCCTGCCGTTCATGATCCTGCCGATCTACGCGAGCCTCGAGCGGCTCGACCTGAGCTTGGTTGAGGCCGCGAAGGACCTCTACGCCTCAGCGGCGACGACCTTCCGGAAGGTGACGCTGCCGCTGACTGCGCCGGGCATCGTCGCCGGGGTCCTGCTCACCTTCATCCCGGCCTTCGGCGACTACGTGAACGCCCAGATCCTCGGCAGCCCCAACCAGTTCATGATCGGAAACCGGATCCAGTCGCTCTACCTCAACGACCGCAACTACCCGGACGCGGCCGCGCTCTCGTTCCTGATGATGGCGGCGATCCTGATCGTCGTGCTGATCTACATCCGCACCGCCGGCACAGAGGCCTTTATGGGCGAGGAGGACGAGGCCAAGTGATCGCCAGGCTGCGCCGCAACGCCCTGATGATCTACGCCGGCCTCGCGGTAGCGTACATGCTGATCCCGATCGTCGTCGTCGCCGTCTTCTCGTTCGGGGAGACGCCCAGGGACCGGCTCAACTTCTCGCTCGGCGACGGCTTCACGCTCGAGTACTGGCAGAACGCCTTCGCCGACGAGGAGCTCAACGACGCGCTGCTGGTGTCCCTGGAGCTGGCGGCCGTCTCGACTCTCATCGCGACCGCGATCGGCACCCTGATGGCGCTCGCCCTCGTCCGCCACCGCTTCTTCGGCCGCCGGGCCACCAATCTGCTGATCGTGCTGCCGATGGCGACACCCGAGATCGTGATCGGCGCCGCCCTGCTCTCGATGTTCGTGGTCTACGGCGTCGCACTCGGCTTCACGACCCTGCTGATCGCCCACGTCATGTTCTCGATCAGCTTCGTGGTCGTGGTCGTGCGCTCGCGCCTGATCGGTTTCGACAGCAACCTCGAGGAGGCCGCGGCAGACCTGGGGGCTACGCCGCTGCAGACGTTCCGCTTCGTCACCCTGCCGCTGATGTGGCCGGGGGTGATGGCCGCGGCGCTGCTCGCGTTCGCCCTCTCGATCGACGACTTCGTGATCTCCAACTTCAACTCGGGAACGACCGTCACCTTCCCCCTGTACGTCTACGGGGTCGCGCTGCGAGGGATCCCGATCCAGGTCAATGTCCTGGCTACCTTGCTGTTCCTCCTCGTCGTGGCGGCGATCGCGCTCGTGCTCTGGCAGCAGCGGCGCGCCGAACGGATGGCGACCGTCGGCGGCTGAGAGGTTTCCGGCGGACTGCTCCGGGTATGGTCGCCCGGTGGACGGTTCCCGGGGATTTGGACTGCCGCTTTCCGCGAACGAGCTGCTCGCGAAGGAGACCTTCAGCACCCGGCTCTCACGCCGCGGCGACATCGCCTGGCTGGCGCTCGGGGGTGAGCTGGACGCCTTCACCGCGCCGCGCCTGAGAGACGCCATCGAGGAGGCGATGCCGGCAGGGGCAACCGAGATGCTCGTCCTCGACATGCGCGGGCTCTCCTTCCTCGATTCCTCGGGTCTCGCCGTGGTGCTCGGCGCCCACCAGCGGATCTCGGAGGCCGAAGCGGGAAAGCTGCGAATTCTCGTGCGGGGATCGCCCGCGGTCGAGGCGCTCTTCGAGACGATCGGCGCCGCCGAGTACCTGCCGCTCGTCGACGACGCGGGTGAGCTGACCGGCGTCGGCGGCTAGGCCCCCGCTTGAACAGGCGCCCATCGGGGAAGATGCCGCGGCATGGCGCGCCTGCGGCGAAGCGACTGCTCGGGCCCTGGGATCCGCCGCCGCGGGCGGGGCAAAGGCTTTTCCTACCTCGACGAGGGAGGGAGGCGGATCGGCGACCCCGAGACCGTGGCGCGCCTGAACGAGCTGCGAATCCCGCCGGCGTGGAGGGACGTGTGGATCTGCTCGGACCCGATGGGCCACCTCCAGGCAACCGGGATCGACGCCGCAGGCCGTAAGCAGTACCTCTACCACGAGCGCTGGCGCCAGCGTCGCGACCAGCAGAAATTCGACGAGATGCTGGAGTTCGCGCGGGCCCTGCCGCGCCTGCGCAGGCGGGTCGGCGACGACCTCGGCGCCCCCACCCGCACGGAGCGCCGCTCCGTGATGGCGTGCGCCGTGAGGCTGCTCGACCGCGGGTTCTTCCGGATCGGCAGCGAGGACTACGCCGAGTCGAACGAGACCTACGGCCTTGCCACCATGCACCGCAGCCACGTCACGATCGCCGGCACGCAGGTGCACTTCGCCTACAAGGCGAAGGGCGGCGTGACCCGGGAACAGACCATCACGGACGCGGACGTCATCCCGGTCCTCCAAGCCCTCACGCGCCGCCGCTCGGCCCACCCCGAGCTGCTCGCGTTCAAGGAGGGGCGGCGCTGGGTGGACGTCCGCTCCGACGATGTGAACGCGTACATCAAGGGGGCCGCCCGCGGTGACTTCAGCGCCAAGGACTTCCGCACCTGGCATGCCACCGTGCTGGCGGCGCTCGCCCTCGCCGCCCACGATCCGCCTCCGCGGTCCAAGGCAGCTTTCAGGCGGGCCGTCAACCAGGCGGTCGCGGGCGTCGCCACGTTCCTCGGGAACACCCCCGCCGTGTGCCGGCGCTCCTACATCGACCCCAGGGTGATCGATCGCTTCGGCGACGGGGCGGCGATCTCCCGGACGGCCCTGCGAGCGGGCGGAAACCCACTGGACGACCGCAGCCGCCGGGGGGTCGAGCTGGCGGTGCTCAGGCTGATCGAGGACTGAGCTCCTTCACCCGCCCAGGAGCTCCGCCGCCCCCGCGAGGTCGCCGAAGACGTCCACGGACGTGATCAACCCGTCCTCGAGCCGCCATTGCCAGGCGTTGGCCGCGTCCACGCGCATGGAGCCACGGCGCGCCCGGACCCGTCCGTAGACCAGGATCCCGCCATCGGAGAGCTCGTGGAACTCGGCGGGCTCGAGGTCCAGCTCGTCCCAGACGCCGCCGACGTCGTCGAGGTACTCCGCGATCCCGTCCCGCCCCAGGTAGGGCTCCTCGCGCTGCGCCAGCACGCCGGTAACGGTGCCGATTCGGACATCCGGAGCCGAGAGCGCGTGCAGCGTCTCGACGTCCCGCTGAGCGAACGCCTCGTACGCCCGTCGGATGACGGTCTCGGCAGACTGCGGCACCGCGTCCCACCCTAGAGCAGGCCGCGCCTAATCGACGGGGAATCTGAGAGAGAGCCGAGTACCGCCGCTCGGCCTCGCGGAGATCTCGAACTTGGATGCGAGCGCCGCCATCACCAGCAGCCCCAGACGGCCGCTCGATCGCTCCGAGGCGGGCTGCGGCCGGACGCCGCCTCCCTGGTCGGTAACGGTGATCGCGATCCAATCGCGCCGCGGCACGGCACGGAGCGCGAAGGCGCCCTCACCACCCTGGTAGGCATGCTGGGCCGCGTTCGCGCAGGCCTCGCTGACGACGGTTCGCAGGTCGTCGATGCGCTCGCGGGAGAGGCCCATGCGCTCGCCGAGCCCGGCGGCCTCCCGCCTTGCGATGCCCACGCTCTCGGGGCGGGCGGGAAGGCTTATCGACACCCCCGTGCCGGGGCGTCCTCGCGGGGTGGCATGGGAGCCGCCGATCGGGGGTGCTAGGGGCATCAGACCACTAACTACCCCGCGGGGGTCCATTCAACCGGGCTGCGAGGTTCCCTTCACGGCGACCTCCTTGGCCGGCGGGCCCTGCGGCAGGATGAGGGGCCGAGGGCCCTCCCGGCGTACGACGAAGACAGCGACGTCGTCCTCCGGCTCGCCGCCCAGGAACCCCTCGAGCGCCGCAGTCACGCGCCGGATCGCCACCAGCGGGCTCGCGGCGCCCGCGAGCTCCGCCCGCAGGCGCGCCTCGCCGAAGCGGTCCTCGCGGCCGCGGGCCTCGATCACGCCGTCGGTGAACAGCACCAGCTGGTCGTCGGCCCTCAGGCGCAGCGTCTCGGGCGTCCAGCTGGCTCCCTCGAACGCGCCCAGCAGGGGACCGGGGGTGCCCACCTCCTCCGTGGCGCCACCGCGCAGGAGAAGCGGCAGCGGATGCCCGGCCGAGACGAACGTGACATCCGCGGGATCGGCGTCCGTCGCGGGGAGGATCAGGATCGCCGCCGTGCAGAGCGCGGCCTCGCCGCGGGCGCGCAGGGCTGCGTCCAGCATCTCGAGCGCGCGCCGCGGGTCTCCGGTGAGCAGGCCCGCCGTCCGGATCGTGTGGCGCGCGAGCGCCGTCAGGGACGCTGCGGCGGCGCCCCTGCCCACCACGTCGCCGACGGTGACCATCCAGCCGCCGTCGACCTCGAACGCGTCGTAGAAGTCGCCGCCCACCGCGTTCACCTCGCCGGCGGGCAAATACACCGCCGCCGTGTCCCAACCGGGCATGTGGGGCAGCGCGGGAGGCTTCAGCCCCTCCTGGAGGACCCGTGCCACCTCCCCGCGCTCCGCCGCGAGGCGGGCGTTCTCAACCGCCGCCGCCGCTCGCTGCGCGATCTGGTTCGCGAGCGCCAGATCGTCGGCGTCGAACGCACGGGCCCGCTCCCCGTTGCCGAAGGCCAGCGCCCCGATCGTCCGACCCTGCGAGCGCATCGGCGCGATCAGGACCGAGCGCAGGCCGACGTCGCGCATCAGGCGTTCGTGTTCCTCGTCGACCGCTACCGCCGAGATCAGCTCCGACGCGTCACCGACGAGCAGCGGCTCGCCGGTGCGGAGCACCTCGGCCACTCCGTGAGGGTCGTCCACGTTGAGGGGGTACCGGCGCCGCAGCTCGGCCACCTGGTCGCGACGGGCGGGGTCCTCGTGGGCTAGGGCCACGCGCTCGATCCTGCCGTCGGGGGCGGGCATCTCGACCGAGCACCACTCGGCGAAGTCCGGCACCAGCACCTCGCCGAGCCCCTCGAGCATCTCCGAGTGATCGGTGGACGTCGCGAGCAGCGCCCCGGCCCGGGCGAGCAGACGCTGCGCGAACTCCGTCCTCTTCACGGTCGTCACGTCCTCGATCGCCGTCACCGAGTAGAGCGCGCGTCCCTCAGTGCCCATGATTGGCTTGGCGCGCGCTATCAGCCAGCGCTCCGGGCCGCCCTCCCGCGGCGTCGCGCGGAGCACGAGCGGCTCGGTCGACGCACCCTCGGGCGCTCGGCGGCCGAGCACCTGCTCCGGTGGAAGCTGCGATCCGTCCTCCGCGCGCAGGACGAAGCGCCGGCCGATGGCGGCCGCGGGCTCGGCGGCCGCCTGACCCGAGCCCGGCTCCGGCATCGGGAAGCCCAGCATGCGGCTCGCGGCCGGGTTCGCGTAGACCAGGTCACCCAGGGAGTCGTGGATCACGACCGCCTCGTCGAGGATCGACATCACGTTGTCCATCCGGCGCTCGACGCTCTCGAGGTCGGAGAACAGGCCGGCGTTGTCGAGGGCCATCGCGACCCGGCTCGCAAGGGCTTGCGCGAATCGCACGTCCTCCAGCGTGTAGGGGCGCCCCGACCACGCTGTCGTGAGCGTCAGCGCGCCCAGCATGCGATCGCGGGCGAGCATCGCAACCGTGATCGAGGAGCGCAGCCCCAGCGTCCGCATCCAGGCGAGGTCCTCACCGCCGTGCGAGATCCGCCTCACGTCCTCGTCGTTGAAGCGCGGGATAAAGCGTGGATGGCGCGGGAACGGGGCCTCGGGGCGGATCATCCAGGGCGGCATGCTGGGCACTCGCTCGGCCAGCCTCCGCTCCATGCGGCGATCCTCCTCCGGCGTTCCGCGCCCGTTCACTCGTACCGCCGAGCGGATCACGCGGTGGTCGTGGATCGCATCGACCGTGCAGAAGTCGGCGAAGCCCGGGACGATCACCTCGATCACGCGCTCGAGCGTTTCCGCGAGGGGGAGCGATCCATCGGCGATCGCGCCCACCTCGTCCAGCAGGTAGAGCCGATACGCGCCGAAACGCGCCCGCTCGCGCGCCCACGCGCTCGCGGCCGCCAGCGCGCCTCCCACCAGGACCACCACCGCCCGCGCGTCGTAGTCGCTCTCACCGAAGTCCATGTTCCAGGCACCGCTAGCGACGCTCACCGCAAGCGTGCCCAGCACGACGAGGACGGTCACGCGGACGCCCGCCCAGAACGCGGTCACGAACGGGACCACGATCAGGGTGCCGACGAGAATCACCTCGGTGCCCAGGGCGATGTCGCCCACCACCAAGGCCGCCAGCAGCAGGCCGCCGGCCGCCGCCCCGAGCGGATCGTTGCGCTCGATCTCCGCCGCCCGGGCGGAGATCCTCGCGATCATCTGGCCGAGCTTCTCTGTCATCCGGGGCCCGCCGACGAATCTAGTGGCCGGGGACGGCATTGGCAAGCGGCGCGGCTAAGATCGCTGCCGAAGCCATGACGACGGCATTCCGGACAGAGACCGAGGAGCTGGACGGCGGGGTCACCTGCGTCCTTGTCTTCGGCGAGCTCGATCAGGCCACGGTCCCCGTGCTCGAAAGGGCGCTCGGGCCGCTCGTGGAGGGGGACGGGTCGGTGCTGATCGACCTCTCCAGCTGCGAGTTCATCGACTCGAGCGGCCTCGCGGCGTTCGTGGCCGCCAAGGACGGGATCACGGCGACGGACGGGCGCAAGCTGGTCGTCTGCTGCCCTGACGCCCAGGTGAGCCGCCTGTTCGAGCTCACCGGGCTCGACCGGGCAATGGGTTTGGGTCAGTCGCGCGACGACGCGCTGGCAACCCTGCGCGGCGCCTCGCCCGAGCCCGCCTGACGCCGGGCCTAGAGGCCCAGGTCCCGCAGGATCTGCGGCTTGTGCGACTCGAGGAAGACGAGGAACGGCACCCCGGGGGCGCGCTCGGAGGGATGGCCCTCCTGCACGTGAGCGGCCGCGGCGCCCGAGACGTCATCCCAGGCGTGGTCGCCCGAGTCCCAGTGGGTGATCGAGACCTCGCCCTCCAGCCCCTCGGAAACGATCAGCTCGCGAACGACCCGGGCGGCCTCGCCCGCCGCGGCCTCGGAGCCCGTGTAGAGGAAGATGCGTGAGCCGTCACGGGTGACGATCACGTCCCCGCCCAGCCGCTCGCGCACCTCGTCGTCGAGGTCCAGCGAGCGCAGGCGCTCGCCCAGTGAGAGGCCATGGCCCTCTTCGCTCAGTCCCACCTCGACTCGGTACTCCTCAGCCATCGCGGCAAAGTCTCGCAGGCGAGGGGGGCAGGTAGCATCGAAGGCATGGCCAAGCTCTCCACGCGCCTGCTGATCGCGGGGGAGGAGGTGGCCGGCGACGGGGACGCACTGGAGGTGGAGAACCCCCAAAACTCGAAGCTGAACTCACCCCACGACGGAGCAGGAGCATGAAGCCAACCGCCGCACCCGCAGCCACCCGCACGCTCGCCAACTACGCCGGCGGGCAGTGGCGCCCGGCCGAAGCGGTGGAGGCGATCGACGACATCGACCCCGCCACCGGCGACGTTGCGGCACGGGTCCCGCTCTCGGGGGCGGCCGAGGTGGACGTCGCCGTCCAGGCGGCGCGGGCGGCTCAGCCCGGGTGGGCAGCGGTCGCGCCCCAGAAGCGCGCCCGCGCCGTCATGGCCCTGCGCTCGGCGCTGTGGGAGCATCAGGACGAGATCGCCCGCCTCATCACCGCCGACATGGGCAAGGCGATCTCCGACGCGCGCGGCGAGGTCCTGCGAGGCATCGAGTCGGCCGAGGCGGCGACGGCCATCCCACACCTGCTGAAGGGTGAGAACCTCGTGGGCGTGGCTCGCGGGGTCGACGTCGAGATGATCCGCCAGCCGGTGGGCGTGGTCGCGGCCATCACCCCGTTCAACTTCCCGGCGATGATCCCCCTCTGGTTTCTGCCCTACGCGATCGCGTGCGGTAACGCGTTCATCCTCAAGCCCTCCGAGCGCGACCCGCGACCGTCGGAGCGCATCTTCGAGCTGATCGACGGCATCGACGAGATCCCCTCCGGGGTCTGCAATCTCGTCCACGGCGCCCACGATGCGGTCGACGGCCTGCTCTGCCACGAGGGCGTCAACGCGATCTCATTCGTCGGCCAGGCCTCTACGGCGCGCTACATCGCCGAGCGCTCGGCAGCCTCCGGCAAGCGTTACCAGGCGCTGGGAGGTGCGAAGAACTCGCTCGTCGTCATGCCCGATGCGGACCTCGAGATCACCGTGCCCGCGATCATGAGCACCGCGTTCGGGGCGGCGGGCCAGCGCTGCCTGGCCGGCTCCGTCGCCGTCCTCGTGGGCGATCGCGCACGCCAGGACGAGGTGCGGGCGGCGCTCGCCGACGCGGCCGCCGCGCTTACGGTGGGCTCCGGCGCCGACGAGACGACCGACGTCTGCCCGCTGGTGGGCCCGGAGGCGCGCGAGCGCGTGGCCGACGCGGTCGAGCGGGCGCTCGGCGCTGGCGACGAGCTGGTCCTCGACGGGCGCGACGCCGACGCCGGGCCCGCCGGAACGATGCTGGCGCCGACGATCGTCGAGACCGCCGACCACGAGGCGGAGATCGCGCGCGAGGAGCTGTTCGGACCCCTGCTCGCCATCGTGCGCGCTAACGACCTCGACGAGGCGCTCGAGTTCGTCAACGGCTCGCGCTACGGGAACGCCGGGTCGATCTTCACCACCTCCGGCGGCGCGGCGCGTGAGTACCGCGCCGGCGTTCAGGCCGGGATGCTGGGGGTGAACGTCGGTGTGGCCGCCCCGGTGGCGTGGTTCCCCTTCTCCGGCTGGAAGGACTCGATCGACGGCGACCTGCACGCCAACGGCGCCGACGCCGTCGAGTTCTACACCCGCAAGAAGGTCGTCACCTCGCGCTGGAGCTGAGGGGTTCGTGGCTCTGCGTGAGTCCGATGGGCCGGCCGGGGCGCCGTGGGAGCGCCCGCTGTCGGGCAGCCTCGACCGTCTGGTGGTGGAGTCCGAGCTGCTTGCCGCCAACCCGCTTGGCGACCCCGCACGCCGGCCGCTGTGGGTCTACCGGCCTCCGGGGGTCGATCGCGACCATCCGCGTCCCCTGCCCACCGTCTACGTGCTCCAGGGCTTCACCGGGCAACTCGACCGGTGGGCCAACCGCGATCCGTTTCAACTCACCTTCCTCGAGCGCCTGGACGCGATGTTCGCGGCCGGCGAGTGCCCCGACGCGATCGTGGTCCTGGTCGACGCCTGGACGTCCTTCGGCGGCTCGCAGTTCCTCGACTCCACCAGCACCGGCCCGTACCAGTCCTACCTCTGCGACGAGGTCGTGCCGTTCGTGGACGCCACCTACCCCACGCGGGCGGAGGCCGGAGCGCGCGGCATCGCCGGCAAGTCCTCGGGGGGGTACGGCGCCATGGTGGTGCCGATGATGCGGCCCGGCGTGTTCGGGGCGCTCGCCTCCCACGCCGGCGACGCCCTGTTCGAGCACGCACTGGCGGGCAGTTTCGGGGAGATCGCGAGGCAGCTCCGGGACGACTTCGAGGGCTCCTACGACGTCTTCTTCCGCGAGCTGGCCGCGGCGGAGTTCAGCTGGACGCAGTTCGGGAGGCCGCTCGAGATGTACGGCTACGCCGCCAGCTACACCCCCGACCCCGACGCCCCCGGCAAGGCCCTGCTCCCGTTCGAGATCGAGACGGGCCGCATCGTCGCCGAAGTCTGGGATCGCTGGCTCGCCCTCGACCCGGTCCGCATGGCCCCCCGCCACGGCGAGGCGCTGGGCGCCATGCGCCGCATCCTGATCGAGGCCGGCCGCTCGGACGAGTACTTCCTCGACCTCGGCGCCAAGGCCTTCTCCGACGAGCTCTCCGCGCTCGGCGTCGAGCACTCCTTCGAGCTCTTCGAAGGCGGCCACGGGGGCATGGCCCACCGCTACGCGCCGGCGGTGCGCGAGCTGGTGCTCGCGCTGGACGGAACCTAGCCTGGGCCGCTCGGGTCGGCAATCAGGGAAGGCGGGGTGGCGAGCGCGGTGGAGAGCCGGTCGGGCGGGACGTCTACTACCGAGCCCGGCTCGTGAGGTGCCAGCCCCCGCACCATTCGCAGTGGTAGATGACGAGGCGACGACCCTCCATGCGGGCGGCGTAGGCGGCGTCGTCGGCCTCGCGCTCGGTCTCGAACCGACGCTTGCGCCTGCAGGCCTGGAGCGCGTTGGCGGCCGGGATCCCGCGCTCGTCGTCATCGGGCGGAATCACCCGACGGCCAGCGTCGTCTGGGGCCCCTCGGCGGCCGGCGGGTCCGCCTCAACCCCGGCGCCCTCGTCGTCGAAGCTCGCCATCCGCACGCCCAGCAGGCGCACCGGCCGGTCGGGGCGGTTCTCTCGCAGCAGCTCGACTGCGACCGCCGCCATCGTGGCCGCATCGTTCGTGTGCTCGGCGATCGTCCGCGCGCGGGTCAGCGTGGAGAAGTCGTCCTGGCGGACCTTGATCGCCACCGTTCGGCCGCGGATCCCGCGCTTGGCGAGCGCCGCCGCCAGGCGCTCAGACTGCTCGCGGAGGATCCGCTCGAGCTCGGGCAGGTCGGTGATGTCCGTGTCGAACGTGGACTCGATCGAGCGCGACTTCGCGGTGCGATCGGTGGTGACCGGCGAGTCGTGGCGGAAGTGCGCGAGGTCGTGCAGGTAGCGGCCCTGCCGCTCGCCGAAGCGCTCCGCGAGCCCCGGCAGCGTGCAGCGCTGAAGAATCCCGATCGTCTTCACCCCGTAGCCGGCGAGGCGCTCGGCCGTCTTCGGTCCGATCCCGGGGAGCAGCCTGGGCGACTCGCCCGCGAAGCGCTCGGCCGCCTGCTCGCGCGTCAGCACCACGAAGCCCCTGGGCTTCTCGGCGTCGGAGGCGACCTTGGCGACCAGTTTGTTCGGGCCGATGCCCACCGATGCGTCAAGCGTGAGCCGCTCGCGGATCTCGCGCACCAGGCTGCTCGTGACGTCGATCGGGTAGGGCTCGCCCGTAAGGTCGAGGTACACCTCGTCGAGCGATACCCACTCCCCTGGCCGGCCCAGCTCGGCCACGACCTCCCGCACCTCCTCCGACGTGGCGCGGTAGTACGCATGATCGGGGGGGACGAAGATCGCCTCGGGACAGCGCCGGCGCGCCAGCGACGCCGGCATCGCCGATCCAACGCCGAACTGCCGCGCCTCGTACGACGCGGTGGTGACTACCGCGCGTGGGCCGGATCCCGCGACGACCACCGGCTTGCCGCGCAGCTCCGGGTGTCGCAGCAGCTCGACCGCGACGTAGAACGCGTCCATGTCGAGGTGGGCGATGACCCGCTTTTCGGCCATGCGCCGATCGTACGCACGGTCCCGGCGGGCTCTCAGCGGTTCGAGACCTCGAGGGCCGCCGAGGACTCCGCAAGGCGTGCGGCGTGGTGCTCGATCAACTCGCGCTGGACGCCTCGCTGCTCACCGTTCGGCCGGCGGCGCTCCCACGTCCCGTCGGAACGAAGCTCCCACGCGTTCGCGTTGTCCGCCAGCGAACGTTCGAGGACGTCTAGCAGCTCGGCTCGGGCCCGATCGTCGGTGATCGGCACCATGAGCTCGACGCGGTTGTACAGGTTGCGTGGCATGAGGTCGGCGGAGCCGAAGTAAACGCTCTCGGGCTCGCCGGGACGCTCGAACGAGTAGATCCGGGAGTGCTCCAGGAAGCGGCCGACGACGGAGGTGACCTCGATGTTCTCGGAGACGCCTTCGACTCCGGGACGCAGGGCACAGATGCCGCGGACGTTCAGCTCGACCTTGACCCCGGCCTGAGCTGCTCTGTAGAGGGCCCGGATGGACTTCGCGTCGAGCAGCGAGTTCATCTTCAGGCGCAGGCGCGCCGGGGACTCCTCGGAGTGGGCGGCGATCGTCCGCTCGATCTCGTCGATGATCGTCTCCTTGAGGTTGAACGGAGCGATCTTGACCTTTCGATAGCCGGTGGGACGGGCGTAGCCCGTGAGGTAGTTGAACATCTCGGCCACGTCCGAGCCGATCGCGGGATCGGCCGTAAACAGGCCGACGTCGGTGTAGATGCGCGCGGTCTTCGGATTGTAGTTCCCGGTCCCGATGTGGACGTAGTGGCGAACGCCTCCGCCCTCCCGGCGAACCACGAGCACGCACTTGCAGTGGGTCTTCAGCGACGGAATCCCATACACGACGTGGACGCCGGCCTGCTCCAGCTTCTTCGCCCACTTGATGTTTGCGCTCTCGTCGAATCGGGCCTTCAGCTCCACCATGCACACCGCCTGCTTGCCGCGCTCGGCGGCCTCGATCAGGCCCGGCACCAGCGGCGAGTCCGAGCTGGTGCGGTACACGGTCTGCTTGATCGCGAGCACATCCGGGTCGCTCACCGCCTGCTTCACGAAGCGTTCGACCGAGCTCGTGAAGGAGTCATAGGGGTGGTGCACCAGGATGTCGCCATCCCGCATCGCTGCGAACACGTCGGCGTCCTTGCCGTCATCTCCAAGCAGGCGAGGCTGGGTGACGCCCGAGTGCGGTGGGTCGCGCAGATCGCTGAAGCCCTTCAGACCGTGGATCGCCGAGAGGTCGGAGAGGTCGAGCGGGCCATCGAACTCGTCAACCTCGTCATCGCGGATCCCCAGCGCGGCGACGAGCGGCTCGCGCAGACGGGTGCTCATGCCGGCTTGGACCTCCAGACGCACGACCTCGCCAAATCGGCGGCGCCGGAGCTCCTCCTCCACCGCCTGCATCAGGTCGTCGGCCTCGTCGGAAACGTCATAGTCGGTGTCGCGGGTGACGCGGAAGAACGAGTGCTCGAGGATCTCCATGCCCGGGAAGAGAACCTCGAGGTTGTCGGCGATCAGGTCCTCGAGGAGCACGAGGGCCGTTTCCTCGCCATCGACTTCGACGAACCGGCCGAGGAGCTCCTTCGGCACCTTTACGCGGGCGAGCACCTCGACGTCCTGGTCGGGATCGTGAAGGAGCACGCCCATGCTGAGCGAGAGGTTGGAGATATAGGGGAACGGACGTCCCATCCCGATCACCAGCGGCGTGAGCGCCGGGAACACCTGATCGCGAAAGAGCTTGGAAAGCTCGGCGCGCTCCGCGGAACCGGCGTTCTCCAGCGAGACGAGCCTGACGCCGTGTTCGGCGAGCGCCGGGCAGAGCTGGCGCCAGCAGCGCTCGACGCGCCGGCGCTGCGCGACCACCTTGGCTCGGATCTCACGCAGCTGCTCGGAGGGGCTCAACCCGTCGGCCCCGCGCACGTCCACCCCGGCCTCCACGTGGTCCTGGAGGTTGGCGACGCGAACCATGTAGAACTCGTCGAGGTTCGACTCCCAGATCGCGCAGAACTTGACGCGTTCGAGCAGCGGGACCGAGGAATCCTCCGCGAGCTGGAGGACGCGGTCGTTGAAGTCCAGCCAGGACAGCTCGCGGTTGAAGTAGAGGGTGGGATCGGCGAGGTCGATCGAAGCGCTCGGCCTCGACGCCGGCGCCTGCTCGGCGGCTTCGATGCCCCGCTGCGGTGCCTCTATCTCAGTGGGTTTCACCTGGGCGTGTCTCCGCGACCCATGCTAGCCCCGTGCCGAATCGGGCCGGTCAACGGCCTGTGAACGCGGACGGCGCCGTTCACGCGGCGCGTGGTCGTGCTCAGCGCCGGGCCGCGAGGTCCGGTACGCCGAGGGCGGCGTCCAGCCCGGCGGGCGACTTCAGCCCGGCGCAGCCCTGCGGCTTGCCGTCGTCGGTGACCCAGTCGAAGAAGTGATCCTCGACCGCCTGGTCGGGGGTGGCGGTGGAGTCCTTGACGAGCTGCTTGAACTCCTCCGTCGTGGCCGGGTCGTAGGGATCGCGCGCGGTCCATGCGGCCAGGACGGCCGAGAAGTCCGGCTCGCCGATCAGCTCGCGCAACGCCTGCAGCGCCCCGGCGCCCCGCTCGTAGACGCCGTCGGCGAACATCTCCTCGGGCTGGTCCACCGACCCGGGCGGCGGATCCCACACGGACGAGGCGGGGCCGGCCGAGCAGAGGGCGTCGAGGCTCTGATCCGCGCTGGGCCCGGCCTGCTCCTGCCACCACCACTCGCCCCAGGTGGCGAAGCCCTCGTTCAGCCAGATCTCGCTCCAGTCGGCCGGGGTGATCTGGTTGCCGAACCACTGGTGCGCGAGCTCGTGAGCCACGAGGACGGGCCCGGGTGGGCCCGGGTAGATCGGGCGAGTCTGCGTCTCAAGCGCATAGTTGATGCTCCACGGCGCCCGGTCGGCGATCCCCCCGGTGGCCTCGAACGGATACGGCCCGGCGACCTCCTCCAGGCGCTCGGTGATCGCGGCGTTGTCGCTGATCGCCCCGGCGCCGCTGAAGGCCTTGTCAACCGCCACATAGGAGTAACCGGGCGTCCCGGGCGGGTCGGGATCAATCTCCGTGTCGAACCTGCCAACCGTTGCGGTCGCGAGGTACGTGGCCATCGGCTCCGCGGCAGTCCAGCGGAACTCACGCGAGTCGCCGTGGTCGATGACCGCCTCGAGCGTTCCGTTCGAGACCGCCTTGGCCGGCTTGGGCACCTCGACCGCGATCGAGAAGGTCGCCTTGTCGGAAGGGTGGTCGTTGGAGGGAAACCAGCCGGGCCCACCGCGAGGCTCGCCGACCACGAACGCGCCATCGGCGGTCCTCACCCACCCGGAGGTCGAGCCGTCGGGGTCGAGGACCCGTTTGGGCGTCCCGCGATAGCGAACCTCGACCAGGAACTCGGCGCCGTTGGCGAGCGGGGCCTGGGGCGAGACGGTCAGCTCCTGCCCCCGGCGGGTAAACGAAGCCGGCTGCCCGGAGACGTTGATGCGGCTGATGGCCGGCCCGCGGTAGTCCAGGTTGAACCGGGTGAGGCCGTCGGGCTGGGTGACCTCGGCGGTGATCGAGGTCCTGGTCCCTGCGCGGAAGCGGTTGTCCTCGACGCTGTAGCGCAGGGCGATGTCGTAGGCCTTGGCGTCGTAGCCGCCATTTCCGGACCTCGGGTACAGCGGATCCCCGAGCCCTTTCGAGCCGGTCGTATCCCCGCCGGCCTGGACCGCCGGCGCCCAGAGCAGGGCACCCGCCGCGGACGCTGCCATTCCCCTGCGAATCCCTGCCGATCGCATCCCGGTCAGGGTAGCGTGCGCGCACCCTCCGGCCCGGGGGCCGCGGGGGCCGCCTCCTCCTCCTCGCGGATGACGCGGGTGGCCGCGAGTTCCAGGCGGTCCCAGACGCCGTCGCGCTCGATCCCCTCCCAGAGCTCGGCGAAGCGCCCGAACAGCAGCCTGCGCCGCGCCTGGAGGTACACCGCGAGGACCTCCAGGCCCCGGTAGGAGGTCCGGTGCGGCGCCCGCGCCGCGAGCCTGGGATCCAAATCGTCCGCCTGGCCGGCCTCCGCCAGCACCGCGTCCGCGTCGAGGGCCCGCATCTCGGCCAGGTGGCTTTCCACCCGCGGCAGCATCTCGTCGCAGTCGTGGATATCGCCCAGCACCCCCTGAAGGCTGCGGGCGCCTCGCCGGGCGTGGGACCCGTGCCGGCCGAAGCTCGTCTCGGTCGCCTCCAGCACGTAGCGCAGGCGCTTGGCGGCGATGCGCATGTCGTGCTGCTCATGCGCCGCGTCCTCCTGGAGCGCCGCGGGCGCGAACGAGCGCAGCTCTCCCAGCCGGACCCGCACGATGCGCGCCGCGTTCGCGGCCAGGGGCGCGCGCGGATCGAGCTTCTTGACGCGCTTCGCCTTCATCGCGACCCGTCGCCGTTGCCGGCGAAGCTCGTCAGCGACGGCAGTGGGGGCCCGCGACCCGCCCTCCGTTCGGCCGCATCGGCGAGCTCGCGCAGGCGCTCGCAGAGGCTCGCGAGCCGCTCGGCCTTGACGTACGGGCGAAGCTCTTCGTTGGCCCTCGCCTGCTCGAGCCGCAGCAGCTCGACGAGGCCGTGCACGCCGCGGCGATCCGGCGCCGGCAGGTCGGCGCCGAAGGCCTCCAGCGAGGCGATCGCGACGTCGCGGTCGCGGCGCTCGCCGAGCGCGTCGGGGAGGTGCCTGACCTCTCCGAGGGGCGGCCAGCTCAACCTTTTTTGGAAGCGAAGCGCGAAGAACCCCCACGCAGGGACTCAGGGCCACCCGGTGGCAC
>JBPCKC010000079.1:0-7712 GCA_051004675.1 Solirubrobacterales bacterium
GGCCGGGCGGGGAGACCTCCATCCCCACTGGCGCTCCCTCCCCCCCCCCCCCCCCTCCTTCTGCCCGCTCCCCCCGGTACCAGGCGCCCACGGCGCCGCACAGCGATTCGGTCTTCGGCAGCTCCGCCAGCGAGATCGCCAGCGCAAGCTCCCCGCCCCGGCGCCACAGCTCCAGCTCGCCCCCGGCCCAGCCGAAGACCAGCTCGCGGGGCTCGGGGAGGCTCGCTTCCGGATCGCCGCCCGGTGCGCGGAAGAGCCACTCCAGCTCCGCGGCGCCCAGCTCACGACGGCTGATCGAGCGCCACCCGGGCCCGGGCCGCGGCGGCAGGCTCACCGACCGCGGCTCGATGACGCCGTAGCGGTCGGGGAAGATCACCTGGCTGGTCGCGGCAGGCGGGTCCTCGTAGAGCTCGTTCACCGCTCTCCAGCCCCCGTCGGTGAAGCGGTGGCAGACCAGTCGCAGCCCCTCCAGATAGGGGAAGAGCAGCGAGCGCTGCACGTAGTCGGGGAGCGCGGCGAACTCCTCCTCCCCGGGGACGCTCTCGCCCAGCTCGAGCTGCTCATCGAACCCCACGTAGCTCAGCGCGTAGAGCTCCATGAGGAGGGTGGCGTCGCCCTCGACCACCGCCGAATAGGCAAGCTCGCGATCGACCGCCCGCGGCCCGCCGGAACGCTCGCGGATCCCCAGCGCCTGGTCGGAGAGGGCGTGCTCCAGCTCGTGCGCGAGAGTGATCAGCTCGTCGGCTCCCACGTCCTCGCTCCGTCCCACGAGCAGCTCGCCCGACTTCGTGTCGTAGAGGCCCGCGACCTGCGAGCCGAGCGCCTCGGTGGTGATCTCCTCGAGGTCGCCCGCCGGCGGGATCGCGCCCAGCTCGCGCAGCACCTGCTCCTCCCGCGCGATCTCCGCGGGGGGCAGCTCCTCGGCGACGAGACCCTCGACCTCGTCCCGCAGCGCCGCGGGGGCGAGGAAGCGAGCCTCCACGGCGCGCTCGAAGCGCAGGTCTCGCAGGCGCTCGACCCGCGTCGAGACCTGATCGACCAGGGCGGCCTGGTCGGCCGGATCCACGTCCTCGCCGTCAATCGGATCAAGGCCGCCAAAGCAGTCGATGAACACCGGGTCGAAGTCGGCGAAGAAGTCGTCTATCGGATCGGGCGCCGACGGCGGGGCGCCGAGGGTCGCGCCCACGGGCGGGCTCGACCGTCCGTCGCCGGCGAGGGCGATCAGCCCCGCGCCCATGGCGAGCACCAGCAGCATCAGTGGAAGGTCGGGGCGGCGCACCGGTCGCCAAGATCGCACACCCGCGGGATCGGCCCGCACGCCGGCGATCGGGGCGCCGGCGAAACCTGGTGCCGCAGGCGGGTATTCCCGGCGATGGAAGCGGCTGGCACCGAGCCGGCGCCGTCGCAGCGCTGAAGACCGCCCGAGGCCCCGGATCGGGCCCGTGCCACGCCGGTTTTTCGCGGAGTTTGCGGGAACACGCCTTGCGGGCTGTGCGGCGGTTCTCTAGGGTCGTTCCTGCGACCGGGAGAGACAGGAACCGCGAAGCCAGCGGGCTCTATCTCGAAGGTGACGAGAAGGCTTATTTCGAGCGAAGGCTACGCACGAGGCAGGCAAGACCGTCACCCCCGGCCGCTTTTTCGTGCGCCCCCCGCTTTTTCGTGCGCCCCCCTGGAGTGTCCTGCCCCCGCCACGCGGTGGGTGCAGAGAACAGGACGCTTCCGGCGGAAGGAGCTGCGGCGCCGTCCGGTCGCGCCCCTACCTTCCGCATCGCGGCGAGCGCCGCCGGCTCTGGGGGACCTGCCACCCCCGCGGTCGCGCGACCGGGGCGCAGTGTGAACAGGGAGTAGGGCGCCAAGGGCCGTCACCCCGGCTAGGCCCGCGGCTAGCCCGCCCGCTCCCCTCGATGCCCGTGGCCTGGCTGAGCCGAGGGGCCGCGAGCCCGCCTAGACTGGCCAGTGATGGCTGCCGCCGCCACCTCCGCCGTGACGCTGCGCTCCAGCACCGAGGTGGTGCTCCTGCTCGCCGGCCTCTTCTTCCTGTGGGCCCTTGCCCTGGGGGTGTGGAAGTACCGCCAGATGGCGAGCGCCGACGACGGGCTCGCCCATCCCTACGTCGACACCGCCCACCGGGCCGCCCTGCTCTACAGCTTCGCGACGCTGCTCCTGGCCGTCTTCGTCGAGCTGAGCGCCTGGAGCGAGGCGGTGAACCTGGTCGCGGCGCTAGGCGTGATCGTCTTCTTCGTCGGTGCGATCGCCGGCTACGCCTACCACGGGTTCCGCCGCGACACCACCAACCAGTTCGTCGACCCCGTCCCCGGGACCCACGCCTACATGTGGGCGCTGATCGGGGTCGAGATGGCCGGGACCGCCGTGCTCGTCGCGGGGTTCGTCGACGCGCACATGCTCTAGCCCCGGCGTGCCCCGTGCCGAGCGGGCTACGCCGACGCTGATGGCGGTGAGGAAGAGGACGTAGAAGCCGGCGATCACCCCGATCGCAAGGGCCCAGATCCATGTCTCCACCTGTCCGTTCTGCTCGCGCAGGACGATCAGGCTGTCGTTGAGGAACACGCGCTCGAAGCCGGCCGGCGCGCGCAACTCGGCTCCGGCGGCGGCGCCCTGGCCGCCCTTCAGCACCGCCTCCGCGGTCCCCGCGTCGGTGAACGACGTGGGCAGCGTCCCTGTGGCGGGCCCGATCCCCGAGTCCGAGGGGAGCCTGATCGGGACCGCGCCGCGGGCGCGTCCGCTCTGCAGGCGCAGCCCCGACTTCCAGGTACCGTGCAGCGGGATCGGCTCGGTCGAGCGGTAGACCCCGTCGCCCAGCGCCTCGAGCCTGTCGACGATGCGTTCCTCGCCTCCCTGCCAGGCGAGGATGTAGAACCAGTTGGCGTTTTCGGCGGCGTCGGGCGGATCGAGGGTGATCGTCGCGAGCGCCTCGCGCTCAGGCTCGGGGGCGGTCTCGGTGAGCTCGAAGGTCGCGGTCGCCTGCGGCAGCTCCTTGACCGCGGCGTTCACCCCCAGGCCGACGAGGATCGCGAACGAGCCGATCGTCGCCAGGCGCGCAATTCGCCGCGGCGGAAGCGCTCCGCGCAGGCCGCAGCCCAGCAGCGCGCCGAGCACGCCGCCGGCGACTCCGGCGAGCGCGGCGGTGGGGATCCCCTCGGCGAGGAGGCCCTCGGTCCACGGCAGCGGCATCGCGATCTGCGACCAGCCGTACTCGGCGGCGAACCCGACGGTCCCGCAGGCGAGGCCGGCCAGGGCGCCGAACGCGAGGGGGCGCAGGCGGGGGGAGAGCCGCAGCGCGACCGACTCCACCAGCAAAGCCTCGACGAGGAAGAGGGGTAAAAGCGCGGCGGAGCGGCCCGCGAGGACCGGCATCAGGCTGGCGGCGAGGCGGATGACGAGGTACGCGCCCCAGGTGCCGAGGGCACCGCCCCTGCCCGCCCAGCTGCGGCCCGCCGTGAACACGAACCCCGCGGCCGCCGCGAGGAAGAGCGGCTGCCAGACCTGCCGGTAGAGCGGAACGCCCCAGTCGAACTCGGCGAGGAACGCCTCGAGCCCTACGAGCATCCCGCCCAAGAGCAGAACCTTCTGCGCGTGCCCCCAGGCCCGTCCGGCGCGGCGCGCGAGTTCGCGGCCCCGGAACAGCTCGACCCGTGCCCAGGGCGCCCTCGCGCCGAACAGCTCGACAGTGGACCACGGCTGGCCCGGCCCCGGCCCGTGCCCGTTCGAGCCGTTGCCATCGGCGCGCGCGTCCGCCTTGGCCCGGCGCGCGCGTCCGCCCTCGGCGACCAGCACCGCCATCCCGATGATCGAGAACGTCCCGCCCGCCAGCAGCATGAAATGGGTGGGAGACCACAGGGTCACGTCCTGCCCGAAGATGCGATGCCAGACGTCGTCGAGCGGCAGGGCGAGCATCGCGAACGAACCGCAGGCGATCAGCAACAGGCTCCCGACCGGCGCGCTCCATCCCGGCGCCAGCCGCACCCAGCCTGGGCGAGGGGTCTCCGTGCGAGCGAGCGCGATCCCCAGCATCCCCGCGGCGAAGGCGCCGAAGAAGCCGGCCATCTGGGGCCAGTGACCGGCGTTGCCGAGCGGGCCCTCGTCGCGCCCCACGTCGATGTGGTAGCCGATGTCCCAGAAGCCGCCGAACATCACCGCGAGCAGTGAGATGCTCGCGACGAGCACCGGCAGCGCCGCCCATCCCGGCACCCGGAACACGAACCCCGAGCCGGCGGCG
Source organism: Solirubrobacterales bacterium (assembly GCA_051004675.1). Taxonomy (GTDB): domain Bacteria; phylum Actinomycetota; class Thermoleophilia; order Solirubrobacterales; family 70-9; genus JBDTSW01. The sequence continues at coordinate 4,238 of JBPCKC010000079.1, forward strand.
AGGAGGGAGAGGACCTTCGTCCGCCCGCTCCAGTGTGCCCGCATCAACCACAGCAGCGCCAGCGCGCCGCCGATGTTGACCACCGCCAGCACGGCCAGCTGATCGAGCTGGGCCCCCCCGGCCGGCCGCTCGACGTCGGCTGCTGCGAGGAGAGGTGCGACCAGGTCGGTCATTTCGGGGTGAGCTCGTAGTCACCGGGGCGGAACTTGCGCGTCCGCCACCAGTACTCATACGTCCAGCCGGGCCAGATCGTGGGATTGCGCCCGTCCTCGGTGAGGTACCAGCTCCGGCACCCTTCCCAGACGGCCCCGTCGTGGCGGGACTGAAGCTCGGCGTTGAACGCCTCCTGCACGTCGCGGCGGACCTCGACGGTCGCGACGCCCTCGCGCTCCATCGCCTCGATGGCGCCCAGGACGTAGTCAACCTGGGCCTCGACCATGCTCAGCACTGAGTTGTTGCCCTGCCCGGTGTTCGGGCCGATGAGCATGAACAGGTTGGGGAAACCGGCGACCGCGGTCCCGAGGTAGGCCTGGGGGAATCCGTCCCATTCCTCGGCCATCGAGCGGCCCTCGCGCCCGTGCAGCCGCGACATGTTCGGCTGGTCCCAGATCTGAAAGCCGGTGCCGAAGATGATCGCGTCAACCTCGTGCTCGACGCCGTCGGCGTCCACGACCGATCGCTCCCGGACCTCGGCGAGGCCGCTGGAGACGACGTCCACGTTCGGCTGCCTCAGCGCCGGATACCAGTTGTCCGCAAGGACGATCCGCTTGCAGCCGATGCGGTAGCTCGGGCGCAGCCGCCGCCGCAGCTCGCGGTCGGGCACCTGCCTTCGCAGGTGCCTGCGCCCGGCGAACTCGATCAGGTTGAGCATCCGGTCGTTGCCGAGGAAGGCAGGCGTGCCGCTCTCGAAGAAGGCGAAGATCCCACCTCGCAGCAGGCGCTGCGCGCCCGGGACGTAGCGCAGCAGGAACCGCTCGAGCCGGTTGGAGCTCCGATCGGGGCGGGGGAGGACCCACGGGGGTGTGCGCTGGAACAGCACCAGGCGCTCGACCTCCGGCTGGATCTCCGGTACGAACTGGGCCGCGGAGGCTCCGGTGCCGATCACGGCCACCCGCTCGCCGGCCAGGTCGTGATCGTGGTCCCAGCGGGCCGAGTGGAACATCGCGCCGGTGAAGCGCTCGAGGCCGGGCACCCGCGGGATGTGCGGCTCGGTGAGCCCGCCGACGGCGGAGACGGCGACATCGCAGGTGAACTCTCCCCTCGTCGTGCGCCCGCGCCAGACCTTCGCCCCGGCGTCCCAGCTCGAGGAGAGCAGCTCCTCACCGAAGCGGATGTGCTCGCGGATCCCGTACTTCAAGGCGCACCGGTGGAGGTAGTCCAGGATCTCGTGTTGCGGCGCGAACAACCGCCCCCAGTCGGGGTTGCGCTCGAACGAGTAGGAGTAGAGGTGCGAGGGAACGTCGCAGGCGCAGCCCGGATACGTGTTGTCGCGCCAGGTCCCACCGAGGTCCTCCGCCCGCTCGATGATCGCGAAGTCCTCGATCCCCGCCTGCTTGAGGCGGATGGCCATGCAGATCCCCGAGAACCCCGCGCCGACGATGCCGATGCGCACGTGGCGGCTCTCGGCCTCGCTCGCCGCCGCAGGGGCGGGGGCGAGTGCGGTGGCGCTCATCGCGGCGACCCCAGGGGCACGTCGTCTTTCCGGGTGCTCGCGCCGGCCGACGTCCCGCTCGCGCCGGCCGACGTCCCCTCGCGGGCGGCGCCCGAGATGCCCAGCTCGGCGTCCTGGGCGGCGAGCCCCTCGGCGTCCGCGGCGACGGCGTCGAGCGCCTGCGTCAGTCGCCGGCTTCGCATGGCGCGCCATTCGGTCACGGGCTGGAGGATCCCGCGGGCGAGCAGGGCCGGGCCAACCCACCGTGGCGCCCACACGCGGGAGGATCGCCGCTCGACGCCGCGCTCGATCGCGTCTACCGCCAGCGACAGCGGGACCGACCTGCGGGCGAAGCCCGGGATCAGGGGCTCCAGGATCTCCGTCGAGGCGTGCGCCTTCGCGGTCCGCGCGAGGTCGGTGTCGATGATGCCGAAGTAGGCGCAGCCGACCCGCGCGCCGCTTCGCGCGAGCTCCACCCGAAGCGAGTCCGAGAGGCCCTCCACGCCGGCCTTCGCCGCCGAGTAGGGAGCCATCAGCGGCACATGCGACGCGGCAGCCAGCGAGGCGATGTTCAGCAGGTATCCGCGATTTGCGATGACGTGGGGGAGGACCGCACGGTCCGTGCGCCACACGCCCTGGAGATTTACCTCCAGCACGCGCTCGACCTGCTCGTAGGGCGCATCGGCGAGCGTCCCGATGGCGTGGATCCCCGCGTTCGCGATCGCGACGTCGAGCGAACCGAAGCGCTCCACCGTCCCGGTCACCGCCCGCTCGAGCGCCGTGAAGTCGGTGACGTCGGCCTCGAAGGCCGCGGCGCGGTCGCCGAGGCGGGCGGCCAGGGACTCGAGGAGATCGGGCTCCAGCCCCACCAGCGCGACGTTCGCCCCCTTCGCGTGAAGCCGCTCGGCGGCGCCGGCGCCGATGCCCCTCGCCGCCCCCGTGATGAAGACGGTGCGGCCCTCGACCTCGAACGTGGCTCCCAACGTGACCTCCAGCTCGTTCCTACGGTTCCGTACATACGCTACCGTACAATGAAGTCGGATGTCCCGAGGTGTCAAAGTCAAGAGCGGCATGGCCGTCCCGACCCGCCGCTACACCCCGCGCCTGCCGCGCTCTGAGCGGCGCGAGCAGATCCTCGACGCCACCCTTCACCTGATCGCCGAGAACGGGTTTGGCGGCGTGTCCATGGAGGCGGTCGCACGGGAGGTGGGTGTCGCGAAGACCGTGGTCTACGACGCCTTCGCAAACAAGGAGAAGCTCCTGAACGCCCTGTTCGCGCGGGAGCAGCAGCGCACCCTGGCCGAGATCGCTGCGGTCATCCCCACGCCCCCGCTGGAAGGTGAGCCCGCCGAGATCCTCGCGACCAGCGTCGAGCGTCTTTTAAAGGCCGTCGCCGAGCACCCCGACGCGTGGCGGCTGATCCTGATGCCTGCCGACGGCATGCCCTCGGTCGTCCGCGACGAGGTCAACCGCCACCGCGAGGGGCTCGTCGACCAGATCCAGCCGATGATCGCCTGGGGCATGGAGCGTCTGGGCATCGGATCGCTCGACTCCGAGCTCGCGGCGGCCGGGATCCTGGGCGCCGCGGAGAACGCCGCCCGGCTCAGCCTCACCGACCCCAAGCGATTCCCGCCCCAGCGCATCGCCGAGTTCGCGGCCGACGTGGTGACCACGATCCGCCGGGCCGGGCCCGACGACTAGATGAGCAATTCCGCGATCCCCACGCACGCGGATGACGCACGGATGCCGTCGCTGGATCGCGCCCGGGCTCCTCGCCCGTACCTCCTGGTACGGGCCTCGTCCCCCGTCCACGCCCAGCTCGGC
>JBPCKC010000080.1:0-21727 GCA_051004675.1 Solirubrobacterales bacterium
GTTTGGGCGTTTGGTGTGCAATCTCGCCTGGCGTACGGTGAATACAGAGGTCTGCCTCGTCACCCGCGGACCGGCCGCCCCCCCCCCCCGCGACGGCCCCGAGCGCGGTGCCGCAGAAGACGACCCGCAGCCCGGGGGCGAGGACATCCTCGAGTAGCGGTTCCAGCCGCGCCAATCTATTGCCCGGCCAGCTCGGCGGCCTGCTCCCAGGCGGCGAGCGCGTCCTCGTACGCGCGCCGCGCATCCTCGTGGCGACGCGTCGACTTGGCCGAGGTCCGCGGGTCGCCCCAGTTGGTCGGGTCGCTGAGCTCCTCCTCCACTTCGCGCAACCGCTGCTCGGCCCCCTCCGCCTCGCCCTCGAGGCGGGCGGCGTCGGCAACCCGGTTCTTGCTGGGCCCCTTCGCGCGGGCGGGCCTGCCGGCCGGACGCTTGGCCTGGGCCGCGCGCTCCTGGACCCCCGCCCGGTACTCCGCCCAGCCGCCCGGGTGGCTCCCGAGCCTCCCGTCCGCCAGCACGACCGTGCGGCTGCCGACAGCCTCCAGAAGCGCCCGGTCGTGCGAGATCAACAGCAAGCTTCCCCCGAACGCGCGCAGCGCATCCTCCAGCGCCTCGCGGCTCTCCAAGTCGAGGTGGTTGGTGGGCTCGTCGAGGATGAGGAGGTTCGCGTCGGAGTTGACGAGGATCGCCAGCGACAGGCGCTGGGCCTCGCCTCCGGAGATCGAGTCAACGCTCTTGTCCACGTCCTCGCCGGAGAAGAGGAACCGCCCGAGGAGACCCCGAGTCTTCGCCTCGGAGAGGCCCGTGGCGCGCTGCGCGTGGCCCAGCACCGTGAGCGCTGGGTCGGGCGGGATGTCGGAGTGCTGGGAGAGGTAGCCGAGAGTGACCTTGTGGCCGATCTTGAGCTTGCCCGCGTCCAGCTCGCGCCGGCCGGCGAGGGATTCCACCAGGGTCGTCTTGCCGGCGCCGTTGGCACCCACCAGACAGACGTGCTCGCCCCGCTCGAGCCACATCTCGCCGCTCTCGAGCAGGACGCGCTCCCCGAACGCCAGCCTGGCGTCCTCCATCTCGAGCACCACCCGTCCGGAGCGCTCGGCGTCGCCGAAGGAGAACGAGAGGGTGCGCTCGGCGACCGAGTCGGCGGCCCCCTGCGCGCGAAGCTTGTCGATCATCTTCACCCGTGCCTGGGCCTGGCGGGCCTTGGTGGCCTTGTACCGGAAGCGCTCGACGAAGCGCTCCATCCGCGCGACGTCGCGACGGCGCTTGTCGGAGTCGCGTCCCGCAGCGATCTCGCGGGCGGCCTTCTCCGCTCGCCATGCGTGCCACGGGCCGGCGAAGAATCGCCCTCGGCCCGTCTCCAGCTCCAGGACGGAGGTCCCCACCGACTCCAGGAACCACCGATCGTGGGCGACGAGCACCACCGCCGCGTCGAGGTCCACGAGATAGCTCTCGAGCCACTCCATCGCGTCGATGTCGAGATGGTTCGTAGGCTCGTCGAGCAGCAGGAGGTCGGGTGCAGCGGCGAGTGCGCGAGCGAGCGAGGCGCGAGTCAGCTCGCCGCCGGAGAACCCGCCCAGCGGCCGGTCCAGCTCGGCGTCCGAGAAGCCGAGGCCACGGGCCGAGGCGATCGCGGCTTCGCGCCAGCGGTAGCCGCCGGCGTGCTCCAGGCGGCCCTGGGCCCGGGCGTAGGCGTCGAGTGTGGGCGCGGAGGACTCGCCCTCCGCCATGCGCGCCTCGAGCCTCGCCAGCTCGTCCTCGATCTCGGCGATCCAGCCGAGACCGGAGAGCGCGTACTCGCGCAGGGACATCTCCTCCAGCCGCGGAGGTCGCTGGTCGTGCAGGACGGCGCGGGCGCCCGAGCGCATGGAGATGGTCCCCGCGTCCAGCCCCAGCTCGCCCGCGAGCGTTCGCAGCAGCGTCGTCTTGCCCGAGCCGTTTCGGCCCGAAAGCGCCATGCGCTCGCCGGGCTCCAGCTTGAACGAGACGCCGCGGAAGAGCGTGCGCGCTCCGATGCTCTTGGTGAGGCCCGAGGCCGTGACCGTGGCCATCGATGCTCCTGTGCTTGGTGCGGGGGCGCCAGGGCGCCCCAAGGGACGGGGGTGGGGTCGAAGTGGCGCGAGGCGCCTACACCGAAGCAGCGGCCTGTTCGGCCGCGTCCTCCTTGACCTGGAAGGACGATCCGCACCCGCACGCGGCGACCACGTTGGGGTTGTTGACGGTGAAGCCGGCGCCCTGGAGGCCGTCCACGTAGTCGACCTCGGAGCCGAAGACGAACTGCATCGAGACCTTGTCGACGACGACCGAGACCCCGTCGTGCTCGAAGACGTGGTCGTCGGCCTTCTTCTGGTCGAGGGCGAGCGCGTACTGAAAGCCCGAACAGCCACCGCCGCGCACCGTGATGCGAAGCGCCTGACTGTCGCCGGCCTCGCCGGAGGAGATCAGCTCGGTGATCTTCCCGGAGGCCTTGTCGGTGAGGGTGACTGCGGAGGCGGGCGTTTCCATGGCTTCACATTGTATAGCCTCAGCCGACGTCGTCGGCGTCGCCCTTTTCGTCCTCTCCCCCGTACCTCCACTTTAGGTACTGGAGGATGCGCTTGGAGTCGTGGATGACCTCGTCGCCGTCGATCAGCACCGGTACCCGCCGCTGCTTCGTGAGCTCCTCGATCTCAGGGCGGCGCCTGCGGTTGTACGGGACGCGCTGGATCTCGTGCTCCAGGCCGAGCTTGCGGAGCCGTCGCTCGACCGCGCCGCAGGGGCAGAGCACGTTCGTGCGGGTCTGGCAGCGCAGCAGCAGGCGCTTGGTCTCGCGCTCGCTCATCGGCGCCACACCCGCTCCGTGAGCCGCATCGCGCGCCCGGCGGCGTCGAAGATCCGGCGCTCCGGCCCGCCACCGGCCCCGACGCGGTCGCCGAGAATGTCGGATTGCCAGCGCACCGCGTCCTCCAGCGTCTCCTCGTGCGGGCGCGGCTTGAAGCCCAGCTCGCGCTTGGCCTTGGTGTTGCGGTAGGTCCACCACAGGCCGCCCGAGCGGACCTCATCGGGCGAGATCGTCGTCGGCAGGCGGGCGCGTAACGCCAGCTCGGCGCCCCGGGCCGCGAGCTCTGCCGGCAAGCGCAGCTCGGGCGCGGGAACGCCCGAGATCCGCGAGAGGTCCGCGAAGAGCCTGTCGAGGGTGAAGTTGCGCCCGCCGAGGATGTAGCGCTCGCCCACCTCGCCCTTGCGCTCGGCGAGGAGGTGACCGGTCGCGACGTCGCGGACGTCGACGATGTTGAGGGCGCCGTTGATGTAGGCGGGGATGCGGCCGAGCAGGAAGCGGCGCACGAGGTGCATCGAGGACCCGCCGGGCGAGTCGGGGCCCAGCACGAACGTCGGGTTGACGATCACGAGCGGCAGCCCCTTTACGGCGAGCCGCATCGCCTCGACCTCGGACTCGTGCTTGGAGTTCACATAGGCGATCCCCAGCCGGCCGGCGGTGAAAGGGATCTCCTCGTCGGCGGTACCGTGCGGCTTGGCCGGGCCGATCGCGGCGACCGAGGAGGTCAGCACGGCCCGCTTTACCCCGGCCTCGAGGGCCGCGGAGAGGACCACCCTCGTGCCCTTGACATTGGTCTCGAAGACCGCTTCGCGATCCGCGGCCCGCAGCGAGGTCAGCCCCGCGGCGTGGAAGACGCGCTCGGCGCCGGCCATCGCTCGCCTGACCGCCCGGCGGTCGGTCACGTCGCCGGTGACCCGCGTGAACTCGAGGTTTTCGAGTGAGCTCACGTCGGCCGTCTTTCGCAGCAGGAGCACCAGCTCGTCACCGCGCTGGGCCAAGGCGCGGGCGAGGTGTGAGCCGACGAACCCGCTGGCGCCGGTGACGAGCGTCTTCGCCATCGGGCGTCAGCGTAGGGAGTGAGCGGGGCCGAGGGTCCCCCCGCAGTTGTGTTACAAGGGGTCCGGTGAGCCCGGACACCCCCACGGCAGTCGTCACGGACACGACTGCCTACCTTCCCGACGAGGTGGTCGCCGAGCACGGCATCCACCGGATCAGCCTCTACGTCACCCTCGACGGCCACCAGCGACCCGAGAGCGAGATCGCGGCGGAGCAGTACGACGACTTCTTCGAGCGGCTGGCGCGCTCGGAGGGAGGCGCCACGACCTCCCAGCCCTCCGTCGGCGACTTTCGAGCGGTCTACGAGCCGCTTCTCGCCGAGGGGCGGGACATCGTCTCCATCCACCTCTCGGCCGGCATCTCCGGGACCTGCGATTCGGCGCGGCAGGCCCGCCAGCAGCTGATCGACGAGGGCAAGGGGGGCGAGCGCATCCACGTGGAGGACAGCCGCTCCGCCTGCGGCGGGCAGGGCCTGATGACGATTGTCGCAGCCCGCGCGGCCGCCCAGGGCGCCACTGGCGAGCAGGTGCTGGAGGATGTCCGCGAGGTCCGCGCCTCGCTCAAGATGTGGTTCGCGATCGACACGCTCGAGTACCTGCGGAAGGGTGGGCGGATCGGCGCGGCGCAGGCGTTCCTGGGCTCGGCGCTTCAGATCAAGCCCATCCTCACCCTCGAGGAGGAGATCACGCCCATCGAACGGGTCCGCACCCGTCGCCGCGCGATGGAGCGGCTGGTCGAGTACGCGCGGGAGCGCAAGGAGGCGGGCGCGAACCGCTGGGTGGTCCAGCACATCCACGATCCGGAGACCGCGCGGGCACTGGTCGAGCAGTGCCGCGAGGTCTTCGGCGATGACCCGGTTTTCGTCTCGGAGATCGGCCCGGTCATCGGGGCCCACGTCGGCCCGGGCCTGCTGGGCTTCGGCGGGGCCAAGACCGATCTGCTCTAAGCCCGCCTGACGCCGCGTTCGCCCTAAAGAGCGCTAGCGGCGGCGGCGCAGCGCCATCAGGCCGCCCACGGCGAAGCCGACGATTGCGGCGCCCACGATCAGCTCCTGGCGGTGCTCGCGAACCTGCCGGCGCCAGTCGGTGAGCTCTCCGACCCGCCCGCGAAGCGCCTCGACCGAGTGGCCGAGCTGCTCGCGCTGGAGCTCGATGTCGCGGCGGATCTCGGAGGAGGAGCGGCCGGGCGCCCCGGCTGCCCGCCGAGCGACGGGCTCACCCGCGCCCGATACGTAGAGATCGCCTCCCTCACTCACGGCCCGACCCCTCGTACGGGGTGGTGCCGCCCTCGAGGGTCTGGCGCACGCGCCGCGCCTCCTCGATGGCCAGGTCCGGCGTCGGGGGTGCGCCCTTCTGGAAGGAGCGATAGGCGAAGTACCCCGCCCCGGCGGCGATCAGGAACCAGAAGAGGGCCTCGATCATGAAGCCGACCCAGACGTCGTCGGAGAAGAAGAGCTCGTTGATCAGCCAGGCGAAGCCGTGCATCAGCATCGCCAGGCCCATGAGCGCGAAGACGCCCGCGGCGATGCCCACGGCGCCGCCGCGCAACAGGGCCCGGACCTTCTCGGAGACCTCTGTCTTGGCGAGCTCGATCTCCTCGCGCACCAGGCTCGAGACGCGCTCGGAGACGTCGAAGACCATCTCGCCGACGCTCATGTCGTCGCGCGGGCGCTCGGTGTGGGGCGGGTCCGGGGGGATCCGGGTCCCTCCCTCGGGGGTCACTCGGGCGGCTCCTCGTTGAAGACCCGGTACCAGATCGCGACCGAGGCCTTGTGCGCGGCGACGCTCGCGAGCGCGCCGGTCGCGGCCAGCAGGCCGGCCCAGATCAGTCGTCTCACCATCTCGTTGTCCATGCTGTCTTCGATCCCCATTCGGTGGTGGTCCTGGCCGCGACTACCCACGGCGAGGAGGGCAGTAAACCACCTGCCGCGCTACGAGGAGACCGCTGTTGCCTGGAGCCCGCCGCAGATCGTCTCGACGACCATCTCGCGCGCCCGGTCGAAGTCGCCCTCGCCGGCGGGGATCAGCTCGAACACCCACCCCGAGAGCAGCTGCTCGATCGCCCCGTAGAACCACATCGACGCGACGAGCGGATCGATGTCGGAGCGAAACTCGCCGGCCGCCTGGGCGTCGGAGATGATCTTCCCGATCGACTCGTAGGCCTTGCGGATCTGGGGCAGGTGAGTGCGCCCGAAGGAGTTCGCGGCGCGCGTGACCTCGACGATGATCACCTTCATCAGCTCCGGGTCGTAGCGGTAGGAGTCGATGATGAAGCGGGCGACCTCGTCGAGCTTCTCGCGGCCGGCGACCGACCTGCCGTCCACCTCGTCGATCGCGGCCAAAAGCAGCGACCAGCGCTCGGTGAAGAGCTCGTTCATCACCTGGTCCTTGGACTTGAAGTAGTGGTAGACGAGCCCGTAGGCCACGCCGGCCTCGTCGGCGATGTCGGAGACGCGGCACGAGTGGAAGCCCTGGCGGGCGAAGACGCGAATCCCGGCGTCGAGAATCTGCCGCCGGCGATCGACGGGCGGTGCCTTGGCCATCAGACGGACGCCTCCATGAGCTGCGGCCAAAGGTACGAGTGGGGTCGGCGGTTGGCGAGCGACGGGAGCTCCGCCCGGATCCTGTCCTGCTCGGCGAGGTCGATGTCGGAGGCGATGAAGCACTCGCGGGGCCCGGCCTCGGCGAGCACCCGACCCCAGGGATCGACGATCATCGAGTGCCCCCACGAGTCGTACTGCGGCGGCGCCGGCCCGACCTGACCCGGCGCCAGGACGAAGGCCTGGTTCTCGACCGCCCGGGCCCGCAGCAGGACCTCCCAGTGGGCCTCTCCGGTGGGCTTGGTAAACGCTGCCGGCACGGTGAGCAGCCGCGCGCCGCGCACGGCCAGGATGCGGTAGAGCTCGGGGAAGCGAAGGTCGTAGCAGATCGTCAGCCCCACCTCGAGCTCGTCAGAGCCGGCGGTGAGCGAGGCGTCGACGATGTCCTCGCCCGGCTGCTCGACCTCGGACTCGCGGTAGGCCACGCCCTCCACCTCCACGTCGAACATGTGGATCTTGCGATAGGAGGCGACCTGCCGGCCGCCGGCGTCGAAGAGGACGGAGGTGTTGTGGAGGGTCTCGCCGTCCCCCGCCGCCTCGGCGATCGAGCCGGCGAGGATCGCCGTCCCCAGCTCACGGGCCCACGAGGCGGCGGCGCTGAGGGAGGGCCCGTCGAGCGGCTCGGCGCCGGCCCGCAGCTCGTCTGGCGACCCCAGCAGGTTCCACTTCTCCGGCAGGCCGACGAGCTCGGCGCCGTCCGCAGCGGCCGCGCGCACCAGGCGTTCCGCCATCGCCAGGTTGGCCGGCTTGTCCGCCGTCGAGTTCATCTGGACTGCTGCAACACGCATGAGATCCGGGCTCCTCACCCCGTCGACCGGTCGTTGACTGACAAGTCAATCTAGGAGGATAGCCTCGCCGGGCGGATAGCCTCGTCGTCCATGGAAAGTGCCATTGCGAAGGCTTTCGTGACCGGCGGATCGGGCTTCATAGGCGGGCGGCTGCTTCGCAGGCTGGCCGCCGACGGGGTATCAGCCCGCGCGCTGGCGCGCTCTGAGGCATCGGCCGCGAAGGTCGTGGAGCTCGGCGCCGAGCCGATCCGCGGGGACCTCGACGACACCGACGCGATGGCCGCGGGCGCCCAGGGCTGCGACGTCACCTTCCACCTCGCCGCCCACGTGGCCGACTGGGGCCCGCGCGAGGACTTCGAGCGCGGCAACGTCGCCGGCACCCGCAACGCCCTGGAGGCGAGCCGCGAGGCCGGGGTCGGGCGCTTCGTCCACTGCGGTACCGAGGCGGCGATCCTCGCCGGCCAGGCGCTGAATGGCGCCGACGAGACCGAGCCCCTGCGGCCCGACTCCCCCGCCCCCTACTCCGCCACGAAGGCCGAGGCCGAGGCGCTCGTCCGCGAGGCGAATGGCGAGGGCATCGAGACGGTCGCCCGGCGTGGGTAGCGGGCGCCCTGGCCGGCGCTGGCGAGGCCGCTTGGAGGCTGCTGCCGCTCAAGGGGTCTCCCCCGCTCACCCGCTTCGCGCTTTGGGCGGCGGCCAAGGAATGCGTCCTCGACGACTCGAAGGCGCGGTCACAGTTGGGCTACGCGCCCGTGGTCACCCGCGAGCAGGGGCTCGCAGAGATCCGCGGCTGAGGCTCAGCCGGAGAGCAGCCAGACCACCATCGTCCCAAGGACGATTACCGCCTCGATCGTGATCAGCAGGCCGGCGGCACCCGCAAGCGATGAGCCCGACGCCCAGTCGGCGGAGACGCCGAGCAGGTAGCCGGCGAGCAGTACGCCGATCGCGACGGCGCCCCACGCCAGCAACGAGCGCTCCCAGCGGCGGTCGCTCTCCTCGTAGCGTGATCGCATCCGGCGTTCGATGGCGAACGGCATCGCGAACAGCGCGCCGAGGAGCCCGAAGGCAAAGAGCACGATCCAGCCGTTCACCGAGTCCGTCGTGAGGTACGGCGCGCCCTTGGCGCTAGCCAGCAGCAGGCCGGCCAGGGCCGCCCCAGTGCCTATGGCCACCCCCAGCAGTGGTGCGCGTTCCTCGTTCACCGGGCAATCGTATTCGCGGGCGCAGCCGCGGCATCTAGCTCAGCGCGTCGTCCGAGGGGTCCATCGGCACCAGCGCGGCCGCGCGGAGGGACTCCGTGCGCAGGTGCGTGATCGCCTGGTAATCCTCGGAGCCGATCATCTCGAGGAAGGCGCCGCGCGTCGGGTACTCCACCAGCGCCACGACATCCCACTCGTCGGCGCCGATCAGGGTCGGCGAGGGGCGGTAGGCCGAGAGCAACCGGCCGCCGACCCTCTCGAGCAACGGCGTCGCCGCCGCCGCGTACTCCCCGTAGCGCTCCTCGCCCCCGCCGGGCTTGAAGGCGAGGAGGTTGAGCATCACCAGCGGCCCCTCGTCGCGGCGCTCGGCGAAGGCCTTGAACGCCTCGACGTTGAGGCGCTCGACGTCGTCCTGCTCCGCGCCCGCGCTCACGTCGCCTCCTTCTGGGCGGAGCCCTCGAGCGCCGCGACCATCAGCTTCGTGTGCAGCGCCGCGATCAGGTCGTTGAGCGGGTTGAGGCCGGCCTCGATGATCTCGAGCGCGCGGTCCGTCTCGACCCCGCCCGTGAGCCGCTCGCGCAGCACCCGGATCTCCTCCTCCACCACCGGCTCGAGCGCGCGCTTGTAGCGCAGGGTGTCGTAGACGGTGAATCCCAGGCTCTCGTCGTAGCCCCCGGCGCGAAAGCGGCTGATCGCCTCGATCACCGCGATGTCCGAAGGCGAGTAGCCGCCGGCGTCGGGCGTCAGCACCTCCAGCTCGGCGAGGCGGTCGAGCACGTCGTCGGGGACGTCGTATCGCTCCCGCGCCTCGGAGACTTCCACCCGCTCGCTCTCACCGGCGAGCGCGCGGTCGAGGATCCGGTCCTCGAGCTCGATCACTGCCTTCAGGCGCTCCGGGTCGGCCTCGCCCTGGTCGAGCAGCTCGCGGATCACCCGAAGCGGCATGAAGCGCTCCTCCTGGAGCTGCTTGATCACGCGAATCCGCTCGACGAACTCGGGCGGGTAGTAGGCCATGTTGCGCGACGTCTTCACCGGCTCGGGCAGCAGCCCCTCGCGCAGGTAGTGGCGGACGGTCGCGACCGGGACCTCCGAGCGCTCCGCCAGCTCGGAGATCTTGAGCAGCTCCTGAGCCGGCGTGCTCACGAGAGGAAGGCCTCCTGCTCGGCCTGTTCGTTGAGGCCGGCGGCGGCGCCGCTTTCGAGCAGCGCCGCGATCTCCTCGGGGCCGATGCCCGCCTCGCTCAGCACCGCCTCCGTGTGCTCGCCGAGGGCGGGGGCGGGCCGGGTGGCATCGCCCGGCGTCTCCGAGAACTTCACCGGCATCCCGAGCAGGCGGACCGGCCCCAGCCCGGGCTGCTCGAGCTCGACCACCATTTCGCGCTCGCGGGTGAGCTGCGAGCCGAGGGCCTCGTCCACGTCGAGGACCGGCTCGATGCAGCAGTCGTGCCGGTCGTTGAAGGCCGCCCACTCGGACTTGGTCCGGGCACCGAAGACCTCGGCGATCCGCGCGTGTCCCTCCGAGCCCGGTGCGGCGAACTGGTGCTCGAGCAGGTCGGGCCGCTCCGCCCCCGCGCAGAACGCCTTCCAGAACTTCGGCTCGAGCGCTCCGCACGAGACCCAGCCGTCGGCGCACTCGTACGGGAGGTAGCAGGCCACCCCGCCGTTCAGCATCCCGGCGCCGCGCTTGGGCACCTCGCCGTCGCACAGGAACTGCCCGGCGACCATCGCCAGCCAGCTCTGGGCGCCGTCGGTCATCGAGACGTCCACGAACTGCCCCTCGCCGGTGCGCTCGCGCCGCCAGAGCGCGGCGAGGACGCCGAACAGGGCCATCAGCCCGCCGCCGCCGAGGTCGGCGATCTGGCCGGCGGCCTGGACCGGCGGGCCGTCCTTGGCTCCGGTGAGGCCCAGCACCCCGCCCAGTGCGAGGTAGTTGGTGTCGTGTCCGGCGCGTGTGACGTTGGGCCCCGTGGCGCCGTAGCCGGAGATCGCGCAGACGACGATCCCGGGGTTGACCTCGCGCAGCACCTCGTAGCCCACCCCGAGCTTGTCGAGCACCCCCGGGCGAAAGCTCTCCAGCACCACGTCGGCGTCGCGCACCAGCCGCAGGAACGCCTTGCGCCCGGCGTCGGACTTCAGGTCGATCCGGATCGAGCGCTTGCCGCGGTTGAGCGCCAGATACAGGGCCGAGCGGGTGCCGAGCGCCTGCTTGGAGTCGTCGCCGTAGTACGGAGGTGCCCAGCGGACGTAGTCGCCCATGCCGGTGTCCTCCACCTTGACCACGTCGGCGCCGGCGTCCGCCATGAGCAGCGAGCAGAACCCGCCCGGGAGCAGGCGGGAGAGGTCGAGGACCTTGATGCCCTCCAGGGCGCCGGTCACGCGGCAGCGCCCGCCTTCAGGGCCTGCGAGGTCTCACCCAGCCCGAGCATCCGCCGCGCCTCGGCGATCGTCGCGACCCGGCGCCCCACGTCCTCCGCCATCTGCCGTGCCTTGCCGATGAGATCGCCGTTGGAGCGGGCCATCTCCCCGTCCGGCAGGTAGAGGTTGTCCTCGAGCCCCGCGCGGACGTTGCCGCCCAGCGTGAGCGAGGTGGCCAGCAGGCGCCACTGGTCCCGCGAGATCCCGATCACCTGCCAGTTCGCCCCGGTGTCGGGGCCGCCGGGGATCTGCTCGGACATGACGCCGACGTTGCGGGAGGTCGGGCGGATCCCGCCGTTTACACCCATCACGAGCGAGATCTGATGCGGCTCGCTCACGAGCCCCATGTCGATCAGCGGGTCGAGGTTGGCCACGTGGCCGGCGTCGAAGCACTCGTGCTCGGGCTTGATCCCAAGCTCCCGAAACTCGGCGAGGAACTCCATGATCGTGTCGAAGGAGTTCTCGAAGACGGCCTTGAAGACGAAGTCCTTGCGCCGGCGCGAGTACTTCGCGTAGTTCATCGAGCTCATGTTGAGCGCGGCGACGTCAGGGGTCAGCTCGCGCAGGTACTCCAGGCGCTTCTCCATCGAGACGCCGATCGCGCCGGTGGAGTAGTTGACGATCACGTCGCCGACCTCGTCGAGGATCGCCTGCGTGATCGCTCGGAAGTCCTCGATCTCGTACGAAGGTGTGCCGTCGGGCGTCCGCGCGTGGATGTGGATCTGCGACGCGCCCTCGTCCACCGCTCGCCTGGCCTCGGCCGCGTACTCCTGCGGCGTGTAGGGGATCGCCGGACACTGATCGCGGTTCGCAATCGCCCCCGAGATCGAGCAGCTGATGATCACCGGGTCGTCAAAGGTGCTCATACGCAACCGTCCCGCGGGACAAACAACTGGCTGGGTAGGGAGGTGTTGGCGGAGGAATCCGAGGCGAGTGGCGAGTTATTGCCCGTGTAGCGACCATAAGTCGCCACTCGTGTTTTCGCCCTCGCGCGCGCCCGCCGCGGCGCCGGGGTGCCCTCCCTCGTTGCCAGTTGTTCGTTGACCGCAACCCTCATACGGGCATCACCCCGTGCTTTCTCCAGGGCCTCTCGACCTTCTTGTCCTTGGCCATCCGCAGCGCCTGGATCACCCGCGGGCGCGTCTCGCGCGGGTCGATCACATCGTCGATCATCGCGTTGCCGGCCGCGATGTAGACGTCGATCTGCTCGCGGACGGCGTTCAGCATCGCCTCCTTGGTGGCCTCGGGATCATCCGAGGCCTCGATCGTCGAGCGGCCGATGATGTTCACCGCGCCCTCGGCGCCCATCACCGAGATCTCGGCGCTGGGCCAGGCGTAGATCTGGTCCGGCTCGTAACCGGAGCCGTTCATGACGTAGTAGCCGGCGCCGTAGGCCTTGCGAATGACGACGGTGATCTTCGGCACGGTCGCCCGCGAGATCGCGTAGAGCATCTTTGCGCCGTGGCGGATGATCCCGGCGTGCTCGACCTTCGAGCCGACCATGAAGCCCGGGACGTCCTGCAGGAACAGCAGCGGGATCGAGAAGGCGTCGCAGAGGTTGACGAAGCGAGCCGCCTTGTCGGCCGAGTCATTCTCGAGGATGCCGCCGAGCTGCTTCGGCTGGTTCGCGACGATCCCCACCGGCTGGCCGCCGAAGCGCGCGAGGCAGGTGATGATTGTCTTCGCGAAGCGCGGCTTGATGTCGAAGTAGTCGCCGTCGTCGACGATCTCGGAGATCACCTCGTACATGTCGTAGGGCTGGCGGTTGGAGTCGGGGACTATCTCCATCAGCCGCTCCGACATCCGGTCATCGGGATCGCTCGCCTCGCGGATCGGCGGGCGCTGCTCGCAGTTGGACGGGAAGAACGACAGGTAGGTCTTGATCGCCTCGATGCACTCGGCGTCGTCCGAGACCTCGAGGTCGCCGACACCGGACTTGCGGCAGTGCACCTTGGCCCCGCCGAGGTCCTCCATCGAGATGTCCTCGCCGGTGACCGCCTTGGTCAGGTGCGGCCCGGCAAGCGCCATCGCGCCCTGGCCTACAACCATCGGCACGAAGTCCGAGAGGCCGGGGATATACGCGGTGCCGGCCGCGCAGGGGCCGAGCATCCCGGCCACGAGGGGGACTACGCCGGACATCTGCACCTCCTCGCGGAACAGGTGGCCCGAGCCGGCGAACAGCGATCCCGCCGCCTCCTGGATCCGGGCCCCCGCGGAGTCGAGCAGCCAGATGAGCGGCATCCGCTGCTTCAGCGCGAGCTCGCGAAGGCGCGCCATCTTGACCTCGCCGGTCCTCCCCATCGACCCGGCCATCACCGTGAAGTCATAAGCGGCCAGGGCGACCCGCCGGCCCTCCACATCTCCCCACCCGGTGACGACGCCGTCCGCCGCAGCCTCCTTGCCCTCCATCCCCTTGACCGAGAAGTGCGGGCGCCCGTGGATGCCGATCTCGACGAAGGTTCCCTCGTCGAGAAGCAGGTCGATGCGCTCACGAGCCGTGAGCTTGCCGCGCTCGTGCTGCTTGGCGATCTTCTCGTCGCCACCGCCCAGCTTCGCCTTCTCGCGCCGGGCGTGGAGCTCGTCGGTCTGCTCGTGGAGACGGCTCGTCGCAGCTTCGTCGCTCATCGTCCCTTCCATTCGGGTTCCCGCTTCTCGAAGAACGCCGTGACGCCCTCGATCGCGTCCTCCGTCGAGAGCTCGATCGTCAGCTGGGCTCGCAGGAAGTCGAGGGCGTCGGCCAGCGGCATGTCCATCTGCCGCCACATCGCGTCCTTGCCGAGCTTCATCACCAGCGGTGACTTCGACGCCAGCTTGCCGGCCCACTCGGCGACGGTCGCGTCGAACTCCTCGGCCGGCACGACCTTGTTGACGATGCCCGCCTCCCTCGCCTCCTCGGCGGTGAGACGCTCCCCCAGCAGCAGCATCTCCGTCGTCTTCTTGCGCGGGACGTTGCGGTAGATCAGCGCCATGATCATGAACGGGAAGAGGCCCACGTTGATCTCGGGCGTGCCGAAGCCGGCCGTGTCCTTGGCGATGATCAGATCGCACGCGAGCGCGATGCCCAGCGAGCCGGCCAGCACGTGCCCGTTCGCCGCCACGATCGACGGCTTGCCCAGCTCTCCCAGCGCCTGGAAGACGTCGATGAAGGACTGCACGCCCATGTACTTGTGGGCCGTGGGGACGTCGGCGGCGAACCCACCGAGGTTTCCCCCGGCCGAGAAGACCTTCTCGTGGGTGGAGGTCAGAACGAGCGCCTTCGCCTCGGGATCGGCCTTGACCGCCGCCAGGGCGTCGAGCAGCTCCCGAAGCAACTCGTCGGAGAGAGCGTTGCGCGTGTCGGGGTCGTCGAACGCGACGGTGGCTACCCCGTCCGCGACCTCGTAGGTGAGCTTCTCGTACGCCATAAGTAGAAAGTAATACTCTACACTTCATGCAGGCGTCGTGTGGGCGACGCCATTCGCAACCCGAGAAGGAGCACGAGTGGCCGCAGCGACCACCACCAACGGCAAAGAGGTCCTCAAGCCCGAGCACGATGGCGCTCGCAAGCACCTGCTCTTCACCGAGGAGCACCTGGACCTGCGCGAGTCGATGAAAGCCTGGGTCGAAAAGGAGCTTCGCCCCCACCGCAACGAGTGGGAGGACACCTACTGGCCCACGGACGCCATCAGGCGCGCCGGCGAGCTCGGCTACCTCGGCCTCTGCTTCCCGGAGTCCTACGGCGGGCAGGGCGGCGACTACTACTACTCACTGATCCGCGCGGAGTGCATGAGCTACTCGGGCTCGGGCGGGACGAACATGGCGTTCGCCGTCCAGACGGACATGGTTCTCCCTCCCGTCCACCTCCTGGGGACGGAGGAGCAGAAGCAGCGCTACCTCGTCCCCGGGATCAAGGGTGAGAAGGTGGGCTGCCTGGCGATCACCGAGCCGGGCGCCGGCTCGGACGTGGCGGGCATCCGCACCACCGCTATCCGCGACGGCGACGAGTACGTCATCAATGGCTCGAAGACGTTCATCACCAGCGGGCCGCGCGCCGACTTCTGCGTCCTGGTCACGAAGACGGACCCGGACGGCGGCCACGCCGGGATCACGCTGATGCTGATCGACCTGCGCGACGAGGCCGGCGAGAAGCTCCCGGGCTTCACCGTCTCCGCGGAGCTCGAGAAGATGGGGATGCACGCCTCCGACACGGGCGAGCTGGCGTTCGAGGACTTCCGCGTACCCGCCGGCTCGGTGCTCGGCGAGGAGGGCAAGGGCTTCTACCACATCTCCTGGGAGCTCCAGGGCGAGCGGCTGGTGAGCGCCGCGGGCTGCTACGCGAGCTCCGAGCGGATGTTCGAGCGCACCCTTCAGTACGCGAAGGAGCGTGAGGCCTTCGGCCGCCCGATCGGCCGTTTTCAGGCGATCCGCCACAAGTTCGCCGAGATGGCGACGAAGATCGAGGCCGCCAAGCAGCTCACCCACACAGTCGCGTGGCGCTTCGCGAACGGCGAGTACCCGGTGCGCGAGATCTCGATGGCGAAGCTCTACTCGGCCCAGGTCTGCCACGAGGTCGCCGACGAGTGTGTCCAGATCATGGGCGGCTATGGATACATGAAGGAGTACGAGATCGAGCGCGCCTTCCGCGACCAGCGCCTCAACCGAATCGGGGCGGGCACGGACGAAGTGATGCTGGAAGTCATCGGCCGTTCGTATGGCCTCTAGGAGGAACACCTGATGGGAGCCACCGAGGCCATCGACGCCGTCAACCTGCCCGTGGTCGCGACCGACGAGGAGGTCGAGATCCGCAATGCCGTGCGCGGGATCTGCGAGAGCGTCGGCGGGCCCGAGTACCACCGGCGGATCGTCGCGGCCGACGAGTCCCCCCGCGAGCTGTGGGACGCCCTGGCCGACAAGGGCTATCTGGGCGTCAACCTGCCGCAGGCCTACGGCGGCGGCGGGCTGGGGATGTACGCCCTGCAGGCGGTCGGCGAAGAGATCTCCGCCGCCGGGTGCTCGCTGCTCCTGATCGTGGTCTCCCCCGCGATCGTCGGCTCGATCATCACCCGCCACGGCACCGAGCGCCAGCGGGAGGAGTGGCTGCCGGGCATCGCCGCCGGGACCACGCGCGTGGCCTTCGCCATCACCGAGCCCGACGCCGGCACCAACTCCCACAACCTCTCCAGCGCCGCGACCCGCGAGGGCGACGTCTACAAGCTGCGCGGCACCAAGACCTACATCTCCGGCGTCGAAGACGCCCACGCGATCCTGGTGATCGCGCGCAAGCGCGAGGAGGACGGCTCGCTCGGGCTGCCGCTGCTGATGCTGGTGGACACCGACTCGCCCGGTATGGAGAAGCAGTTCATCCCGGTCGCGGTGAAGGCGTCGGACAAGCAGTGGACCCTGTTCTTCGACGACGTCGAGGTTCCGGCCGACCGCGTCATCGGCGAGTCCGAGACCGCCGGCCTGAAGGCCGCGTTCGACGGCCTCAATCCAGAGCGGATCATGGGCGCCGCGGTGGCCAACGGCGTCGGGCGCCGCGCGCTCAAGCTCGCCTCCGACTACGCCAACGAGCGCAAGGTCTGGAACGGGGCGCCGATTGGCTCGCATCAGGGCCTCTCCCACCCCCTCGCCAAGGCGAAGATCGAGCTCGAGCTGGCCCGTCTGATGACGCAGAAGGCCGCCACGCTGTACGACGCCGGCGCGCCGGCGGGGGAGCCGGCGAACATGGCGAAGTACGCCGCCGCCGAGGCGTCGATCGCGTGCGTGGACCAGGCGATCCAGACCCACGGCGGCAACGGCTTCGCGCTCGAGTACGGGCTGACGGACATGTACTGGGGCGCCCGGCTGACCCGCACCGCCCCGGTCTCGCGCGAGATGATCCTGAACTACGTGGCGGAGCACTCGCTCGGCCTGCCGCGCTCGTACTGAGCGCGCCCGCGCCCGCGATATCGCTTCCGGTATGACACCGTATGCGATATCATCCACGCATGAGTCAGGCAGGAGTCACGATCAGGCGTGCCCGCACCCGCTCCGGCATCAGCCAGCGTGAGCTCGCCCGGCGCGCGGGCACGAGCCAGGCGGCGATCAGCCGGATCGAGCGCGGGCTCGAGGAGCCCACGGTCGAGCGCCTCGGGCAGATCCTCGCCGGGCTCGGCTGGCGGCCGGTGATCGAGCTCGCTCCGATCGCCGAGCATGACGCCGAGCCGCGGCGGCTTCACGAGGCGGAGCGGTTCGACCCGGGGGGGAGACTTCAGGCCGGCATCGACCTCTCCGACTTCGCGCGCCGCCATGTGGGCATCGCGAACCGCTGAGAGATGACCGGAGCAACCGACGACATCGGCCGAGGGATGGCCGAGCACGAGGCCCTGCTGTCCGTCCTGGCTGGGCACGGCGTCGATTTCCTGATCGTCGGTGGGCTCGCCGTGACCCTCCACGGCTACATCCGGGCGACCCTGGACCTCGACATCGTCCCTTCCCCCGACGCGGGCAACCTCAAGCGCCTGGCGAGGGCGCTGCGAGAGCTCGAGGCCGAGGCGATCGGAGCCCGAGGCGAGCGCCTGCCGCTCGACACGACTGACGCCGAGAGCCTCGCCGTCGGCAACTACTTCCTCGATACGAAGCACGGCGCGCTCGACCTGTTCAACGGCCCCGCCCCCGATCTGAAGCGCTACCGCCGCCTCGACGCCAGCGCCATCCGCACTGACATCGCCGGGAGCGAGGTCAAGGTCGTCTCCAAGGCCGATCTCCTGGCGATGAAGCGCGAGGCCGGCCGGCCGAAGGACCTCAGCGACATCGCGGCCCTGACCGAGGTGGAGCGAAGCTCGCCGGAACCCGGCTGAGCGGCGCCCTCCGCGATCTTTCGAGCCGGCTCTGAAGATCGCCGAATGCGGGTATGTTCCGGCTTCGCGGCGCGCATCTCGCGCGCCGGGGAGAAGGGCGTTGATCTTCGGGTGAGCACCAGCGAGTGGATCCAACTGGCCACGATCCCCGTCTTCACGGGCGTGATCGGCTGGCTCATCAACTGGAGCGGCGTCTGGATGCTGTTCAACCCCATCGCCTTCCACGGGTACCGCATCCCCGGGCTGCGCGAGCTCTCCACGCTGCTGCCGCATCGCCTGCAGGAGGTCCCAGGGATCATGCAGGGCGGAGTCGGGTGGCAGGGGATCGTCCCCGCCCGGGCGGCGAAGATGGGCTCGATCGCCGTCGACAAGGCGATCGCGAAGCTCGGCACGCCGAGCGAGTTCTACGAGCGGCTCGAGCCCCAGAAGGTCGCCGAGCACATCGTCACCCTGTTCACGCCGGAGATCCCCAAGATCGTGGACGAGACGATGCAGCGCGAGCAGCCCGGGATGTGGGCGAACGTCCCTCCGCGTGGCAAGGAGGCGGTCTACTCACGGGTACAGCAGCAGCTTCCTGGAATCGTCAAGCGGATCATGGACGAGATCGGCGTCCACATCGATCAACTCCTGGACCCGAAGATCATGGTCATCGACCAGTTCCAGAAGAACCCCGGCCTGGTGGTCCGGATCTTCCGGGACTTCGGTCAGAAGGAGCTCAACCTGATGATCGCGTTCGGGTTCGTCTTCGGCTTCCTGCTGGGCATCCCGGTCGCTTTTGCCGACCACGCCCTCGGCCAGTGGTGGCTGCTGCCGATCCTGGGGGTGATCGTCGGATGGACCACGAACTACCTCGGTATGCAGCTCATCTTCGAGCCCACCGAGCCGAAGTCGTTCCTCGGGATCAAGGTCCACGGCCTTTTTTTGCGCCGCCAGGACGAGGCGGCCGAGGTCTACGCGCGGATCATCGCCGACGACGTGGTGACCCTCGAGAACATCGGCGACTTCCTGCTGGACGGACCGCGCGGGGACCGCACGCGCCAGCTCCTCAAGGACGAGCTGGGCCCTGCGATCGACCAGGCCGCGGGCCCGGCGCGCGCCGCGGTGCGCGTGGCCGTGGGCACCCGCGAGTACGACACGATCCGGGACTCGGTCGCCGAGAGCGCCGGCGGTCACACGATGTCGGCGTTCAAGGACCCCGATTTCTCCGAGCAGCAGAGCGAGAAGATCTACAAGCTGGTGGCCCAGCGCACGAAGGAGCTGCCCTCGGCTGACTTCGTCGAGATGATGCGCTCGGCGATCAGGGAGGACGAGTGGATGCTCTACGCGCACGGGGCGATCATGGGGCTCGCCGGCGGCTTCCTGCACCTCTGGCTCTTCGGGGTGAGCGGCGGGTGAGCGAGCCGCTGGACGTCGACGACCCGTTCGAGAGCCCCGCCGGGCCGGGCGCGGACGGAGAAGCCTCGGCGCGCAGCGAGCATTCCGGGAGCCGGGAGACGATCGACGACCTGCCGGGCCTCGCCAAGCTCACGGCGTCCGCCGCATGGCACACGACCGAGTGGGCCGCGCGCAGCTACGCCCGCCTGGGGATGCGCCTGCTGGGCGTCGCGGCCCGTCCCGAGCGGGCCTCCGGGCTGGCCGGGGACGTTCGCGACGCAATGGGGGGCTACGCGCGTGACATGAGGGGCCAGAAGTCCCCCAACGACGACGCCGCGGCCGACGCGGAGGCGGAGTCCACCCGGGAGTGGGCGGCGCTACGAGTCCTCGGCGCCGAGGTGATGCGCAAGTCGCGCGACGTCAACTACGTCGAGACGGCGCACCCGGCCTACGAGCGCATCCTCGGCGACCTCGCCCCCGACGAGGCGCGGATCCTGCACCTGTTCATGCTCAACGGGCCCCAGCCGAGCCTCGACGTGCGCACCGGGGGCCCGCTGGCACTGCTCAGCTCGCGGCTGATCGCGCAGGGCTTCACGATGATCGGAGCCCGGTCCGGCTGCCGCTATCCCTCGCGGGTGCCCCAATACCTCAACAACCTGAACCGCCTGGGAATGATCTGGTTCTCACGCGAGACCCTGCACGACCCCGTTCGCTACCAGGTGCTGGAGGCCCAGCCCGAGGTGCTCGAGGCGATCAAGTCGGTGCGGTTCTCGAAGGTGATCCGCCGCAGCATCCATCTCACCCCCTTCGGCGAGGACTTCTGCCGGATCTGCCTGGCCATCGACGAGGAGGAGCTCGACCGGCTGCCGGTCCACGCGGCGCCCGGCGAGGAACCCGAGATCGTCCACCCTCCGCCGCCCTGAGCCCTTCGGGGGGACGAGTGGGACGATCGTGGTACCTTTCGTACCACGATGGGGCGCCCCCTCCTGGCCACCGACGCGGAGCTCGACGAGATCATCCTCGGGCCGGACTCGCTGGTCTGGCAGCGCTTCGATGACCCACGGCTGTTCGCCGCCGCCGGGTACGCGCTGCTGCTGCAGGTCGCCCACCCCACCGTGGGAGCCGGCGTCCGCGACCACTCGACGTTCGAGCAGGACCCGTGGGGGCGGCTGCTGCGCACCGTCGACTACCTGTATCTCCTCACCTACGCGGGACGTGAGGCCGCCGCGGTGGGCCGCCGGCTGCGCGAGGCGCACAAGACGATCAAGGGGACCAACCCGGACGGGACCGGCTATCACGCGCTCGAGCCCGAAGCCTACCTGTGGGTCCACGCCACCCTCCTCGAGGGCGCGGTGCGGGCGCACCTGCGCTTCGTCGGCCCCCTGAGCCGCGAGGAGATCGACCGCATCTACCGCGAGTACATGCCGCTCGGCAGGCTGCTCGGCATCCGCGCCGACGAGATGCCGCCCAGCTGGCCCGACTTCCTCGAGTATTTCGACGACATGGTCGCCAACCGGCTGGTGCACCACGAGACGGTCGACCGGGTCATGCGTTCCTTCGAGGCGCCCGGCCGCCCGCCGCAGCTTCCCCCGGCCACCGAGCGCCTATGGAAGCTGCTGCGCATCGCGCCCGCGCGGGGGTTGCGCGTGATGACGACGGGCCTGCTGCCGCCGATCCTGCGCGAGCGCTTCGGGCTCGAGTGGAGCCGCCTCAACGATCTCGAGCTACGGGCCGTCGGCGCCGCGTCGCGTGCCGCCGGGCCGCTGATCCCCGGCCGCCTGCGCAACGTCGGCCCGGAGTACCTGCGCTGGCGGGCGAAGGAGATCGCGCGCGGCCCGCTCGGCCCGGGCGCGGACGCGCACGCCAACCCGGGCGGCGATCCGCAGGAGCTCGCGAGTGCCGCCTGAGGCCGCCGTCGCCGCCGGGCCGGGGCGGCTGCTGAGCCTGGCCCTCGACCCGTCGGTCGCCCCGCCCGACGACGCCACCAGCCAGCGCATCCTCGACGCGGCCCTCGCGCTCGTCGCGAACGCCGGAATGCGCGGGGTGACGATGGACGCCGTAGCGGGCCGCGCCGCCGTGGGACGCATGACCGTCTACCGGCGCTTCGGCGACCGGGCCGGCCTGGTCGAGGCCCTCACCGTGCGCGAGACGCGGCGCAGCCTCGCCCAGATCGCCGCGACGCAGGCGAATCCCGAGCTTGGGCCGGTCGAGCTCGTCGCCGAGGGCTTCGCTGCCGCGATCCGGATCGCCCGCGAGCACCCACTGTTCTCGCGGATCTCCGCGCTCGACGTGATCGGCGGGCTCAACTCCCCGCAAGAGAAGACGGCGCGCATGCTGCGGGAGTTCCTCGCCGAGCTGATCCGAGACGGGCAGCGCCGAGACGAGATGCGCGACGTCGACCCCGAGCACGCGGCCGAGCTGCTGCTGCGCATCGGGGCCTCCTTCCTGCTGATCCCCCGCAGCGTCATCCCGCTCGACGACGACGCCGCCGCCCGCCGAGCGGCCCGCGAGCTGATCGCGCCGCTCGTGGCCGCTTAGGCCGGACTAACCCCAAGTAGTCGAGACACCCCCGACTTCCATAGCTGCTTCTTGAAAGACGACGCCCCCGGCCATGGCCGGGGGCGTCCGCGCGCCTTCTCAGGATCCGTCGTCGACCAAGAAAACCGA
>JBPCKC010000081.1:0-4279 GCA_051004675.1 Solirubrobacterales bacterium
CCGGCTTGCGATTCTGCGACCTGGTAGAGGCGGTCGTGATCGATCCTGTCCGTCATAAGGGGGATATTATCCCTCAAACGTCGGACGTCACGAATCTCACGCTGTCCGGCGCCCCTGGAGTGAACGCAGTTCGTTGCCTGAATAAGCAACAAACTTTATACCCATTTTATACCCATCGCACCTGATTTCAGCCGATCTCAGCTCACCTGAAATGGCTTAGACAAGCCAAAACACACCCCTTCACACCCCCATAGAGCGGGCTCATAACCCGGAGGTCGCAGGTTCAAATCCTGCCCCCGCTACTAGAAAAGCCCTGCGAAACAGGGCTTTTCTCATGGGATAGTGAAAGCAATCCCCGACTGACTGGCTGAGCACGTGCAGCGCGTTCGATGACGTGCGTGGACGAGTGCGACCGGCGCCCGTGGGGTCAGGTCTTGCAAGGCGACAAATCTCACCGTCCGGTTCCGGCAGGTGTCGAAACGGGCCATCTTGCGGACGTGCTCTGCGGCCCCTAGCGTCGAAGGGTGGCGCGGCCTCTGCGGATCGATGT
Organism: Solirubrobacterales bacterium; assembly: GCA_051004675.1. Taxonomy (GTDB): domain Bacteria; phylum Actinomycetota; class Thermoleophilia; order Solirubrobacterales; family 70-9; genus JBDTSW01. The sequence continues at coordinate 551 of JBPCKC010000081.1, forward strand.
GCCGGGCGGGATCGCGCACGTCACGGCGCGTGGGAACAATCGGCAGGCGATCTTCCGAGTTGCCGAGCATCGCGACCGGCTCGTCGCGATCTTGCAGCGGGTGGTCGTGCGCTATGGGTGGCTCTGTCACGCCTACGTGCTGATGGACAATCACTACCACCTGCTCGTGGAAACGCCGTTGCCGAATCTCTCGCTCGGGATGCGGCAGCTGAATGGCCTCTAGCGCAGTGGTTCAATCGCCGGCACGACCGAACCGGGCATGTGTTCGGTGGCCGCTTCAGGTCGATCGCGGTCGACCGGGACGAGCACTTTCTCGAGGCGGCTCGCTACATCGTGCTGAACCCGCTGAGGACGGTTCGGCAACGGCGTTTCACCAACTGGCGCTGGTCGAGCTACCCGGCTACGGCGGGACTCGTGCAATGTCCGATCTTCCTCACGATCGACGGCGTCCTGAGTGCGTTCGATTCCGACTGGGCGGTTGCGCAGCAGCGCTATGTCGAGTTCGTTTCCGAGGGGATCGAGGCGTCGCTCGAGGCACGGCTCGTGGGCGAGATCCTATCTCGGGGACGAGGAATTCATCCGCGGCCTGATGCCGGGCGTGCGGATCGCCGAGGTTCCTCGCCCCCAGTGGCAGCCGCTACGCCCGAGCCTCGACGCGCTCTGCCGCGGGGAGGCAGGGATACTCGCCGCCTACCGCACCTACGGTTACCGCCTTCGGGAGATCGGGGATCATCTGGGCGTTCACCCGGCGACGGTCAGCCGCGCTCTCGTCCGTCTCGAGCAGGCGGCAGGCGCCAGCGGCGATGAGGATTCGGCCGCGGAAGTCGACCACCGCGAGACAGGCACCGAGTAGGTTTGTGCGAACGCAAGACCTGACCCCGGACCTACTCGCCCGTCCCGGCGTGGCCCGTCAGTCCCCTGCAACCGCAGGTGCGCCCAGCTTCTCGATCAGCGCTCGGAGAGTTCGGGCGGCGGCGACGTTGCCCTTTCGCTCGTACAGCCGCTCGGCTTCCTCCGCTGCGGTCACCGCCTCCTGTGGTCGGTCCTGCAGCCGCAGGACCTCGGCCAGATCGGTCAACGCGTCCGCGTGATACAGGACGTACTCAGTCCCTTCCATGAGCGCCACGCCTTCGCGGGCGAGCGTCTCTGCCTCCTCCGCCTGGCCCCGGCGAGCGAGCACCTTCGCGCGTGCGCCCCGCCACATCATCTGCGCGACGAGAACCGATTCCCCGGCTAACTCCTCGCTGAGCCGGGTCAGGTCGAAGGCCTCGTCGTCTCGTCCCTGCAGCCAGAGAGCGTCCGCCAACTCAGCCGCGACCCCGCACAACCACCAGGTGTCACCCCGGCTTCGCAGTGTCTCGTAGCTGTTGCGCAGCTCCCTTTCCGCCCGCGTGGCGTCTCCGGCCGTCATCTCGATCATCCCCGCCGGCCAGTGCACGAAGCCGCTGCCGCGATCGCCGCCGAGCTCGTCATGGATCGATCTCGCCTCGGCGATCAGATCTCGGGCGGGATCGAACCTCCCCTCGAATGCCGCGCACATCGCGAGCGCGATCAGGCAGGCGCCCTCCACATAGCGACTTCCGGTCACTCGGGCCCGCTCGAGCGCCGCCTCGGCGTCCTCGCTCACTCGATCGGTCGAAGCGGGGCCAGTGGGACCAGCGAGGATCTCCAGGACGGTCAGCTCCTCCTGCGTGAGCGCGTCACCCGCGGCACGGGAATGAACGAGCCCATGCTCGACCGCTTCGGAGAGGCCCGAAAGCCGGCCGTAGGTCATGTTGACCCACGCGATCAGGTGCCACGCGTGTGCGAGCGCTCGGTCGTCGCGAAGCCGCTCGAAGGCGCCCACGGCGGCAACTGCCTCGCTGAGCACGTCCGCCACGTCGACGCTCGGGTCCGTTTGAAAGCGCAGCCACGCCCGCTGGAGCCGGGTTCGCCAGCCTGTGTGGACGTCTTCCGCAGCAACGGCGCGGTCTGCCGCCTCGGCCAGCACCTCGCCCGCGCGGCCGTGCTCGCCAATGGCCGACAACGCCTCTGCGAGGTCGGGAAGGAACTGCAACCCCGGCGAGGCGTCGATTCGCGGAAGCAAGGTTGCCCGGGAAAGCAGGTTGACCGAGCCGCGGATGTCGCCCCGCTTCAACGCCGCGCGTCCGGCCGAGCCCAGGCGCTCGGCGGCGCGCACAGACAGATCGCGCCAGTGCTCGCCGACCGCCCCTACTTCGGCCAAGCAGCGAGACGCCTGCTCGAGGTGGTAGCCGAGAATCTCCTCGTACTCGACGACGTTTCCGCCCGTCCGCTGCTCGAGCCAGCCTGCGTAGCGCTCATGCCGCTCGCCGCGCACCTGCTTGGGCATCGATTCGTAGGCGGCGTCGCAGATGAGAACGTGGTTGAAGCGAAACCCGTCGTCGCCTGGGAAAGACGCGCGGTCGGGGCGCAGGAACTCCTTTCGGACCAGGCTCATCAGATGCGCCCCGATTCCGGTGCGGGCGTGAGCCGGCAGGAGCTCTGCGACGGCGTCGCGGTGGAACAGCCGCCCTTCAACCGACGCGGACTCCAGCACCGCCCGCTCCTCGGGCTCCAGCCGGTCGATGCGTGCGGCCAGCAGCGCCTGGATCGTCGGCGGGATGACCACGTCCCCCTCGCCGCCTTCGGCCTGGAGCGCGAGGATCTGCTCGACGAAGAGCGGGTTGCCCTCGGCCGCCGCGACGATCCGTGCCTTTGCTCGCTCGCTCAGCCGGCGTTGTCTTAGGAGTTCGTCAATCAGGCCCTTCGTCTCATCGTCAGCGAGCGGTGCCAGCGAGACGAGGGTCGTGTTCGGGCGGGGGGCGGCCCACGACGGGCGCGCGTCGAAGAGGTCCGGCCGCGCGATGCACAGGAGTAGGATCGCCGCGCCGCTCGAGAAGCTGAGCAGGTACTCAAGCAGGTCGAGCAGCGTCGGTTCGGCCCAGTGGATGTCGTCGACGACGATGAGCAGGGGCCGCTCACGGGCGACCGCCTCGAACAGCCTGCGGAACGCCCAGGCCGTTTCCTCGGGGGAGCCGGCAACCTGGGACCACCCGATCGCGCCTGCGATCTTGGCGGCGATCAGCGCCGCATGGTGGTCAGCCGCGACCAACTCCCGGAGTTCTCGCTCCACCTCTGCGCCCGCCAGCTGGCGAACCATCTCCGCAAGCGGCCAGTAGGTGATGCCCTCGCCGTAGGGGAGGCACCGTCCCACGACGACAAGTGCATCGCCGCCGAGCGCACCGATGAACTCGCGGGCGAGGCGGGATTTGCCGATTCCCGGCGGGCCGACGATCGTCGCCAGCGTGCAGGCGCGCTCGCGTGCTGCCGTTTGGAATGCCTGTTCAAGCGCGCCAAGCTCCTCGCCGCGTCCCACGAACGGCGTGGCAATCGGCCGGGTGAAGGTGGGCACGTCGGTGACGAGGTCGACGAGCCGCCACGCGGGCAGCGGCTCAGTCTTGCCCTTGAGCTCGAGCGGCTCCAGGCGATCGACTCGCACCGCCTCGCGGGCGAGTCGGTGCGTCGCGTCTCCGAGCAGGATTTCGCCCGGCCTGGCAGTTTGCTTGAGCCGGGCGGCCACATTTCCGGCGTCCCCCGTCACGAGGTTCTGCCGCTCGGCAGCATCGCCGGCGACCACCTCGCCGGTGTTCACGCCGGTGGGGGGTGCGCTCCACACGCCCTCGTTCCCCTCGGGCTCCCCCTTTCCGAGCGCCGGCTCGCCCCACACCC
>JBPCKC010000082.1:0-50202 GCA_051004675.1 Solirubrobacterales bacterium
TGTGCATGGGTTCTTTTTTTTGTTCGGTTGCCCCGCTCATTTACTTCTTCGAGGGCGGTGGGCTTTCGGGGGGCGGTTCGGGCTCGCCCCCGACCAGAAGCACCAACCCCCCGGCGCCCTTTCGACGCAGCTCCGCCGCGCAGTTGGCGGCGGCCATCCCGCCGCCGACCAGCAGGAAGTCGACCCGGCGATCGCTCACGCGCCACACGCCACGCCGCCGGCGCCGCCCCTGCCGCACGCCACGCCGCAGGCCACTCAGCCGCCGGTCGCGGCCGCCCCGTCGGGGCCGAAGTACGCGGTCAGGTCCTCCTCGACCGTCGGGTCGAGCACGGCGAGGATCTCGTCGCCCGACTGGAGCACCGTGTCGGGCCCCGGCACGAACCCGCGGTCCTCGCGCAGCACCGAGATCAGGAGGCTCCCCTCGGGCATCTCGAGGTCGCTCACGCGGACCCCGTGCGCCTTCGAGTTCACGGGCAGCAGCATCTCGATGATCTCCAGGCGCTGCTCGGGCAGGTCGAGCAAATGCACCAGGCCGTACTCCGGCACCTCGTGCTCGATCAGCCGCAAAATCAAGTCCGTCGCCGAAACAACGGGCTTCACCCCCAGCAACTCGAACCACTGCTTGTTACGCGGGTTGTTCACGCGGGAGATCGTGCGCTCGCACAGGTACTTCTCCTTGGCGACCTGGGAGATCAGCACGTTGTCCTCGTCGTCGCCGGTGACAGCGATCACCATGTCGGCCCTGGTGATGCCCGCTCGCTCCAGCACCCACAGCTCCGACGCGTCGCCGTACTGGATGTTGTGCTCGAGCTCCTGCTCGACGGTCGCATAGCGATCCCTGTCGTTCTCGATCAAGGTCACCTCGTGCCCCTTGTCGAGCAGCTCCCGCGCCAGGTTCCAGCCCACCTTCCCGGCCCCGACGATGATCACGTACATGCCCATCAGCCGCTCGGCGCCTCAGCCCCGGCGGGCGTGTCGCCGGCCGCCTCGCGTACCTCGCCGATCAGCATGTCGATCGCCACCCGCGTCGGGCAGATCGTGTGTACGCCCTGCGACTCGTACCACTCGGCCCGGTATGGATCGAGGATGCGGGCGATGACGGTAGGTACCTCGAAGCGGCGCTTCGCGATCTGGGCGATCACCAAATTCGTGTTGTCGCCGTCGGTCGCGGCGACGAAGGCGTCGGCGGTCGCGATGCCGGCCTCCTCGAGCGCCTCGATCTCGAGGCCCGTGCCCACCGTGTAGCGCCCACCCATGTCCTCCCACGACTTCTCGAGCCCGATCTCGAGCCGGGCGTGCGACTCCGGGTCCTCGTCCAGGCAGGAGACCGTGTGGCCTTCCTGCAACATGGTCCTGGCCACGCTGGAGCCGACCCGCCCGATGCCGACGATGAGGATGAACATCGCTCGGATACTAGTTCGCGCCCCGCGCGCGCTACTGCTGGCTCACCGGCGGCCGCTTGCGCGGGTCGAACGCCGGCCGCTCATCCGGGTCGGACGCGGGCGCCGTGAGCAGCACTCCCCCGGGCGCCTTGTCGAGCACGTAAGCCGTCACCGGACCGATCTCGGCCGGGCGCGAACCCCCCACCCCGCCCAGCACGGGCCCGCCGCGGATCCGTGTCGGCGGCTCGGCGCCCATCACGATCAGCTCCACGTCGCGCTCCCGCGCCGCCTGCACGATCCCGGAGCCGACGTCGCGCGCGCGAATGACCGACGTCGCCACCTCGACTGTGTCGTACTCCTCGCCGACCTCCTGTGCTCGCGCCAGCGCCCGGTTGGCCACCTCCATGCGCGCTGTCGGGGGCGGCGCGCCGAGCGAAAGGGTGAGCGGGACCTCCACCACATAGACCACCTCGAGGCGGGGCACGTCCCCGCCGGGCCCATCGGTCGCCGCCGCGAGCCGACCCGCCGTGCTCACGATGTCGTCGTCGAGCGGCGTGCCGAACACGGGAACCAGCATGCCGCCGTATTCCAACTCCGGCACGTCCTTCGCGAGCGCGCTCGCCGGCACGCTCACCCGCTTGGTCAGCGACGTCTTCTCCACGCCAAGGCGGTAGACGACGTACGCCCCGAGGCCGAACAGCATCCAGGCCCCGCCGATGTAACGCGCCTCGTCGTGGAACAGCAGCACCGTGATCCAGGCGCCGATCGTGAGCGCTCCCGCCACGAGGGCCGGCACGGGCACGTCCGTGCCGCGCCAGCCGACGTTCAGGGGAACCCGGAAGGGACGCTCCCGATCGGGATCGCTGAAGCGCAGCCGCACCAGCGAGAGATGCGCGATCGCGAACGCAATCGTCGCGCCGAACGCGTAGAGCCCGCCGAGGAAGAGCACGTCCCCGGGGATCACCAGGCCGAACGCGATCACCGCGGCGATCAGGATCGCCACGTGGGGCGTCGTCCACCGCTTGTTCAACTTGCCCAGCCAGCTCGGGATCTGGCGATTCGTGGCGAGCGTGTAGGTATGGCGCGAGAGCCCGAGCATCGAGGTGCTCGCGGCCCAGGCCAGCACGAGGGGCGCGACGACCACCACCGCGCCACGCATGACCTCGGCCACCCATCCCGGCTCGTAGCTTGTAACGACGCCGAGGATGGGCTCCTCCAGGTAGCTCGTCGCCAGGGCGGTCGTGGGGCCGTCCGCCCCGGCCACGACCGGGACCGCCATCACCGAGATCACGGCCACCCCCGTGTACAGGATCGGCACGATCGCGACGCCGGCGGCAACCAGCCGTTTGAGGTCGGCCCCCTCGAACTCCAGGTCGGGGGCGAGGTCCGAGGCGGCCTCGATCCCCGCGTAGGCGACCGTCGCGATCACCCCCGCGTAGAGCACATCCTCCAGGGAGGGGCTCGCGAACAGGTCGAGCTCGGCGGTGAGGGCCGACGCGTCGAACGAGGTGAGCGCCCCCACCACGACCACGGCGATCAGAAGCGCCACGCCGCCGATCGCGATCGCCGTGAGCAGAAGCTGGCGCGCCGCGCCGGAGAAGCCGACGATGTTGATCGCCGACACCGCCGCGATCACGACGCCCGCGGTGATGAGCTCGGCGGCGCCCTCCCCGAACGATGCCGAGATCGGCGTCAGGTAGTGCGGGACCGAGATCGCCGCCAGGGCGACGACGATCAGGTAGTCGATCAGGATGGCCCACCCGGCTACGAACGAGACCAGCTCGTTGAACGCATGGCGAGCGAGCGTTGATGACCCACCGCGCTCCCGGAACATCGCGGCACCCTCGATGTAGGTCATCGCGTTGAGCATGAAGACGATCCCAACGCCGAGGAAGATGAGCGGCGTGAGCGCCAGGCCCCGGTCGGCGACGAGGCCGATCGAGAAGTAGATCGAGAACCCGATGGCCGAGTACGAGACGGCGAAGAGCCACGGCACGCCCAGCGCTCGGCGGGCGAGAATGCGAGCCGGCGCCCGCCTGGCCGGCCGGCGTCCCTCCTCTTCCTCGCTCACGTGTGTGGCCGCGAGGCGAGGTAAAGACGCCCGGCGCCGAGCCCGGTGAAGACGATGCCCAGCAGCACGCCGAGGGAGAGCGGGCCGCCCCCGTTGACGATGGTGACGACCAGGATCGTGATCCCAAAGGCGGCGATGACCCCCGCGAACAGGCGCGAGACCGCACGGTAGAGCTGCTCGTGAGCCTCCACGAAGGGGATTCTAGGTTCGCGCCCCGGGGGCCGTGGGAGAGGCGGGTACGGCGGCGGGCTCGGGCTGCGCCGAGACGAGCACACGGCACGGGCGCTCCGCGAGGACCGTCTTCAGCGCGCGGGTGTAAAGCGGGGTCCCGTTGCGGTAGCCGAGCTGCATCACGATCGCCGTTGCCTTGCGCTCGCGCGCGGTCTTGATGATCGCCGAGCCCGCCTGCCCGGGCCGCACGCGCTGGACCTCCCCCGTCACGCGCCGCCCGCAGATCAGCTTCGCCCGCTCGATCTTGCTTTGGGCCTCGCTCTCGGCGGCGCGGACCTCGGCATCGATCGGCAGGTTCGTGGGCACCTCCATGAGCGAGACCACGTGGATCGCGCGCCTGCGCTTGGCGGCCAGCGCCTTGGCCATCGCGACGGTCTCCTCCGAGAACGGCTGGCCCTCCTCGAAGCCCACGATCACGCCCTCGTACTCCACCTCCTGCACGCCGAGGGGCTCGAGGCTCTCCACCTTCACGGTGTCCTTGAGCGGCAGGCCCTGGTGGCGGCGGTAGAGGACGTAGAGGGTCATCCCCACCGCCATCCAGCCGCCGCCGGCAAGCAGGATTACCGGGTCGAGCGCCATCGCGACCACGAACGCTGCGGCGGTCCCAAGCCCGCCCAGGATCGCGGTCGGGGGTACGTTCACGCCCCGGATGCGCACGTTGCCCGGTGGGCGCCACAGCCGCCTGCCGTCCTGCGCCTCCTTCGCGTCGCGCTCGGCCAGCGGATGCAGCTTGCGCAGCCGGATCACCGCGACGTGGGCGATGGTGAACGACAGCGTCGCGCCGAACGAGTACAGGGTGGCGAGGAAGGTGAGCTGGCCCGGCACGATCGTGAGCGCGGCGAACCCCGAGAACACGAGGATCGCGACATACGGCGTCTTGAACCTCGGGTGCACCTGGCGCAGGCGCTCGGGTAGCTGGCGATGCTGGCCCATCGAGAACGTGAGGCGTGAGACCCCGATCAGACCCGCGTTGGTCGCGATCAGGAGAATCACCGCGGCGAGGATGCCCACGTAGACCTCGAGCGCCTCCGTGAGCCCCGCCGACAGGCCCAGGTTCTCGACGATGCCCAGCACCGGATCGTCCGCGTACTCGGTCCCGAGCGCGGTCGTGTACTCCCCGTCGGACCCCTGCGTAACCGGCATCGCGGAGAGCGCGATCGCCGGCAGCAGCGCGTAGAGGCCGATCACGGCCGCCACCACCGCGCCCACCGCGCGCGGGATCGTCCGGGCGGCGTCCTTGGCCTCCTCGGCCATGTTCGAGATCGTCTCGATCCCCGTGTAGGCCACCATCCCCACTGCGATCCCCAGCGCGAAGTCGCCCCAGGACGGCACCGTGCCGAGCTGGACCTGCGAGACGAGCAGGTCGGTGTCGAGGACGATGGCGATCCCGATCACCACCAGGACCACCTGTGTCAGCAGGTCGGCGATGGCGAGCACGAAGTTGAGGCGCGCTGACTCCTCGGTGCCCCTGATGTTGAGCAGGGCGAGCAGCGCCACCAGGACGATGCCGAAGATGATGTCGCCGGGCCCGTGGCCGAGCGGCTCCCAGAAGACGGCGAGGTAGTGCGGCACGAAGTACGCGGAGATCGCGATCGTGACGATGTAGGTCAGCATCTGGCCCCACGCGGCGAAGAAGCTCACCACCTCGTTGAACGCGTGGCGCGCGAAGCTCGACGAGCCGCCCGCCTCCGGGAACATCACGGTCGCCTCCGCGTAGGACGCCGCGGTGAACGCGAAGATGAGGCCCGCGATCAGGAACGTGATCGGCGTCAGGCCCAGCGCGTAGAGCGCGACGACCCCCAGCGCGTAGTAGATCGATGAGCCCACGTTTCCGTAGGCAGCCGCGAACAGCGCCCCCGTGCCGTGGACGCGGCGAAGGGCCTGCTCTCGTGGGTGCCGCTCGGCCACAGCGGCGTGACTATAGGGTCACGGCATGAGTGAGCTGATCCACACCTGCTGCCGGATCCTCGACCCGGAGAAGTCCGTCGCCTTCTACGAGAAGCTCGGCTTCGAGGAGGTGGGCCGCCACCCCATCCGCGACGAGGCGACCAACATCTTCATGGGCCTGCCCGGCGACGGCGCGCGCCTCGAGCTGACGCATAACCACGATGTCACGGAGCCGTACGAGATCGGCACCGGCTACGGCCACATCGCGATCACCGTCGAGGACCTCGACGGCACCCTCGAGCGCCTCGCCGAGCTGGGCATCGAGCCCGAGAAGCCGCCCTACTCAGTGCGCGAAGGCGGCTCGCGCCTCTGCTTCGTGCGCGATCCCGACGACTACCGGATCGAGCTGCTCGAGAAGTAGCGCCAGAGAGCGGCGCCTCCCAGGTAGTAGCCGCCCGCGGCGGCGGCGATACCCAGCACGATTGACGCCGTCACATAGACGAGCGCACGAAGCGGCACATCGGGCGAAAGCTCACGCCCGGCGGCGCACGTGCCTACGCGTCACGTCCCCCGGCGTCGGGCAGCCCAGCAGCGTCAGACCGAGCTCGATCTCGGCCTTCAGGAGCTCGAGGACCCGCCGGGCGCCCGCCTCGCCGTCCACGGTGAGGCCCCAGAGGGCCGGCCGCCCGACGAGGACCGCGCTGGCGCCGAGGGCGAGTGCGGTGAGCACGTCCCCCCCGCGCCGGATCCCGCCGTCCACGAGCACGGGCGCGCGTCCGGCGACCATGTCGGCCACGTCGCCGAGGACGTCGATCGTCGCGGGCACCCCGTCGAGCTGGCGCCCGCCGTGGTTGGAGACGATCACGCCCGCTGCCCCCGCCTCGACGGCCAGCTCGGCGTCGGCCGGCGCGATGACGCCCTTCAGCAGGATCGGCAGCTCGCATCCCTCGACTAGGGCGGCGAGGCTGTCCCAGTCGAGGGAGGGGTCCACCAGGTCGAAGACCTCCTTGGGCGTGAGCGGCACGTCCGAGCCCACCGCCGCCTGCACGGCCGGGGCTGAGTGCTGGGTCTTCACGCCCGTGCGCAGGTCGCGCTCGCGGCGGCCGGCGCGCGGAGCGTCGACGGTGAGGGCGATCGCCTTGCAGCCCGACTCCACCGCCTCCGCGATGATCGCCTCCGTCACGGCCCGGTCGCGGAAGCAGTAAAGCTGAAGCCAGCGTTCCGTATCCGGGGCCGCCGCCGCCACGCTCGCGGGCGTCGCGTTGGCGATCGTGGAGAGGCACATCGCCGTCCCGGCCGCGCCCGCGGCCCGGGCCATCCCCTCCTCGCCGTCGGGGTGCGCGGCGCGCTGGAAGGCCACCGGGGCGACGAGCAGCGGCATCGAGAGCCTGCTGCCGAGCAGCTCGACCGACGCGTCCACGACCGAGACGTCCACCAGCACCCGCGGGATCAGCTCCCACTCGGTGAACGCCTCGACGTTTCGCCTCAGGGTTCGCTCGTCGGCGGCCCCACCTGCGAAGTAGCCGAGAGGCCCCGGCTCGAGCTTGCTCGCTGCCAGGGCCTCGTAGTCGGCGACGTTGATCGGCTCGTCGACGTTCACGCCGTCGAACCCTATGTCCGCGGCGCCTAGCTGGGGAAGTGGACGATCGGGATGATCAGGATCGCGACGATGTTCGCCACCTTGATCATCGGGTTGATCGCGGGGCCGGCAGTGTCCTTGTAGGGGTCACCGACGGTGTCCCCCGTGACCGACGCGGCATGGGCTTCCGAGCCCTTGCCCCCGTGGGCGCCGTCCTCGATCAGCTTCTTCGCGTTATCCCAGGCGCCGCCGCCCGCCGTCATGGAGATCGCCATGAACAGCCCGACGACGATCACGCCGATCAGCAGGCCGCCGAGGGCGTCCACGCTCCAGATGCCGACGAGCACCGGCACGATGATCGGGATCAGCGAGGGCAGGATCATCTCGCGCTGGGCCGTGGCCGTCACGATCGCGACGGTCTCGCCGTAGTCGGGCTTCTCCGTCCCGTCCATGATTCCGGGCTTCTCGCGGAACTGCTTTCGCACCTGCTCCACGACCTGGCCGCCGGCGCGGCCCACCGCCTCGATCGCGAGCGCCGCGAACAGGTAGACCATGATCCCGCCGATCAGCAGGCCGATCAGAACCTCGGGCGTCGAGAGGTTGAACAGGGTGTCGAGGTCGAACCCGGCCGGGGCCTCCTCGAGCAGCTCGATCTTGAACGCCGCGAACAGCACCAGCGCCGCCAGCGCCGCGGAGCCGATCGCGTAACCCTTCGTGACCGCCTTCGTCGTGTTGCCGACCGCGTCGAGCGGGTCGGTGACGTTGCGGACGTCCTCGGGCAGCTCGGCCATCTCGGCGATGCCGCCCGCGTTGTCGGTGATCGGGCCAAAGGCGTCGAGCGCGACGATCAGGCCGGTCAGCGAGAGCTGGGCGACCACGGCGATCGCGATGCCGTAGATGCCCGCCAGCTCGTTGGCGACGAAGATCGCCGCGGCGAGCAGGATCACCGGCAGCGCCGTGGACTGAAAGCCCTGGGCGAGGCCCTGGATGATGTTGGTCGCGTGCCCCGTCTCCGATGCCTTGGCGATCGTGCGGACGGGCCGGAAGCGGGTGGACGTGTAGTAATCGGTGATCACGAACAGCCCGCCGGTGACGATGATCCCGATCAGGGCGCAGAACCAGAGGTCCGTGACGCTGACGGTGTCCGCGCCCGCCTCGCCGAAGCCGAACGACAGCGGCTCGCTCATCAGCCAGTCGGTGATCGGGTAGAAGGCCGCGGCCGAGATCAGGCCGGAGATGAGCACTCCGCGATAGAGCGCGCCCTCGACCCGGTCGGTCGAGGTCCGCACCGACAGCGCCCCGATGATCGAGGCGATGATCGCGACACCGCCGAGCACCAGCGGGAAGAGCGAGACCTCGCGCGCGTACTCCGGGAAGGTCAGCACCCCCAGCAGCATCACCGCGACGGTCGTGACCGCGTAGGTCTCGAAGAGGTCGGCGGCCATGCCCGCGCAGTCGCCGACGTTGTCGCCGACGTTGTCGGCGATCACGGCCGGGTTGCGGGGATCGTCCTCGGGGATTCCAGCCTCGACCTTTCCGACCAGGTCGGCGCCCACGTCGGCCGCCTTGGTGAAGATGCCGCCGCCAAGTCGGGCGAACACAGAGATCAGCGAACCGCCGAAGCCAAGGCCGATCAGTGCGTCCACGGCCTCCTTGTCGGTCTGATCGGTCAACACCAGGATCCCGAAGTAGCCGGCGACGCCCAGCAGGGCGAGCCCGACGACGAGCATTCCAGTGACCGAGCCGCCCTTGAAGGCGACGTCGAGCGCGGGCGGTACCCCGCCGCGGGCGGCCTCCGCCACCCGGGCGTTCGAGCGCACCGAGACGTTCATCCCGATGAAGCCGGCCGCGCCGGATAGGGCGCCGCCGATCACGAAGCCGATGCCGGTGGCCACATCCTGGAGCAGCGCGATCAGGATCGCGAGCGGGACGGCGACCAGCGCAATGATCATGTACTGGCGGTTGAGGTAGGCCTTCGCACCCTCCTGCACGGCGCCGGAGATCTCCTGCATGCGCTCGTTGCCGGGCGACTTCGCCATCAGGCGCTGGGTCACGAGGGCGCCGTAGAGCACAGCCGCCCCGGCGCACACCAGCGCGATCAGAACGCCGTAATCGGTCAGGAAGTCGGTCAAGTCTTCAGTCCTCCGTGGGCTTCAGGAAATAGGAACGGCCGAGGGGTCTCGGCCGAAAGCGGCGGGAAGGTTAGCGGGGTCAGCGGGCTTAGGAGCGGCCGGGCACCCAAAGGCCCGGCGGGGCATCGCCGCCGCCCGGCTTTCGCCCGGGTGCCGGAGGCCGCTCGGGAGTGCCCGCAGCCCCGCCGCCCGCGGGCGTCCCGCCCTCGCCGCCGGGCGTTCGCCCCCCGGCCTCCGTGGCCCCACCGCCGCCGGAGTGCTGCGCGTAGAGCATCTGAAGCTCGGAGAGCGCGTTTCGCACCTGCGCCTGGGGCTCGGGCTCGAGCAGATCCACCAGCGCCCGGACGGCCTCGATCCCGACCTTGGCCTGCTCGAGATCGCGCTCGTCCGTCTTGCCGATCCGTCTGGCGGTGAGGTTGATGAAGGTGACGACGCTCTCCAGGACCACGTCCTGCACGCGCACCTCGCGCAGCCCCTCTTCGATTCGCCGGCGCAACTCGGCCTCGTCGACCGAGGGGTCGGCGGCCGTGGGGTCGGCGCTCGTGGGGTCAGACCCTCCGCCGCCTGACCCCGCCGGCGTCTGCTCAGGCTCGGGATCTGACCCCGGCTCCTGGTTCTCAGGCACGTCCATCGCGCCAGCCTATTCCGCTGGCGCGGAAACGAGCTCCGGCGCGTAGGTCCGGCGCGTCTCGGCGACCGATTCGCGGTAGACATCGGGGATAGTCGCGCCGCCCGCGAGCGCCTCGCGCGCGCGCTGGGTGCCGTTGAGAGCGGGCAGCACGACGTCGATTCCGAGCGCCGAGCGGGCCGGCTCGGTCCACTCCACCAGACGCTCCACGGCCGCGGGCGTGGCGATCTCCTCCCCGCGCTCCCAGTCGATCAGCTTCCCGTCCATGCCCCAGCGAATCGCCCGCCACAGGTTCTCCTCCACCTCGCGCCCGCGCATCGGCTCGCCCAGCGCGCCGTCGGAGTGGTCGATAGCCGCCTGGGCGATGCACGCGGCGATCAGGCCCGCGAGCCCGAACGAATCCGTGCCGCTCGCCTGGGCGTCGCAGATCCGAAGCTCGACGGTCCCGAACCGGTGGTGCGGCCGCACGCTCCACCACAACTGCGTGGACTCCACGATCGAGTTGGTCGCGGTGAGCGCATCGATGAAGCCGGCGTACGTCGCGTAGTCGCCGAACGGCTCGTGGACCCCGCATCGCGGGAAGGTGCGCGTGAAGATCTCGCTGCGCACCGACGCCAGCCCGGTGTCCTCGCCATCCAAAAACGGCGAGTTGGCCGAGGCCGCGAGGAGCTCTGGCAGGACGCAGCGCAGATGGTCGCAAACGGCGACCGCCCGGTCGGCCCCCTGGACCCCCATGTGGACGTGGAGGCTCCAGGTGGTGTTGCGCTGCGCCACCCAGCGCAGCTCGTCGCGCAGGCGGTTGTAGTGCGCGGTGTCGATGATCCGCTGGTCCAGGTAGCCGGCCCAGGGGTGCGTCCCGGTCGCGGCCAGGCCGAGGCCCAGCTCGCCGGCGGTCGCGAACAGACGGGAGCGACGCTCGCGCTGGCGCTCGACCGCATCGCGGAACGTCTCGCCGCGGCCGGAGCGGATCTCGATCTCGCAGTCGATCAGCTCACCCGCGGCGGCCTCGCCCAGCACCTCGTCGCGCTGGCAGGCCGCGTAGAGATCCTCGAAGGAATGGACCAGCTCGAGCGTCTCGGGGTCCACGATCGCGAACTCCTCCTCCAGGCCGACGGTGAAGTCCGTCGACGATTCGAAAATCTCCCGGGTCCGCTCCCGGTCGAGACTCGATGGCGCGTCGTCCCTGCCGCTCTCGGCCACAGGCCTACGCGAGGTAGAAGTAGAGCGCGTAGAGGAGGTCCACGGCCGGGCTGGAGGTGTGGACGGTCACCTCGGGTGGGACGGTGAGCAGCTGCTCCGAGTAGTTGAAGATGATCTTGACGCCCGCCTGGACCAGCCGGTCTGCGACCTCCTGCGCCGCCGACGCCGGGACCGCGAGCACGCCGACGACGACGTCGTCGGCCTCGACGACCGACTCGAGCTCGCCGAAGGGACGAACCGGGACGCCGCCGAGCTCCTGGCCCACCTGCTCGGGGTCCACGTCGAAGATCGCCACGACCTGAAACCCGTGGTCGGCGAAGATGTCCGAGCTCGCGATCGCCTGGCCGAGGTGTCCCGCCCCGAACAGCGCGATGTTGTGCTGGCCCGATGTCCGCAGGATCTTGCGGATCTCCTCCACGAGGGATTCGACGCGGTAGCCGACTCCGCGCTTGCCGAACTTCCCGAACCCCGAGAGGTCCCGCCGGATCTGGGTCGAGTTGATGTGCGTGTACTCCGCCAGCTCCTGCGAGGAGATCGTGTCCTTGCCCATCTTGCGGGCTTGGATCAGCACCTGGAGGTAGCGCGAGAGGCGCGCGGCCACGCCAAGCGACAGGCGCTCCCCGTCGGCCGGGGCGGCATCGGTCACGGCCTCGATGGCCCCGGACTCGGCGGTCATGGGCTCAGGGTACCCATCAGCCGCGGCGACGTCGCAGGGCCTCGCGGACCGCCCGGACGTCGAGCTCCAGGTCGCTGACGATCACGCCGTCGACCTCGACCACCGGGATCCGCTCCAGGTACGCCTTGTGCAGCGCGTCGTCCGAGTCGATGTCGACCGCGTGCAGCTCGAAGGGCCCGAGCTCGTCGCGCAGGCGGACGATCGCGTCGTTCGCCTCGTCGCAGAGGTGGCATCCCTGGCGGCCATACAGGACCAGGCGCGTCACGCCGCTGCGTCCCAGTCGAGGTACCCGGGGTACGGAGTCGCCTCGACGAAGCGGGCGGCCGAGCCGATCATCGCGGCGTTGTCTGTGCAGAGCTCCGGGGCGACCAGCTTCAGGCGCAGGCCGCGGGTCTCGCAGATCGCGGCGACTCGTCTGCGCAGCGGCCCGTTGGCGGCGACCCCGCCGCCCAGCGCGACCGCCGGCCACTCGCCGGCGTCCAGTGCCCGCTCCAGCCTCGAGGTCAGCTGAGCGACGATGGCGGCCTGATAGCTCGCGGCGAGGTCGGCCCGCCGGCGCTCGGTCTCCCGCTCGCCGAGATCGCGCGTAACGTAAAGCAGCGCCGTCTTCACCCCGGAGAACGAGAAGTCGAGGGGGCCCTCGGAGCTCATCCCCCGGGGGAGATCGAACGCCTTCGCGTCCCCGCCGGCCGCGAGACGCTCGATCGCGGGCCCGCCGGGGTAGCCGAGTCCGAGCAGCCTCGCGCCCTTGTCAAGAGCCTCGCCCGCGGCGTCGTCGAGGGTCTGCCCCAGGGTCTCGTAGCCGCCGTGTCCCCGGACGCCGGCGAGCAGGGTGTGCCCACCGCTTGCGACGAGGCACAGGAACGGCGGGTCGAGGGGGTCGGGCTCGAGGAAGTTCGCGGCGACGTGGCCGTGGAGGTGGTCCACCCCCATCATGGGCTTGCGGGTCGCCGCACCGAGCGCCTTGGCGGTCGCGATGCCCACGAGCAGGGCACCGATCATCCCCGGCGCGCGCGTCACGGCGACCGCCTCGATGTCGTCCAGGTCCACGCCGGCATCCTCCAGCGCCGCATCGACGATGGAGTTGACCAGGCGCAGGTGGTGGCGCGAGGCGACCTCGGGGACCACGCCGCCGAAGCGTTCATGCGCGGCGGCCTGGGAGGAGATGACGTTCGAGCGAACGCTCCCGCCGTCGACCACGGCGGCGCACGTGTCGTCGCAGGATGTCTCCAGGGCGAGGATCACGGCGACGGGCCCGCTGCTAGGCGCCGACCCGCGCCGGCTCCAGCCACATGATCACGGCGTCCTCACCGTTGTCGTGGTAGTAGCTGCGGCGATGCCCGGCGGCCTTGAAGCCAAAGAGCTCGTACATGGCGATGGCCCCGAGGTTCGAGGTGCGGACCTCGAGCGTGTAGCGCGCCTGCGAGCCCGCCTCCTCGAAGAGGCGCTCGATGAGCTGCGTCGCGGCCCGCTGACGGCGCCTGCCGGGATCGACGGCGACGTTCATCAAGTGCCACACGTCGGCGTACCGGGAGCACACCAGATAGCCCACCAGCTCGCCCTCGTCGGTGATGGCCAGGCAGATCCCCGAGGGCTTGGAAAGCTCCAAGACGAACATTGCCAGGGACCAAGGCGTCCCGAAGGAACGGCGCTCGATCGCCAGCACGGACGGCAGATCGCTGTACACGAGCGACCTGACTTCCAGGCCATGGCCTGCCGGCCGGCTACCGCTTGAGATCTCGGTTTCGACGCTGCTGCTCACGCCATATCTCCGCGTCCGGGGGCCTCAGGTAGACGGGCTCGATCCCGCCGGGCGCCGATGGCTCCGCACCCTCGGCGATCGCGCAGACCTCGCGCGCCGCGATCAGGTGGCCCTCGTCACCTTCGGCGAGGACTATCGCCCCGGCTTCCTCGAGCTGACTCCTGAATCGTAGCGAGCCATCCCCCCCGCCAACCGGGCCGGTTTCGAGCTCCGCCAGACGCTTCGCAAGCTCATCCGGCGCCGCGACGAAAGGCTCCCACAGCCCCGAACCTCCCGCGTCGTAGAGCGCCGCGAAGACCTGGCCCCGGCGAGCGTCGATGACGGGCAGCATCGCTTTGGCGGTAGCGGCGACGGAGGCTCGCATCCCGCGGGCCAGCGCCGCGAGGGAGCTGACCGGGACGAGCGGGACCCCGGCGCCCTGCGCCAGGCCCCGCGCCGTGGCGACTCCGATACGAAGCCCGGTGTAGGAGCCCGGGCCGATCCCGACGGCGAGGGCTGTTACCTCGCTCCAGCCCCCCGCCGCGGCCGCCGCCTGCTCGACCCGGGCCAGGAGCTCGCGGGCATGGGCGGGGCGCTCGCCCTCGACGGGCTCCGAGGCATGCTCGAACAGAACATCGCCGCCGCGGACCGCGGCTACCGTAAGGCGCGCCGTGGCGCAGTCGAAGCCGACGAGCACCGGATCGCTCATGCCCCGCTCTCCACGGTGACCTCGCGCAGGTCCCCGCCCGCGTGGCGAAGCTCGACGCGATGGGCCACCCGCAGGCCGGCGAGGGCCTCGGCGGCGAACTCCCCGGCCAGGGCCCCCGGCCACTCGATGAAGGAGATGGCGTCGCGCGTGAGGTAGTCCTCGAGGAGTCCGGGCTCCTCGGGGCCCAGCCCGTCCAGGCGGTAGAGGTCGAGGTGGGAGACCGGGTGCCGTGCGCCCACGTAGCGCCGGCCGATCGTGAACGTCGGGGAGGCGACGGGCCCTTCAACCCCCAGCCGGCGACATCCGCCCCGGACCAGCGTCGTCTTGCCGGCGCCCAGCTCCCCGCTGACCAGGACGACGTCGCCTGGCCCGAGGCCCGCCGCCAGCCTGGCGCCGAGCGCCTCGGTCTCGGCGGACGAGCTGGTGCGCTCGGTCAACCGAAGAGGCCGAGCTGGTCGGCCGGAAGCTCGGTGGAGGCGCCCTCGCGGCCGCTCCCCTCGTCCGGTGGCGGGCTCGCCACGGGCCTCGGGTCCTGCTTCAGGAGCCCGGGCAGGGTCGCGAAGTCCTCTCGGAGAACGTCGAGAAGGGAGGGCGTCCGAAGCGCGGCTGCAGGATGGAGCAGGGGCAGCAGGAAGACGGTGCGCCCACCGAGCTCGTGGACCTGAGGGGTGCCACGAACCTTGGTGATCCCGGTTGGATTGCCGGTGAGGAGCTTCGTGGCGAAGTTGCCCAGCGTCGCGATCACGGTCGGCTGAATCAGCGCCACCGAGCTGTTCAGGTAGGTGCTGCACGCCTCGATCTCGTCGGGCCGCGGGTCGCGGTTTTCGGGAGGCCGGCACCTCACCGTGTTCGTGATGAAGACCTCGTCACGCCCGATTCCGATCTCCGAGAGGAGCTGGGTCAGCAGACCGCCGGCCCGGCCCACGAATGGCTTGCCCTGGCGGTCCTCCTCCGCACCCGGCCCCTCGCCCACGAACATCAGGTCGGCGTCCGAGTTCCCGGTCCCGAAGACGACGTTGGTGCGGGTCTCCGCCAGTCGGCACCTCGTGCAGACCGACGCCTCGCGATAGACCTCGACGAGTCGCTCGCGGCGCTCCGCGGCGCTAGGCACCGCCGCCGCCACCCTTCTGCCTGGCCTTCGCCTCGCGGGCCTTCCTGCGGCCCTCCTTGAAGCGGGCCTTGGTGGCGGCGTGGAGCTTCGCGTTACGGGCCTCCTGCTTGCGGGCGTTGCCCGGGCTCTTGACGAACTTGAAGCTCGACGCCGGGGTGGAGAAGCGGCGAGTCGTTCGCTGGGACCCGCAGTCCGGGCAAGGAGCGTGCTCGGTCCCGGCAGCGACGAGATCCTCGAATCCCGCTCCGCACTCCTCGCACTGGAACTCATAGATCGGCAACGCGGCTCCTCGCGCCCGATGGTAACCGCGGCCGAGGACCGGGTATCTAGACTCCATACCGGCCGCGACCCCAACCGGGGCGTGGACCCACCCACCACCAGCCACCGACGAACGCTCATCAGCCGTCTGGATTCTCGTGAGGGAACTGGAACGGGATCGACCCGAAACCCCCGGCGCCACAGCCGAAAGCCGCGCGATGCCCCGACTCGCGATCGTCGGGCGCGGGCGGGTGGGCGGCGCGGTCGCCGCGGCGGCGAAGCGGGCGGCGCTTCCCCACGCGCTCGCCGGCCGCGGCAACGTGGCCGAGGCCTGCGCCGGCGCGGACGCCGCGCTCCTGTGCGTGGGCGATGCGGACATCCACGAGGCGGCTCAGGCCGCGGGCGCCGCCCGCCCGGCCCCGCGCCTGATCGGGCACACGAGCGGCGCCACGGACCTGGACGTGCTCTCGGGCCAGGCCGAGGCGGCGTTCAGCCTCCACCCCCTGCAGACGATCCCCGGCCCCGGCGCCGACCTGACCGGCGCGCCGTGCGCCGTCGCTGGCTCTACCGCCGACGCCCTCGCCTTCGCCGGCGAGCTGGCGGGAAGCCTCGGCATGGTGCCCTTCGAGGTCCCGGAGGCGCATCGAGCCGCCTACCACGCCGGGGCCTCCATGGCCTCCAACTTCCTCGTGGCGCTGGAAGAATCGGCGGCGGAGCTCCTCGAGCGGGCCGGCGTCCCCAACCCCCGCTCGCTACTCGCCCCCCTGGTCCTTCGCAGCGCCGCGAACTGGGCCGAGCACGGTTCGCAGGCCCTCACCGGGCCGATCGCCCGGGGGGACGAGGCAACGGTGAGCCGACACATCGAGGCGCTCCAGCGGCTGGGCCCGGAGCTCCTGCCGCTCTATCAGGCGCTCGCCGAGCGCACGCGGGAGGTCGCGCGCGGGCGATGAGGACGGCTCGGACAAAGCTGGAGCTGCGCGGGGAGCTGGCGGATGCCCGGCGCACCGGCGACTCCATCGGCCTGGTGCCGACGATGGGCGTCCTCCACGAGGGTCACCTGTCGCTGTTGCGGGCCGCCCGGGCGCGCTGCGACGTCGTGGTGATGAGCCTGTTCGTGAACCCGGCCCAGTTCGGGCCCTCCGAGGACCTCGCGAGCTACCCCCGCGACGAGGCGCGCGACCTCGACCTGGCCGCACGCGAGGGCGTGGATCTGGTGTACGCGCCCGACGCCGGGGAGGTCTATCCCGACGGGTTCGCGACGACGGTCGAGGTCAAAGGCGACCTCACCGCCGTGCTGTGCAGCGACCCCGCGCGGCGCGGCCCGGAGCACTTCCGCGGGGTCACGACGATCGTGGCGAAACTGTTCAACGTGGTCCAACCGGATGTCGCGTTCTTCGGGCAGAAGGACGCCCAACAGGCCGCGGTGATCCGGCGGATGGCCCACGACCTGGACTTCGCCGCCGAGATCGCCGTCCTGCCCACGGTCCGCGAACCCGACGGCCTCGCCATGAGCTCCCGCAACGCCTATCTGGACCCCGCCGAGCGCGAGCGGGCCGGCGCCATCCACCGGGCGCTCCGCGCGGCCGAGGCCGCGGCAAGCAAGGGCGCGGACGTGGCCGGTGCGCTCGCGGCGGCGCGCTCCGAGCTCGCCGCGGCCAAGATCGAACCCGAGTACCTCGAGGCCCGCGATGCCGCCGACCTCACGCAGGCTCATGGCTTCAACGGACGGGCGGTCCTGGTGGCCGTCGCCGCGCGGGTCGGCAAGGCCCGCCTCATCGACAACGTCGTCATCGGTGCCGATGAGAGCACCGCGACCCCCTGAACGGAGGGCACGAAGCATGCAACGCCAGATGATGAAATCGAAGATCCACCGGGCGACCGTGACCGCGTGTGACGTGGACTACGTCGGCTCGATCACGATCGACGCCGACCTGATGCGCCAGGCCGACCTGCTCCCCAACGAGCAGGTCCACGTCTGGGACATCGAAAACGGCGCGAGGATGGTCACCTATGCGATCGAGGACGAGCCGGGATCCGGCACGATCCAGATCAACGGCGCCGCGGCCAGGCTCGTGCGCGAGGGCGACAAGGTGATCATCTGCTCCTACGCGGCGTACGACGACGTGGAGCTCGAGTCGTATTCTCCGGTCGTGGTCCACGTGGACGACGCGAACCGGGCCACCGCGGTGGACTCCAACCCGGCGGTGCTCCTCTCATGAGCAGCGCCGCGCGTCCCGAGGCCCCGGGCGACGCCCGCCGGCCCGTGACCCTGCCCCGCCTTGCCGAGATGAAGAGGGCGGGCGAGCCGATCGTGATGGTCACCGCCTACGACTATCCCTCGGCGCTGGCCGTCGAGGAGGCCGGAGTGGACATCGTGCTCGTGGGCGACTCCGCCGCGATGACGGTCCTCGGCTATGAGAGCACTGTCTCGGTCGGGGTCGACGAGATGCTGATGCTGGCCAGGGCCGTCCGCCGCGGCCTGCGCACGCCGTTTCTGGTCGGCGACATGCCCTTCGGCTCGTACGAGGCGTCCAACGAGCAGGCGATCGAGAACGCCCAGCGCTTCGTCAAGGAGGCCGGGTGCGAGGCCGTCAAGCTCGAGCGCGGAGGATCCTCGGTCGACCGCGCGCGCGCGATCGTGCGGGCGGGCATCCCGGTGATGGGGCACGTCGGCCTGACGCCGCAGACCGCCACCGCGCTCGGCGGGTTCAAGGCCCAGGGCCGCACTGCCAACCGGGCGATCGAGATCGCCGAGGAGGCGCTCGCGCTCGAGTCGGTTGGCTGCTTCTCGATCGTCTTCGAAGCGGTTCCGGCGGCGATCTCCGAGGCGCTCGTGGAGAAGCTCCAGGTCCCCGTCATCGGAATTGGGGCAGGCGCAGCCACCGACGGCCAGGTGCTCGTCTTCCACGACCTGCTGGGAATCCACCAGGGCCACACCGCCAAATTCGTCAAGCGCTACGCGGAGATCCACGACGCGATGGTCGCGGGCGTCCGCGACTACGCGGCCGACGTGCGCAGCCGTGGCTTCCCCGGCCCCGAGCACCTCTACTCCGTCGAGCCCGCCGAGCTGGCCGAGTTCCGCTCCTACCTCGACCAGGAGAGCATGGCCGGCCAGAAGTGGGACTGGTCGGCGACGGAGATCTAGCGGTAACCCGTGCCGCGGCCGGGTGTAGTTCAAGTGCTAAAGCGCACGAGGATTTCCGGCCGGATTCCTCTCGCCTGACTAGTGAGGTGAAGGAAATGGAAATGGTCAAGAAGTTGGAGCCGCTGGCGTTGTTCCTGATGATCGTGGGCGCCCTCAACTGGGGCATCCTCGCCCTGACGGACACCAACGTCGTCGCCGAGATCTTCGGCACCGGCACCGTCAGCGACGTGCTCTACGTGCTCGTCGGCATCAGCGGCCTCCTGTTCGTACCGAGGCTGGCCGAGGCCCTGCACATCGGCGGCCCGCATCCGAGGGGCGCGTAGGGCCGAGGCCCTCAGGCCCCATCCGAACCGCCGTCCGGCGCGTAGGAGGGGTTAGAGGTGGGACACGGGCCGGGCTTTCGAGCCCGGCCCGTCTTTTCTCCGAACGGCCCATGGCCGCGGCGTCATGTGCGAAGCTCGTCGCGGGGATGAGCAGGGCAGTCAAGCTCTGGAGCGGCATCCTGGCGAGCGTCGGGGCCCTCGTGCTGCCTGCCTTGGCCACCGCGAACGTCCGCGCGGACTTCAACGACGACGGGTTCGAGGACCTCGCGATCGGGATCGAGGGCGAGGAGCTGACCACCCCTACCGTCATAAACGGGGAGTCCCTCGCAGCGGGCTGGTGACGGTCGCCTCGATCGAGATCAGTTTCGCCACGGGCGGTGATGGCGACACGATCGACATCACCGCGGAGGTCGCCCGCGCGGTAACCGAGGCGGGCGTCACGACGGGACAGGCCAGCGCCTTCGTGCGTGGCTCGACCGCCGCGGTGACCACCATGGAGTACGAGCCGGGCGGCGTTTATGACCTGCGCACCCTGCTCGATCGCCTGATCCCGGCCGCGGGCGACTACGAGCACAACCGCCTCAACCACGACAGCAACTCCCATGCCCACCAGCGGGCGTCGCTGATCGGCCCCTCGGAGGTGGTTCCTGTCGTCGACGGCCGCCTCGCCCTCGGCACCTGGCAGCAGCTCGTGCTGATCGACTTCGACGACCGACCGCGCGAGCGGACCGTGATCGTCCAAATCATCACCTAGCCCCCGCCCCCCCCTCCCCGCCCCCCGTCCGTTGTCGGCTCAGGGTCGCTCAGCGACCCTCAGGTGACAACGAAGGCCTGGGGGCGCCGGCGGCGATGACTCGCGTGATCGTTTGGTTCGGACTCGTGGTGGCCTGCTGCCAGGTGACGCGGATCACCCGGTCTCCGTGGGCCTCGAGCAGGGCCTGTCGCTCGGCGTCGTCTTGGCGGGCGATCGGGTCGTCGTGCCAAGCCGCGCCGTCGGCCTCGACAACGAGGCGCTGCTCCGGCCAGCGGAAGTCCGGCACGACGCGCCGGCCATCCAGTACGAGCGGCTTGTTGACGTCAGGTTGCTCGAGCCCGCCACGCTCGAAGAGGTCCAGCACCACGTCCTCGAGCTCGCTGGCTGTGGGCACGTAGCCGCCCGCGATCAACTCTCGCACTGCAGCGATACCCCGTCGGCGGCCCGCCCGGCTTACGGCCTTGGCCAGCGGGGCCAAGGCCGTTCGACGTTCCGCGAACGCTTTGCGCACGGCCCGCCGGAGCGCGCGACGGGAGACGATTCCGGCAAGGTCGATCAGGGTCCTCTCGACCGACGTCACCGGGACCGCCGACCGCAGGAGCCAGTCGGTCCGCTCCAGCTTCAGCGTTCGATGCACGCGGAGGTCATGGTGAGTTCTGAGAGACGTGCCGCGAACGGTGACCTCGATCAGGCGGCCGTCCCAGTCGACGAGGCCCCAAAGCGCGGCGGCCGCGTAGTGGCTGAGCACGGCGGTCGGCCCGCAGGCCTTGACAGCGGCGAGGAAGCGGCCCTCGAGCGGAGGGTTCGGGTGACCGAGCGCGTAGACGCCTTCGAACAAGCGGTGAAGGCGGCCGTTCGCCGCACGTGACCGAATCCCGCGGCGGGAAAGGCCGCACTGGCGGAGCTCCGCGAAGGAGAGGACCCCCAGCACTCGCCGGCGCGCGACGAGGCGAGGAGATCGGCGTCGATCATCGGAAGCGTGCTCAGGCGGGCAAGGATGAGGCCCCGTGCATCACAGGTGACGCGCATTTCGCGCCAAATCGGCGACGCGCCGTCCTTCCACGGACGGGGGCGGGGTCGCTCAGCGACCCTGAGGTGACAACGGACGGGGGGGTGGGCGGGCTTGGGCTAGGGGCCCGGCGGGGCGTTCGAGAGCGCTTTGTCGACCTTCCAGGCCCCGCCCTCGTCCACCAGCTCGACCTCGATGGCCTCGCCGCGGTTCGGGCCTGCGGCGGGCTCGGCGGTGGCGGTCGCCGTGGCCTTCTCCAGCCTCACCCGCGAGACGGCAACGTCGAACGAGCCCTGCTTCGCGACCGCGGCCTTGCAGCCCCTCTCATCCCCGTAGGCGGCGCGGACGTAGCGGGCGGTGACGAGCTCGACGCACGCCGAGTTGGGGTCTCCCCCACCGAGGACGGCGATGATGCTCGTCTCGACCTCCCCCTGCGGGCCGAGCTTGGCGTCGTCCTGATCCGTCTGCCTGCCATCGCCGCTGCCGCCGTCCCGCGCGGTGGTCGTCGTGGAGGCCTGTGTGTCGCCAGCCGGCGTCACGAGGTCGGGCTCGCTCTTTTCGCCGCAGGCGGCGAAGAGGAGTCCCAGGACGACGGCGGTGATGGCTGTGGCGAGTCCGCGCATGCGCATGAAGCTACCCGCCGGAGCCCTCGGCGAACTCGATCTCGCGGATCACCTTCGCGGGCGCGCCCGCGGCGATCACGCCCCCGGGGATGCTCTGCGTGACCACCGAGTTGGCCCCGATCACCGCCCTGTCGCCGATCTCCACCCCCCCCGTGATCACCGAGTTGACCCCGAACCAGCAGTTCGCGCCGATGCGGACCGGGCCCCGCGGGACAAATCCCTGCTGGGTGATCGGCTTGGTGGCGTCGTCGTAGCGGTGGTCGGCGTCGCCGATGAAGCAGCCGTTGGCGAACATCGTGTGATCGCCGATCTCGACCAGCTCCAGGGCCGCGATCATCGTGCCGCGGTTGAGGAAGCAGCCGGAGCCGATCCGGATCCGGGCTTCGGGGCCGAGCGTCAGCCAGCACCCCGGCTCGAGCAGGGTGTCGCGGCCGATCTCGAGTCGGCCGGAGTCGAGGCCCTCCAGGACCTCCCCCTCGAAGGGATGGCGGATGAAGAAGCCACCTCGGGCCGCGTGTGCGTCGGCGCGAAGGCGCCGGCGGAGGCTGTGGTTGCGCTCGTACCAGCGCCGCTTGACGCGCCAGGTACGCCAGTCGCCAAGACGGCTCACCGAGGTGTGGCCGGGGCGGGCTCGACCGGTGCCGCGGGCCGCGAGGCCTCGGCCTTTGCCCGGAGCATCGCGAGCAGGACCTGAAGGTCGGTCACGCACATCTTCTTAGCCTAAACGAGCGGTCTGTCACGCCGGATCATCTCGTACTAGGCGGCGACGGGCTGGCGCTTGCGCGTGCGCCTGGGCTTCGGGGCGGGCTCGGACGGCTCGACCAGCTCGGCGAGGAAGCGGCCGGTGTAGGAATCCGGGTTTCCGGCGACCTCCTCCGGGGTGCCGGTTGCGATGACCTCTCCCCCGGCCTCCCCGCCCTCCGGACCGAGGTCGATCAGGTGGTCCGCCGACTTGATCACGTCGAGGTTGTGCTCGATCACGAGGACCGTGTTGCCGGCATCAACCAGCCGGCCAAGGACTCCCAGTAGGCGCTCCACGTCGGCGAAATGAAGGCCGGTGGTGGGCTCGTCGAGGATGTAGAGGGTGTCGCCGGCCGCGACCTTGGAGAGCTCGGTCGCGAGCTTGATGCGCTGCGCCTCGCCCCCCGAGAGCGTCGTCGCGGGCTGACCCAGGCGGATGTAGTCCAGCCCGACGTCGTGGAGCGTCTGCAGGCGGCGGTGGATCTTGGGGATCTGCGAGAAGAACCCGACCGCCTCGGCGACCGGCATCTCGAGGACGTCGGCGATCGACTTACCCTTGAAGCGGATCTCCAGGGTCTCGCGGTTGTAGCGGCGCCCGTGGCACTGCTCGCACGGCACGTACACGTCCGGCAGGAAGTGCATCTCGATCTTGATCTGGCCGTCGCCCCGGCAGACCTCACAGCGCCCGCCCTTGACGTTGAAGGAGAAGCGGCCCGGCTTGTATCCGCGAGCGCGCGCCTCGCGAGTCTGTGAGTACATCTGCCGGATGTGGTCGAAGACTCCCGTGTAGGTGGCCGGGTTCGAGCGCGGCGTGCGCCCGATCGGAGACTGGTCGATGCTGATGATCTTGTCGACCTCGGTCAGGCCGTCGATGCGCTTGTGCGCGCCCGGCCTCAACCGCGCGCGATGCAGGCGGTTCGCGACGGCCCGGTAGAGGATCTCGTTGACGAGAGTGGACTTGCCCGAGCCCGAGACCCCGGTGACGCAGGTGAACGTCTCGAGCGGGAAGGTGACGTCGATGTCCTTCAGATTGTGCTGGCGCGCGCCGCGCACCCGCAGCTTGCCGCGCGGGCGCCGCCGCCCCTCCGGGACCGGGATCGAGCGCTCGCCCGAGAGGAACTCGCCGGTCGCCGAGCCGGGCGTGGCCGAGACGTCCTCGGGGGAGCCCTCCGCCACCACCTCCCCCCCGTGCTCGCCGGCGCCGGGGCCCAGGTCCACGACGTGGTCGGCGGCGCGAATGGTGCCCTCGTCGTGCTCGACGACGATCACCGTGTTGCCGATGTCGCGCAGTCGCTCGAGCGTGCCGATGAGCTTTTCGTTGTCGCGCTGGTGCAGCCCGATCGACGGCTCGTCGAGGATGTAGAGGACGCCGACGAGGCTGGAGCCGATCTGCGTGGCGAGCCGGATCCGCTGGGCCTCGCCGCCGGAGAGGGTCGCCGCGCCGCGCTCGAGCGACAGGTAGCCGATGCCCACCGAGTCCAGGAAGCGAAGACGCTCTGAGATCTCGCGGACGACGAGGCGGGCGATCGTCCGCTCCGTCTCGGTGAGCTCGAGGTCGTTGATCCACTCCAGCGCCGCCCGCGCCGACTTGGTCGTGTACTCGTGGATGTTGAGGCCGCCCACCGTCACCGCGAGGCTCTCGGGACGCAGACGCGCACCGGCGCATGTCGGGCAGGGCTGGAGCGCCATCAGGTCCTCGACCCGCTCGCGCGTGGTCTCGGAGTCCGTGTTCTCGTAGCGGCGCTCGAGGCTGTGGAGCATCCCCTCGAAGCGCACCGTGTACGTGCGCCTGCGGCCGAAGCGGTTCTTGTAGGAGATGGTGTGACGGTCGGTGCCGGTGCCGTCGAGCAGGAGCTTCCGGTGGGTCTTCGGCAGGTCCCGCCACGGCGCCTGCGCGTCGATCCCGTTTGCCTCCGCCACCGCCTCGAGCAGCCGGCGGTGATACATCGAGGCCGCCTTCACCCAGGGCTCGAGCGCGCCCTCGGAGATCGAGAGAGTGGGGTCGGGCACGATCAACTCGGGGTCGATCACCCGCTGGAAGCCCAGGCCGTGGCACTGCGAGCAGCAGCCGTGCGGCGAGTTGAAGGAGAAGATGCGGGGCTCCAGCTCGGGCATCGAGTGGCCGCAGTTGAGGCAGGCGAAGCGCTCGGAGAAGAGCAGCACCTCGCCGCGCTTGCCCGCCGACGGACCGCTCAGGACCTTCGCCCCAGGCTCGTCCTCGACGGTCCTGCCGCCGTCATCCGCGCCATCGAGCAGCTCGACCTCGACCAGGCCCTCCGCCAGCTGGCTGGCCGCCTCCACGGACTCGGCAAGACGCTTTCGGACCCCCTCCTTCATCACCAGCCGGTCCACCACCAAGGAGATGTCGTGCTTGAACTTCTTGTCGAGGACGATCTCCTCGTCGAGGCGGCGGAGCTCGCCGTCGATGACCGCTCGCGCGTAGCCCTGCTGCCGGAAGTCCTCGAGCATCCGCCCGTACTCGCCCTTGCGCTCGCGGACGACCGGCGCCAGGACCATGAACCGGATGCCCTCCTGGAGCGTCAGCACGCGATCGACGATCTGCTCGATCGACTGGCCCTGGATCGGCTCGCCACAGTTGAAGCAATGCGGCTTGCCGATGCGCGCCCACAGCAGCCGCAGGTAGTCGTAGATCTCGGTCACGGTCCCGACGGTCGAGCGGGGGTTGCGCGACGTCGTCTTCTGGTCGATGGATATCGCGGGCGACAGCCCCTCGATGGAGTCCACGTCGGGCTTCTCCATCTGCCCGAGGAACTGGCGGGCGTAGGCGGAGAGCGACTCGACGTAGCGACGCTGGCCCTCCGCGTAGATGGTGTCGAAGGCGAGGCTTGACTTGCCCGAGCCCGAGAGACCGGTGACCACCACGAGCGCGTCCCGTGGCAGGGTCACGTCGACGCCCTTCAGGTTGTGAGCGCGAGCGCCCGAGACGACGATCTGTCCGGAGCGAGCCACGGAGGATCAGTGTACGGACACGAACGGGCGTTCCCGTCGGAAACGCGGGTACCGAGGCGACCCGCGGGCGCGGTCAGGCCTTGGCGCGGGCGAGCACGTCGTCGAGCAGCTTTTCGGCGTGCTCCAGCTCGTAGTTGGCGGCCAGGTGCGCCTCGATCTCCTCACGCGAGGCGCCGTCGAGCGCCATCTTCATCGCCACCAGGCGAGCCGCGGACTTGTCCGCGGCTCGGTCGCCGTTGCCCGCGGCCTCGGCGGGCGGCTCGGGCTGCGGCGCAGGCTCCGGCACGGGCTCGGGGCCCGGCACCGGGTCGGGCACGGGATCGGGCGTGGGCTCCGGGATGTCGGGGGGGGCGGGCTCCGGGACCGTCACCGGCCCGGGCGTCACCTCGGCGTCCGGCCTGGGACCCAGCTTGCCCTGGAGGTCATCGAGCGCCGCGCGCACCTGCTCCAGGCGGGTGGATGCCTCGGCCTCGGCGCCTTCGCGAATCCGCGCCGCGTCGGCCTCGGCCCTGCCGACGATCTCCGTCGCCTGCTGCTGGGCGTCGGCGATCAATGCCCGCACGCGCTCAGCGAGGTCGCTGGCGATCTGCTCTCCGTCCATGCGGTTGAGGTTACCGGCCCACTTACCCCGGCGCGAGCGCAGCGCTCACTCGGTGATGGAGCCATCCGGGTTTCGGCACGGCACCACGCCCTCGGAGCACTCGGGCAGATCGGCGGCCTCGCCCCCGCCGTCGGCGCCTCCGCCCTCGGGCGTCTCCGTGACGCTGCCGTCGGGATTGACGCAGGGCAGCACGCCCTCCGAGCACGGCGGCAGGTCCGCCGACTCGCCGCTGGGCTCGGCTTCGGTCTCGGCCGGGACCGTCGTCGTCTCCGTGACGGTCTTCGCCTTCTTCGTCTCGGTCTCGGTCACCGTGGTGGTGGTCTCTTCGCCGCAGGACGCCAGCAGGCCGGACAGGAGGAGGATGGGCAGCAGCGCCCAGGCTTGTCTCATGGGAGGCACGCTAGCCGCGGGGACCTTCCGCGTCAACCGCCGTGGGCTACGCGCGCAGCGCCTCGAGGTCGCGCCGCAGCTCCTTCAGCTCGTCGCGGATGCGTCCGGCCTCCTCGAAGCGCAGGTCCTCGGCGGCCGCGAGCATCTCCTCCTCGAGCTGCACGATCACCTTCTGGAGCTGCTCGGGACTCGCGATCTCGCCGTCGAGCTTGGTGCGACGGCGTCGCGACGGGGCCGAGCGCGACTCCATCGCCAGGAAGTCGGACATCTCCGAGATCCCCTTCCGGACGGTCTCGGGCGTGATCCCGTGCTCGCTGTTGTAGGCGAGCTGAACCTCACGGCGGCGATCGGTCTCGCCGATCGCCTTGCGCATGGCGTCCGTCTCCTTGTCCGCGTACATCAGCACGCGGCCATCGACGTTCCTGGCGGCGCGGCCGATCGTCTGGATCAGGCTGGTCTCACCGCGCAGGAAGCCCTCCTTGTCGGCATCGAGGATTGCGACGAGCGACACCTCCGGCAGGTCGAGCCCCTCCCGCAGCAGGTTCACCCCCACGAGCACGTCGTACTCGCCGAGCCGCAGGTCGCGGATGATCTGGATCCGCTCCAGCGTGTCCACCTCCGAGTGCAGGTAGCGAACGCGGAAGCCGTTCTCGAGCAGGTACCCCGTGAGGTCCTCGGCCATCTTTTTGGTGAGCGTCGTCACGAGGGTGCGCTCGTTCGCGTCCGCGCGCCGCCGGACCTCGTTCATCAGGTCGTCGATCTGGTTGCGCGTCTCGCGCACGACGACCTCGGGGTCGACGATCCCGGTGGGGCGCACGATCTGCTCCACGATCCGCTTCGAGGACGCGCGCTCGAAGTCGCCAGGCGTCGCCGAGACCATCACGACCTGTCCGACCCGCTCGAGGTACTCGTCGAACTTCAGCGGGCGGTTGTCGATCGCCGACGGCAGGCGGAAGCCGTGGTCGATGAGGGTCTGCTTTCGCGAGCGGTCCCCCGCGTACATGCCCCCGAGCTGCGGGACGGTCTGATGAGACTCGTCCACGAAGCACACGAAGTCGTCGGGGAAGTAGTCGATCAGCGTGTGAGGGGGGCTGCCGGGCGGGCGGCCGTCGAGGATTCGCGAGTAGTTCTCGATCCCCGAGGTGAACCCCAGCTCCTTCATCATCTCGATGTCGTACTCGGTGCGCTGGCGCAGCCGGTGAGCCTCGAGGAGCTTCCCCCGCTCCTCGAACCACGCGAGCCGCTCGTCCAGCTCGCGCTTGATCTCCACGACCGCGCGCGCGAGGGTGTCCTCCTCGGTCACGTAGTGGCTGGCGGGCCAGACCGCGACGTGATCGACCTGGTCCAGCACCTCCCCCGTCAGCGGGTCGAAGTGGGCGATCCCCTCGATCTCGTCGCCGAAGAGGCCGATCCGGTAGGCGGTCTCGGCGTAGGCGGGAAAGATCTCCAGCATCTCCCCCTTGACCGAGAAGGTGCCGCGGGTCAGCACGGTGTCGTTGCGCCCGTACTGCATCCCGACCAGCTTCTTGAACA
Source organism: Solirubrobacterales bacterium (assembly GCA_051004675.1). Taxonomy (GTDB): domain Bacteria; phylum Actinomycetota; class Thermoleophilia; order Solirubrobacterales; family 70-9; genus JBDTSW01. The sequence goes on from JBPCKC010000082.1 coordinate 27,695, forward strand.
GGCCGTCGCGCTCGATCCACTCCCCGACCTTGAAGAGCTGCATCTGCCGCCGGTAGAGCTCCGGCGAGCCGATCCCGTAGATGCACGAGACCGAGGCGACGATGACCACGTCCCGGCGCGCCAGCAAGGCCGCCGTGGCCGCGTGGCGCAGGCGATCGATCTCGTCGTTGATCGACGAGTCCTTCTCGATATAGAGGTCCTGGGCCGGGACGTAGGCCTCCGGCTGGTAGTAGTCGTAGTAGGAGACGAAGTACTCGACCTGGTTGTGGGGGAAGAACTCGCGGAACTCGTTGCAGAGCTGCGCGGCGAGCGTCTTGTTGTGGGCGATCACCAGCGCCGGGCGCTGCACCCGCTCGATGACGCCCGCCATCGTGAATGTCTTCCCGGTGCCGGTGGCCCCCAGCAGGGTCTGAAACGACTCGTCCTCGCCGAGGCCGGCGGCCAGCGACTCGATGGCCGCGGGCTGGTCGGCGGTCGGGGTGTACGCGGGATTCAGCCGGAACTCGGGCACCGGCTCAAAGGTAGCGCGGCGACCTGCCGGCACCGACCGGCGCCACCTTGGGCACGGTGACGGTCCGCTGGGAAGGGGTCAGGGGAGGATCTCGTCCAGCAGATCCCCCGCCTCGGAGAGCAGGCCCTCCCCCTGCTCGAGGAGGCTCCCGACGTCCTCGAAGACCACGCTCGCGTCCTCGATGACCGCGATGCCGTCCTCGACCGGGATGTTGCGCGCGAAAGCTCGCAGGGGGGCCGCGACGAACGGACTGAGGGCACCGGCCGCCTCGGCGTCGTCGACGGCCCGGACGAGCCCCGCCTGGATCGCCTCCTCCAGCCGGGGGTCGTCGATTCCGTAGGCGGCGGCGAACTCGCGACGCGACTCCTCGCTCGCCAAGGCGACGGTGAGCGTCTCGCGGGTGACCTGAAGCCGGCAGGCCGCGCCGTCGAGCGCCGACAGCGCAAACTGCTCGGCGGACTCCTCGACTCCGTCGGGCGAGCGCCACTCGCGCGGCTCGCACGGATCGGCGACGGGCGTGGGCTGGTAGTCCGAGCCGCCAAGCGCCAGGTAGGTGCCCATGAGCGCGAGCGCCGCGAGCACGGCGAGCGCCAGAAGCGATGCGCCGGACCTCAAAGCTCCGGCCTCCGGCGCGCGAGCGCGATCGGCACGAGCGCCGCGAGCGCGAACAGGGCCGCGACCCAGAACGAGCGGCTGAAGGCGTGCGTCGCGGCGCGGTCGAGCTCGTCCTGGAGGGCGTCGCGAAGCGTCAGTGCGTCCGAGCGCTCGTCCGGGTCGGGGGGAAGCGGCTCGAACGCCGGCGCCAGGACCGGCACCTTGTCTCCCTCGGCCGCGAGCCGATCGGCGATTCGCTCGGCGAGCGCGAGCTTCTCGGTCGCGTCGAGCCGCGCGTCGAGCAGGGCCGCGGTGCCGGCCTGTTCGGCGTCGGCGCGCTCGGCCTCGAGGTCGGCGGTGAAGAGCGGCGTCAGCACCAGCAGGCCCGCGACCACGCCGAGGTGCCGGGCGGCGATGGTCCAGCCGCCGTGGATCGCCTGCGGCGCGCGCCCGGCAAGGGCCGCCTCGGTGAGCGCCTCGAGCGTCAGCGCCAGCCCGGCGCCCATCAGGAGCTGCGGCGCCAGGGTCGCGAGCACGCTCGCATCCGGGAGCAGAGCCAGGCCGCCAAGCCCCCCGGCCAGCAGGACGACCCCCGCGGCCGCGCGAGCCCTGCCGTCGACGGCGTCCGAGGCCACTCGCCGCGAGGCGAACGCCGCCAGCGGCATGACCGACACCGCGAGCGCCGCCTCGATCGGACTCATCCGCCAGCCCTCGATCAGCAGCAGCACGACCAGGAACAACGCCGCCGCGAGCGCGGCGGAGACCAGGGCCAGCGCCGCGTTGGCAGCAAGGTGCGGGCGACCGGGGGCGCGCAGCTCCGCCTCGACCGTGTCCGGGCCGCCCTCTCGCATGGCGAGCCCGACGAGCGCGGCCACCAGCATCCCGGCGGCGGGCACCTGCACGAGAAAGATCGACTGCCAGGAGATCAGCTCCGTCAGCAGTCCGCCCACGCCGGGGCCAAGCGCCGCGCCGATCGTGCCGGCCCGGGCCCAGTCGATCGCGGCGAGGCGCTCGGAGCCCGTCACCGACGGCAGCAGCTCGAGCGAGCCGCAGACCGCCGCCGCGCCGCCCACCGCCTGAGCGCACCGGGCGGCCAGGAGCTGCTCGATCTCACCGGCGAGGCCGCACGCCAGGCTGGCCAGGGCGAACACGATCAAGCCGGCGCACGTGACGCGGGCGGGGCCCAGGCGCCGGGCCGCCACCGCGGCCGGCAGCGCCGCGGCCGCGAGAACCACGTTGAACGCCACGAGCACCCAGGTGACCTCGCCCACGGAGACGTCCAGCTGGCGGTAGATCTCCGGCAGGGCGAGGACGACGACCGATGAGTCGGCGAGCACCAGGCCGACGGCGAGGGCGAGGGCGGTGCGAGCGCGCGTCATACGGGTAGGTTGACCGACATGACCCGCTCCCAGCGAATGCTCGCCACGTTCTTCACCTTCACCGGGGTCATGCACTTCGTGACCCCGAAGGCCTACGAGGCGATCATGCCCCCGTACCTGCCGTACCACCGCGAGGCCGTCGCGCTCAGCGGGGTCGCGGAGATCGCCGGCGCCCTCGCCGTGATCCCGCCCGCCACTCGGCGCCCGTTCGCGCGGTGGTGGCTGATTGGGCTGCTGGCCGCCGTCTTCCCCGCCAACGTCCACATGGCGATCCGCCCGGAGCAGGTCAAGGGGCTGGACCTCGACCGGGTCCCCCGCTGGACGCTGTGGGCGCGACTCCCCCTTCAGCCGTTCTGCGCGTGGTGGGTCTGGCGCGCTACGGAGTAACCGCCTCGACCCAGTCCCAGCGGCGGCCGCACAGGCCCTCGGCGCGACTGGCCGGGAGCCGCCTGAGGCCCCGGTGAGGCCCGACGGGCTCGGGTACCGGCGGGTCGAACGAGCGGGAGCCGAGGGGCTCGATGACCAAGGGGCCGACCGCGGGCGGCCGACCGCCGCTGCCGGGGTGGAGGTCCGCCCCCTCCAGCTCCAGGCGCAAGCGCGTCGCCCCGGCCGCGAGCTCCACGTCGCCGAGCGGGACGTACCCGCCCTCGTGGTTCAGCTGGTGGCGGGCGCTTCCAACGAGCTCGCCGGCCGCATAGAGGGACGCGAGGCCGCGGACGCTTCCCTGGAGCCAGGCCCCGTACGCGCCTTGACGGCGGATCCGGGCCGTGGCCTCGAACGCCCCATCGAGCTCCAGCACGAGCAGGCGCGAGGGGCGGGCGGCGAGGAGCGTCGCGGCGGGGCCCGCCCGGTCCGCCAGCTTCCGGACCTCGGCGCAGGTAGCCCTGCCGGCGGGGTCGTGCTCCGAGCCCAGGGACAGGCGCTCGAGCTGCCCGGGAGGGCCGGCGGGACGCTGCCACAGCTCGTAGGACTCCCCCTCCCAGCGCAGCCGGTACGGCGAGGGTGGGCGGCTGCGCGCCGGTGAGCGGCGGAGGACCAGGGATCGGTAGATCAGCAGGTCATCGGCCGAGAGCTCGTCGGTGTCGGCCGCGAGGCCCTTCGGGACGGGGTCGCCGCCGGCCAGTGGGATCCGGCGCCGGCGCAGCTCGGAGACGCTCTCCGGCTCGCCCTCGCGCAGGAAATGACGCACCCCGTAGGGGTTGTACTCGGTCATCAGGGTCGGCCCCTCGCCCGCGATCACCTCCCCGATCCGCTCCAGCTCGGCGAGTCGCTCCCGCGGCGCCAGGCTGACGTCGCGGTAGGCGAGCGCATTCGACCAGACCACGCCTCCGGCGACGAGCACCGCCACCACAGCGCCCGCCGCGCGCCGGCCGGATCGCCAGGCGGCCGCAGCAGCGACCAGTGCCGCGAAGGGGATGGCGACCGAGGCGCTCGCGAACGCCTTCGCCTCCACCCAGGGCGAGCCCACTAGCGCCAGAGCCCCCGCGGCCCCGAGGACGCCGGCGACGAACGCGGCGGCCCACCACGCGCGGCGCCGGGCGGCGACCACGACCCCGGCGACCGCGCCGACGCAGGCGAGGATCACGAGGACGTCCGTCGCCCACTCCAACGCAGGGTCGAAGCGAAAGTCGCCCGCCGGCCAGATCCCGGCGACCTGAAACGCGTCGAGCGGCCGGACCAGGTTTCCGATCGCGGCCGCGTCCGTGAGCGGTGAGGAGGTCGGAGGCAACAGCCCTCCCGCCACGATCACCGGCACACTCCCGACCACGATCACGCAGCTTGCGAGCGCCGCCCGGCGCAGCGCGGCGCCCGGCCCCAGCCGCCGGAGGCACACCGCCAGCGCCGCGACCAGCAACGGCGCGACCCAGATCAGGCCGCCGCCGCTCAAGACTCCGATCAGCGCAGCGACAGCCAGGGCGCCCGGAAGGGCCTGAGGAGACGGGCCGGGCGCTACCGCCCGGGGCAGCAGCGCGGCGACGGTGGCGATGAGGGCGATCGCCGCCACCTCCTTGATCCCACCCCACAGGTAGTAGCCGAACAGCAGGGCGGGCTGCGCGGCCACGGCGGCAACGAGCGCCCGCTGCCGCGCGCCTCGCACGGCACCTCGCCCGAGCGCGAAGAGCGCGAGGGCGAGCAGAGCGGCCCAGAACGCCATGTACGGCTGGATCACCCAGGCGACGTCCTCCCCCACGAGCGCGGCGGCGGCCCCCAGCGGGACGAAAACGCCAACGGGGTAGCCGTCGGCGAGGTTGAAGGCGAGCGTCGCCTCGTAGCTCGACGGGGCGAGCCCGTCGAGGTCGCGGCCATGCTCCATCAGCCTGTCGGTGAACGCCATCCAGGTCGCGGTGTCGTCGAGCTTGATGAAGCCGGCGAAAGTCGCCTCGCCGGAGAGCACAATCGGGGCGGCGTAGACGGCCAGCACCGCGACGGAGGCTGCGACGGCCCACCCCGGCGGGGCCCCGAGGCGGCGCACGGCCCCGAGCACCAGGCCCGCCCCGCCGAGGACCGCGATCACGGGCGTCGCAAGCTCCGCGATCGGGTCGGCCAGCGTCAGGAACTGGCCGGCGACCACGATCCCGGCCATCCCCAGCCCCGGCACGACGGCGCGCGGCACCCTCACCCGCATGCACGCGGCGAGCAGCCACCCCCAGCCCAGGCACAGCGCCGCCAGGACGATCGGGAACAGGAGCCAGGAGACCAGCACGGGGCTACAGGCCCAGCTCGTCCCCGTAGTTCTTGTCGTACTCGTCGCGACGCTCGAGGACGTCCAGGACGTAGTTCTTCGTCTCCGGGAACTCGATGTCGTCGACCTCGAGCTCGGCGCCGCCCCAGGCGACCACATTCTCCGGTCCGCCGTTGTACCCGGCCAGCGCCGCCACGGTGTTCCCCCCGAAGCGGTCGAGCAGATGGTCCAGGTAGAAGGTCCCGTAGCGGATGTTGAGCTCGGGGTTCGCCAGGTCCTCGAAGACGAAGGTCTCGCCCCCGCTGAGCGTCTCGATCGTGTCGGCCGTTTCGGGCGTGATCTGCATCAGGCCGCGCGCGCCGGCGGACGAGGTCTGGTCCTGGAAGCGAGACTCCGTGTAGATAATCCCCGCGATCAGCGCCGGATCCAGGTCGAACCGCTCGGCCTGCTGGCGGATGATGTCGTCGTGACGCAGCGGCAGCGTCACCTCGCGAATCGCGTCGTCGAGGTTGATGCGGCTGATCGCGAACACGATCCCGGCGATGATCAGGCCCGCCGCCGCCAGCGCCCACAGTCCCCGGTCCCTCACGAGCCACCCTCCGCGCTCAGGTTCGCCGTCAGATCGGCCACCGCGGCCTGGAGGTCGGAGAGCGACCCTTCGTTGACGAGGACGTGGGTGGCGCGCGCGGCCTTCTCGTCCTGGCTGAGCTGCTTCGCCTCGCGCTCGGTCAGCATCTCCGTGCCGCGGGCGCCCGCGCGCTCGGCGCGCAGCTCGTCGGGGGCGATCACGCAAACCGTCGCGTCGAACGCCGCGTCCATGCCCGTCTCGAAGAGCAGCGGCACCTCCACGACGGCAAGCGTCGCATCCGGGGGAAGGGAGGCGCGCCACTCGACCATGCGCCTACCCACGAGCGGGTGCAGGAGGGACTCCAGCCATCGCAGCTCCTCGGGACTGCCGAACACGATCTCCCCCACCTTGTCGCGATCCACAACCCCCCCGGGGGCTGCCTCCCGGCCCCAGCGCTCGGCGACCTGCTGAGCCAGCGCCTTTCCGGCCAGCAGCTCGTGGGTGACGGCGTCCGTCGAGAGGGTGGCCGCGCCCGCGCGCTCGAAGGCCTCCAGGGCCGCGGACTTGCCGGACGCGACCGCGCCGGTGAGCCCAATGAAGGGCGCGGGCGGCGAGGCCGCCCGGCCGGTCACGCCGGGGGGTCTGGCTCGCTGGCGAGGCTGGGGTCGGCGACTGTGGGGTCGGCGAGGCTGGGGTCGGCGACTGAGGGGTCGGCGACTGAGGGGTCAGACCCCTGGTCGCCGGGAAGTTCGGGCGTCGCGTCGGCAGCGGGATCTGACCCCGCGGGTGCCGGGTCGGGCGTCGCGTCGGCAGCGGGATCTGACCCCGCGGGCGGTGCATCGGCTGCGGGATCTGACCCCGCGGGCGGTGCTTCGGGCGCCGCGTCCGGCGAAGGGCCGGGCTCGGCCTCGGGCTCGGGCTCGGGCGCCGCGTCCGGCGAAGGGCCGGGCTCGGCCTCGGGCGCCGGCTCTGCGGGGGTGGTGTCTGGGTCCGCGACCTCGGCCGCGGGCGCGTCGCCGAACACCTCCTCGGAGGTGCCGAGGTCGGGCACGTCCTCGGTGGGGGCGGGGCCGGGGGCGTTCACCTGGTCGGTCAACTCAGCCGGCATCAGGTCGCGCAGCGGCATGTTGCCGGTCTCGGCTCGCTTGACGCTGAGCGAGATCCGCCGGCGCTCCTCGTCGATCTCGAGGATGCGCACCCAGACCTCCTGGCCCGGGCTCACCACCTCGGCGGGGTTCTCGACGTGGTGCTCGGCCAGCTCGGAGATGTGGACCAGGCCCTCGACGCCGGGGACGATCTCGACGAACGCGCCGAAGGCGACGACCTTCGTCACCTTCCCCTCGAGCACCGCACTGACGCGGTACTCGTTCAAGACCTTCTGCCACGGGTCCTCCTGGGTCTGCTTGAGGCCCAGCGAGATGCGCTGGCGGCTGCGATCGATGTCGAGGACCTTGACGCGCACGGTCTCGCCGATACTCAGGATCTCGGAGGGGTGGTTCACGTGGCTCCAGGAGAGCTCGGAGATGTGGATCAGGCCGTCGATGCCCTCGAGGTCGACGAAAGCCCCGAAGTCCACGATGTTGGAGATCTTGCCCTCCACGATCTGGCCGGGCTCGAGCCGGCCCAGGATCTGCTCGCGGACCTCCTTGCGCTCCTCCTCGAGGACCGCGCGACGGCTCAGCACCACGTTGTTTCGGCTGCGGTTGAGCTCGATGACCTTGCACTCCAGCGTCTGACCCTTGAACTCGTCCAGGTTGTGCACCCGGCGGATGTCGACGAGCGAGGCCGGCAGGAAGCCGCGGACGCCGAGGTCGAGGATGAGACCGCCCTTGACAACCTCGATGACGGAGCCCTCGACGGGCTCGCCCGACTCGGCCGCGCCCTCGATCCTGCGCCATGCCTTCTCGAATCGCGCGCGCTTCTTGGAGAGGACCAGGCGGCCCTCCTGGTCCTCCTTGGTCAGAACCAGGGCGTCGACGCGCTCGCCGAGCGAGACCTCGTCGGCGGGATCGACCGAGCGGCGGATGGACAGCTCGTTGGCCGGGATGACCCCCTCGGACTTGTATCCGATGTCCACGAGGACCTCGTCCTTGTCGATGCGAACGACGTCGCCGGACACGACGTCGCCCTCGTCGAAGGGCTTGATCGTCGCGTCGTAGTTGGGGACGAGCTGCCCGTCCACCTCGATCATCAAGTCCGCGGGCGCGCCGTTGCTGGCCGCCGGGGGCGGGGCCGGGGGTGCCTCCGGCGCTTCGGGCGCAGGCTGAGTCGTTGTGTCGGGCGCTGACACGGCGGAACAGTTTGGCAGAAAGCGATTCGTTCTCCGGGCTGTACCCTCGCGGCAATGCCCAGGCGTGCGACCAAGCGCGGAGCCGAGCGCACTCCGCTCGGCGGCGAGGTGGACGTGCTCGTCTGCGGCGCGAGCTTCGCCGGGCTGGCCGTAGCCCGGGAGCTCACGGGCTCCGGCGCGAACGTGCTGGTCGTGGATCGCTACGAGATCGGCGAGCGGCAGACCTCCGCCTGTGCCGCGCCCACCGATTGGCTGCGGAACCTCGGACTCGGCGCGGCCGTGCGCCAGACGTTCGGCGACCTCGTCGTCCATACCCCCCACACCGCCGTGCGCATGAGCCTGCCGTGGACGTTCTCCACCTTCGACTACCCCGAGCTGTGCGGCCTGCTGTGGGCCCAGTGCGACGCGGAGTTCGAGACGGCGAAGGTCGAGGGCGTCGTTCGCCGCCTCGGGGCCCCCGGAGGCGGCGCGGAGGCGGCGGTCGTGCAGACGGACCGAGGCGAGCTGAGCGCCCCACTCGTGGTCGACGCGCTCGGCTGGCGGCGCGTGCTCGCCGGCGGCGGGTTCCAACCGCCCGACGCTCCGCTCTCACGCGGGCTCGAGGTGCACCCGTGGGGCGCCGGCGACGAGCTGGAGATCTGGATCGACCGCGACTACGTTCCGGCCGGCTACGGATGGAGCTTCCCCGCGACCGAGGAGGTCCGCGTGGGCGTGGGGTCCTTCGATCCCCGCCATCACGTGAAGGAACCAACCGTGCGACTCGCCGCCGACCTGGAGCGCGAGCCGGTGCGCTACCAGGGAAACTGGATCCCCCACCGGCTGCGCCCCGCCGCCGCCGACGGCGTCTTCTTCGCCGGCGACTCCGCCGGCCACTGCCTGCCGCTCACGGCGGAGGGGATCCGCACCGCTCTGTACTTCGGGATCGCGTGCGGGCGCGAGCTGCGCGCGGTCCTCGAGGGCACGAAGGACCGCGAGGCGGCCCTGCGCGACTACGCGGCGTTCTCGGCCTCGCACCGCTGGAAGTTCGAGTCGATGCTGCGCGCGCAGCGGCTGGTCCCGCGGGTGCCGCCACGGCTGCTCGCGCTCATGCTTCGCGGGATCGAGAGCAAGCGGTTCGTGGACTGGTCCTTCGGTCACTATCTTCGCATCGCGCCACCCGAGTTCGCCAGGGAGGCGCCTACCCCGCGGGTCGGCGAGCGCTCGGCGATCGCCGCCTAGGGGCGATGGCCGACCCCATCCCCCGGCTTGCGGGGGTGCTCGAGACCTGCCTCTACTACGAGCCCGGGCAACGCGAGGCGATGGAACGCCTCTACCGCGACGTCATCGGGTTACCCGTCGTCGCCGGATGGAGTGACGGCACAGCGCTCCGGGTCGGAGCCGGAGTTCTGTTGTTGTTCGATCGCACCCGGCTGACCGAGCGCGACGAGCCCGTTGCCGACCACGGCACGACCGGCCCCGGCCACGCCTGTCTTGTCGCCGAACCCGGTGAGTACGAGGCCTGGAAGGATCGCTTGCGCGCGCACCCGATCGAGATCACGCATGAGGAGGAATGGCCGCGCGGGGGCCGCTCGTTCTACTTCAAGGACCCCGCCGGCAATCTGCTGGAGATCGCCGACCGGGACATCTGGCCGTAGCCTCAGGGCGGACGCTACGGCGGCGCGGGCGCCGATTATTTTCAGCGCACGACCAGATACGTCCCAGCCAACAGCAGAACGACTCCAACCAGCCGATCCCAGGTGATCGCGGTCTCCTCGAGCCCGAGGATGCCCAGGCGGTCGATCACGACCGAGGCGATGAGCTGGCCGGTGATGGTCGCCGCCGCGACGCCCCCGGCGCCGATCGAGCCGACGGTCGCCAGCGCGGTGAAGACGTAGGCGGCACCGAGCACGCCGCCGAGCAGGTAGTACCAGGGCGCCTCGAAGGTCGAGCCCAGGCCTCCGCCCTTTCCGGCGAGCCCCACGATCACGGCCAGCAGAAGCGTCCCCACCGCGAAAGAGACGAGCGCCGCGGGCAGGTTCCCCGTCTCCTTGCCGAGCCCGGCGTTGATCGCGGGCTGGAGCGCGACCAGGGCTCCGACCGCGGCCACCGCGGCCACTGCAACGCTTCGGTCCATCGCGGCCGATCGTACCGGCGCCGGCGACGCAGCCCGTCGGCCCCGCGGCTACTTGGCGGCCAGCCAGTCCTCCCCGATGCCCAAGTCGACGGTGAGCGGAGGGTCGAGATCGAACGCCGCGCACATCTCGGCCCGCATCGACTCGGCCGCGGCCTCGATCTCCTCCTCGGGCCCCTCGAAGAGGAGCTCATCGTGGATCTGGAGGATCAGGCGGGTCTTCAGCCCGCCCTCCGCCAGGGCGCGCCGGCAGCGGACCATCGCGACCTTGATTATGTCCGCGGCGGATCCCTGAATCACAGTGTTCACGGCCAGGCGCTCGCCCAGCAGGCGCCGCTGCCGCTGGGAGGAGCGCAGCTCGGGCACCAGTCGCCTCCTGCCCATCAAGGTCTTCACCAGCCCGTCCTTTTCTGCCTGCTCGATGGTGGCGTCGATGAACGCCTTGACCGCGGGGAACCGCTCGAAGTAGCGGTCGATGTAGGCGCCGGCCTCCTCGCGTGAGATCTGAATCCGGTCCGCGAGCCCGAAGTCCGAGAGCCCGTAGGCGATGCCGTAGTTGACCATCTTCGCCTTCGAGCGCTCGGCCGGCCCGACCTCGCTCGGATCGATGCTCAGGACCTCAGCGGCCGTCTCCGCGTGTACGTCGGCGCCCGAGGCGAAGATCTCCCGCAGGACCTCCTCGCCGGCAACGTGCGCCAGAACCCTCAGCTCGACCTGGTTGTAGTCGCAGGAGAGCAACCTCCATCCCGGCTCGGTCACGAAGCAGGCCCGCACCGGCCGTCCGAGCTCGGAGCGGACCGGGATGTTCTGGAGGTTCGGGTTGGTGCTGGACAGCCGTCCGGTCGCCGCGGTCACCTGGTTGAAGGTCGTGTGTATCCGCCCGTCCTCGCGGATCAGCCCCGGGAGGGAATCCAGGTAGGTGTTCTTGAGCTTCGTCAGCTCGCGCCAGCTCTCGACCTTGCCGACGATCTCATGCTCGTCGCGGATCTGCGCCAGGACCCTCGCGTCGGTCGAAAATCCGGTCTTGCCGCGGCGCTTCTTCGTCAGCCCCAGCTCGTTGAAGAACACCTCGGCGAGCTGCTGAGGCGATCCGATCGTGAACTCGTGGCCGGCGAGGTCGAAGATCTCGGCCTGGAGGGTCGCGATCCGCTCGGCCATCCCCTCGCCGATCTCGGCCAGCCGCTCCGCGTCGAGGCGGATCCCCACCCGCTCCATGGCCGAGAGCACCTCCACCAGCGGCAGCTCGACCTCTCCGAGGAGCCGCTCGAGCCCGAACTCGGTAATCCGTTCCCGCTGTCGGTCGGCCAGCTCGTGGGTGAGGCGGGCGTCCACCGCGGGATCGCCCGCGGCCTCACCCTCCTCCGCCTCGAGCGAGAGCTGCCCGGGGTCGGCCCCGGCGGGCGCCGCGGCCAGCCCCGCGTCCGCCGCCAGCTCGTGGAGCGAGTAGACACGCCGAGCGGGATCGATCAGGTAGGCGGCGACCATCGTGTCGTGCGCCAGGACGACGCTCTCGGAGGCGACCGAGATCAGCCCCGTCCCCCCTTCTCCTCCGAGCCCCTTGGCGTCATGTGCCACCAGACCGCGCCCGCCCAGATCGGCCGCCAGCGCCCGCAGGTCCCCGGCCGGGCCGGTGAGCACCTTCTTCCCGTCCGTGGCGCCGAAGCGGCCGTCCACGATCGCCATCGCCAGGGGGCCCTCGCCGAGATCGCCCAGCGTCCCCTCCGCGGCCTCGACCTTGATCGTCTCGTCCACCGGCCGACCCGGTACGACCTCGTCGAACTCCTCCTCCAGGCGCGCGATCACCTGCCGCAGCTCGAACTCCGCGGCGACCTCCCGCAGCCGTGAGCGGTCCGGCGCGCCGCGCATGGCATCGGCGGGGTCAATGTCCACCGCCACGTCGTACTGCAGGGTCGCGAGCTGCTTGGAGACCCGCGCGTCCTCGGCGTGGTTGGTGAGGTTCTCCTTGCGCTTCGCGCCTGAGATCTCGTCCACCGAGGAGAGGACCGCCTCCAGCGAGCCGAACCGCTGCAGGAGCTGCGCGGCCGTCTTGTCGCCGATCCCGGGGACGCCGGGGATGTTGTCGGAGGTGTCGCCCTTCAGCCCGATGAGGTCCGGCACCAGCTCGGGGGGGATGCCGTAGCGCTCCACGACCCCGTCGTGGTCATAGATCCGCGTATCGGTGACGCCGCGCGAAGTCGTCATCACCCGGATGCCGTCGCCGACCACCTGATAGACGTCGCGGTCGCCGGAGACGACCATCACGGGTAGGCCGGCCGCGCTGGCCTTGCGAGCGAGGGTGCCGATCACGTCGTCGGCCTCGTAGCCATCGACCTTCACGTTGGTGAAGCCGAAGGCCTCGGCGAGCGGCGCGAGGTGCGGCCACTGCTCCTTGAGGAGGTCCGGACGGGACTTGCGCTGCGCCTTGTACTCCGAGTACTGCTTCTCGCGACCCGACCAACCCGCGTCCCAGGCCACGATCACGCCCTTCGGCTTGAAGTCGGTGAGGAGCTTTACCATCATCGAGGCGAAGCCGTAGATGGCGTTGGTGGGCCGTCCGTCGGCGGTCGCGATCGACTCCGGGAGCGCGAAGAAGGCCCGGTAGGCCAGCGAGTTGCCGTCGATCAGGAAGAGCTCGCCCTCGGTCGCCCCGGTCGCCGTCGCCGGCTTCCCGGGCTTCGGCTTGGACGCGGGGGGCACATTCTCATCCTAGGGCCGCGCGAGGAGGCTCCGCAGGCCCCGCCATGTCGCGTCGGTACCGCATATCAGGACCGAGGCGCCACGCGCGCCGGCTTCGCGCGGTCGTAAGCGCCCACGCCGGGCTCGGGCCGCTACCTATGATCCAACGCCCGTGGCCGCTGCCGCCTCCGTAAGCGCTCAGTTCTCCGTCACCGTGCGCGTCGAGCTCGAAGCGCGCCAGGAGCCGCTGGGCAAGCTCACCGCGGAGATCGCCGCGGCGGGTGGGGCGCTTCAGGGTGTCGACCTCGTGCCGGGCGCGGGCGCGGAGGGCAAGCGGGTGCGCGAGTTCACGATCGACGCGCGCGACCAGCGCCACTGGGAGCAGATCCTGCGGGCGATCGGCTCGACCCGCGGGGCGCGCGTCCTCGACTACGTGGACCGCACGATCGCGATGCACCGTGGCGGGAAGATCGAGCAGACCAACAAGTACCCGCTGAAGACCCGCGACGACCTCTCGATGGCCTACACGCCCGGCGTCGCCCGGGTCTGCACCGAGATCGCGAACGACCACTCGAAGGCGTTCGACCTCACGATCAAGAAGAACACCGTCGCGGTCGTCTCCGACGGCTCGGCGGTGCTGGGACTCGGCGATATCGGCCCGGAGGCCGCGATGCCGGTGATGGAGGGCAAGGCGATGCTGTTCAAGGAGTTCGCCCAGGTGGACGCCTGGCCGATCTGCCTGGCGACCAACGACCCCGAGGAGATCATCCAGACCGTGCGGCTGCTCGCGCCCGGCTTCGGCGGCATCAACCTCGAGGACATCTCCGCGCCACGCTGCTTTCAGATCGAGGAGACGCTCAAGCGCGAGCTGGACATTCCGGTCTTCCACGACGATCAGCACGGCACCGCGGTCGTCACGATGGCCGCCCTGTTCAACGCGCTGAAGATCGTGGACAAGCCGATCGAGAGGCTGCGTGTGATGGTGCTCGGCCTGGGCGCGGCAGGCGTGGCCGTGACGAAGATGATGCTGGCCTCGGGCGTGACCGACGTGATCGGCTGTGACCGGCAGGGGGCGCTCTCCACCGAGCGCGAGGACTACACCTCCGGCGGGATGAGCGAGATCAAGCGCTGGTACGCCGAGAACTCCAACCCCGACCGCCTCCAGGGTCAGCCCTCCGAGGTGATCGACGGCTGCGACGTCTTCATCGGTCTCTCCGGACCCGGGCTGATCGAGGCCGCCGCCCTGAAGCGGATGGCCGACGACGCGATCGTCTTCGCGATGGCGAACCCCACGCCCGAGGTCATGCCGGAGGAGGCCGAGCCCTACGTGCGGATCATGGCCACGGGCCGGTCCGACTACCCGAACCAGATCAACAACGTGCTCTGCTTCCCGGGGATTTTTCGCGGCGCGCTCGACGCGGGTGCACCCCAGATCACCGAGGAGATGAAGCTGGCGGCGGCGCAGGGCATCGCGGAGGTGGTCGCCGACGAGGACCTCTCCGAGGACTACATCATCCCCTCGGTCTTCGACCGCGACGTGGCCCCGGCGGTAGCCCGCGCCGTGGTCGAGGAGTCGCGGCGCGCGGGCCTGGCCCGGGTCTCCGAGGAGACCGGGACCTTCGCCGCGATCGAGTGATCCGGCTCAGTCGAAGCCCACGCCGCTCGTCGTGCTCGGCGGCCGGGTCTCGGCAGCCGGCGGCGCAGCCGCGTTAGCCTGCTCGGATCCGCGGGTAACGGACCGAACGTGGCGGGCACGGCGACATGAGGGTTCTGATCACGGGGGCGAGCGGGCTGATCGGCTCGGCCGTCGCCGATGCGCTTCTGGCGCGCGGCAACGAGGTCGTCGCGCTCAGCCGCGACCCGGCTCGGGTGCGCACGACCAACCCCACCGCCACCTGGCACCAGTGGGAGCCGACCACGGAGCGCCCTCCCGCGGAGGCGTTCGCGGGCGTCGAGGCGGTCGTCAATTTGATCGGCGAGGAGATCAACCAGCGCTTGACGCCCGAAGCCAAGCGGAGCATCCGCGACAGCCGCGTCCGGGCAACGCGGAACCTGGTCGATGGGATGACATCGGTCGACGGAGGAGGCCCCAAGGTCCTCGTCAGCCAGGCGGCGGTTGGGTACTACGCCGACCACGGCGACGCGATCGTCGACGAGTCCACCGCCGCCGGCCCGGAGTGGCTGTCGCAGCTCGTGGTCGAATGGGAGGAGCAGGCGCGCGGCGCGGAGGCCTCCGGCGTGCGGGTGGCGATCCTGCGCACCGGCCTCTACCTCGACCCGGACGGCGGCCTGCTCAAGCAGCTTCTACCCGTCTTCAAGCTCGGCGTCGGCGGCCCACTCTCGAGCGGGCGCCAGTACATGCCGTGGATTCATCGCGACGACGAGGTGGGGCTGATCCTCTGGGCGCTCGAGAACCCCGAGGTCACGGGCACGCTGAACGCGAGCGCCCCCAACCCGGTCACGAACCGGGAGTTCTCGAAGCAGCTCGGACGCGTCCTGCGCCGCCCGTCGCTGATTCCCGCACCGAAGCTCGCCGTGGCGGCCCTCCGCGGCCACGAGCTGACCGACTCGATCCTCGCCTCGCTGCGCGTCGTTCCCCGGCGGGCGCTCGACCTGGGCTACGGGTTCCGCTGGCCCGAGCTCGAGCCCGCGCTGCGGGACCTGCTGCGCTAACCGAGGCCCGCGGCCAACTCAGGGCGAGAGGGGGTTCGCGGCACCGATCTCGTCGACCGTGTACGCGCCCAGGTCGTCGGAGTCGCGCTCGCCCGTGGTGAGGAACGCCTCCACCACGCTCGCGCGGTCCAGCGGATTGCCGGCGCGCTCGACCGAGTCGAGCACGAGCGCCATCGCCTCCGCGCCCAGCTCGCGGGGGTCGCCGTCCAGCGCCGCCAGGGTGCCGAAGGTCCGAGCCCCGGAGGGCTGGGTCTCTTCGGGGACCTCGTCGGACCCCTCGAACGGGGCGGTCAGCTCGACGTCGCCGGCCGTCGGCGAGACCTGGAGCATGCGGGCGTCGTTGGTGATCGGAAGCGAGGTCCCGGTGGTCGCCGAGTCGAGCTCGCCCACGTAAGCGATCGCCGTGGAGTCCTGGGTGGCCGTCCGGGCGTTCGCGGCGGCGCGCACCGGGTCGGCCCCTTCGGCCGTCGGCCGCGCGGCGCTGGCGCCGGGGCCGGAGTCGAGGACGACCACCTCGACGGCGATGCCGGCGGCCGCTCCCCCGGCCTCCTTCAGCGCCTGCCGGGCGCCGTCGGCGACCGCGAGCCCATCTGCCGCCCGCGGGCCGCTGAGGGGCGTGCTGACGTAGACCGCGAGGCTGGGCTCGCCCCCCTCGGAGCCATTGCCGCCGCAGCCCCCGGCGAGCGCGCCGGCGACGAGTAGTGCGCCCGTCAGGGCGAGGCCTCGCATCAGCCGAAGAAGACCTCGGCCTCGCGGTAGAGCTCCGTGGGCACGAGCTTGAGCTCGGCGGTGGCCTCGGCAAGATCGACGAGCACGATGTCCGTTGCGCGGAGAGCGGTCATCTTCCCCCAGCTCCCACCGTGCGCCGCATCGATCGCGTGCAGGCCGAACCGGGTGGCGAGCACCCGGTCGAACGCGGTGGGGGTGCCACCCCGCTGAACGTGGCCGAGCACGGTTGCCCTTGCCTCATGGCCGGTCGCGCTCTCGATCTCCGCCTCCAGCCACTGCCCGATCCCTCCGAGCCTCGCGTGTCCGAAGGCGTCCGTGGCACCCGGGTCGGCGATCGGCATCCCCCCGGCCGGCTCCGCTCCCTCGGAGACGACGACGATGGGCGCGTATTGGCTCTCGAAGCGGGTCTCGATGTAGGCGCACACCCGCCCGAGGTCGAAGGGTTGCTCGGGGATCAAGATCACGTTCGCCCCGCCCGAGAGCCCCGCGTGGAGGGCGATCCATCCCGCGTGGCGGCCCATCACCTCGACGATGAGCGTGCGCTTGTGGCTCTCCGCCGTCGTGTGGAGGCGATCGATCGAGCCCATCGCGATGTTGACCGCGGTGTCGAAGCCGAACGTGTAATCGGTGGCGCCGAGGTCGTTGTCGATGGTCTTCGGGACGCCGACCACCGGAACGCCGGCCTGGTGCAGCCTCGTCGCGACCCCCAGCGTGTCCTCGCCGCCGATCGCAATCAGTCCGTCGACGCCGTCGCGCTCCAGGGTCCCGCGCACGCGATCGAGCCCATCCGCCTCCTTGATGGGGTTCGTGCGCGACGAGCCGAGGATCGTGCCGCAGCGCGGGAGGGTCCCGCGTACGTCAGCGATCTCGAGCGGTTTCGAGATCCCCTCGAGGGGTCCTCGCCAACCGTCGCGATAGCCGACGAACTCATGCCCGTACGCGCCGGCCCCCTTTCGCACCACGGCGCGGATGACCGCGTTCAGCCCCGGGCAATCGCCGCCGCCGGTAAGCACTCCCAGTCGCACGCGCCCACGATACGCAGTGGGGATGATGGTCCGCCACCCGCGTGCGCGGGCGTGGCGGGGCTCATGATCTAGGCTCGCGCCCGAGCTACGAAAAGGATTCTTGCCGTACACGAGCCCCCATCCGAGCATCGAGATCCCGGACGCCGACATCGCCGCCCACGTCCTCGCGGGCGTTCCGGACGACGACACCGTCGTCCTCGTCGACGGGTCCACGGGCCGGGAGGTCACGGGCGCCGTGTTCCGGCGCTCGGCAGCCGCGCTCGCCGCCGGCCTCGCGGAGCGCCGCATCGGCCGCGGCGATGTCGTCGCCCTGTTCGCGCCGAACATCCCCGAGTACGCCATCGCCTTCCATGGGATCTGCGCCGCCGGCGCCGCGAACAGCACCGCCAACCCGCTCTACACCGCCAGGGAGCTGACCCATCAACTTCAGGACTGCCGAGCTCGCATCCTCATCACCGTCGCGCCGTTTCTGGACGTCGCGAACGAGGCGGCGGAGGCCGCCGGGATCGAGGAGGTCTTCGTGGTCGGCGAAGCGGAGGGCGCCACGCCGTTCGCCGAGCTGCTGGGCGACCCGGCCGCCGCCCCGTCACCCCAGATCGATCCCGCGGAGGATCTCGCGGTCCTGCCCTACTCGAGCGGGACGACCGGGCTGCCGAAGGGCGTGATGCTCACGCACCGCAACCTCGTCGCCAACCTCGCCCAGTCCAACGCCATCCTCGCCCCTGGCAAGGGCGACGTGCTGATCGCCGTGCTCCCGTTCTTCCACATCTACGGGCAGACGGTGATCATGAACCTCGGGCTCGCCGCGGGCGCGAAGATCGTCACGATGCCGCGCTTCGACCTCGAGCAGTTCCTCGAGCTGATCGCCCAGCACGGCGTGACCCGCGCGTACGTGGTCCCGCCGATCGCACTCGCGCTCGCCAAGCACCCGGCAATCGACGAAGCGGACCTCTCCTCGCTCGAGCTGATCATGTCCGGCGCCGCGCCGCTCGGCCCCGAGCTGACCGCGCAGGTGGCCGAGCGGGTCGGCTGCGAGGTCATGCAGGGCTACGGGATGACCGAGACCAGCCCGGTGACCCACATGGTCCCGCCCGGATCCGGGGAGGCCGCAGGTGGGAAGATCGGCGTCCCGGTTCCCGACACCGAGGCCCGCATCGTAGATCCCGAGACGGGCGAGGACGTCGAGCGCGGCGAGCTGTGGGTCCGTGGGCCCCAGGTGATGAAGGGGTACCTGAACAACGACGAGGCGACCGCCGAGACCATCGACGCCGACGGCTGGCTCCACACGGGCGACATCGCGGAGGTGGACGCCGACGGTCAATTCGAGATCGTCGACCGCCTGAAGGAGCTGATCAAGTACAAGGGCTTCCAGGTGCCTCCGGCCGAGCTCGAGGCGCTGCTCCTCTCCCACCCGGCGATCGCCGACGCCGCGGTGATCGGCGTTCCCGACGAGGAGGCGGGCGAGCTGCCCAAGGCGTTCGTGGTCGCCGGCGACGAGGTGAGAGACGAGGAGATCATGGAGTTCGTCGCCGGGCAGGTCTCGCCCCAGAAGCGGGTGCGCCTGGTGGAGCGGATCGACGAGATCCCGCGGTCCGCGTCGGGGAAGATCCTGCGCCGGGTGCTCGCGGAGCGCGAGTAGGCGTTTCGGTTACGGGCGCTTCTAGGTATCCGGGCGCAGGCGCGCGAGAATGGGCTGCGCCCAGCGGTCGAGTACGCCGTTGGTGAGGACGAAGAGGAAGATCAGCGTGCTCACGGTCCCGCCCAGGCCGAACGCGTAGGCGACCATGAAGGCGACTGCGCCCACGATGGCGAAGATCAGCATCCGCATCGGCCGGAGCCTACCTCAGCGGCCTGCGGCCAGGACGGCGCGCGTCGCCCTGACGAACTCGCCTACGGCCGCGGCCGCGGCCGCGGCGCCGTCAGCCCCGGCGACGGCTCGGACCAGGCGGCTTCCGATGATCACCCCTTCGGCGGCGGCGCCGACCTCGGCGGCCTGTTCGGGCGTGCCGATCCCAAAGCCGACCGCCACGGGTGCGCCGGCATCCGCCTTCGCCGCGGCCACCAGCTCGAAGAGATGCTCGGGAAGGGCCTCACGCTCGCCGGTAGTGCGGGTGTCGGATACGAGATAGACGAAGCCCTTCGCGGCCGCGCAGATCTCCCGCCGGCGGGGCGGCGGGGTCGTGGGCGCCACGAGCGGCACGAACGCGAGCCCGCGGCCGCCGAGCTCCGCACGGACCTCGGCGGCCTCCTCGGGCGGCAGGTCGGGGACGATCGCCCCGGCCACCCCGCTCGCCTCGAGGTTCGCCGCGAAAGCGGCCGGGCCCCGGGCGAGCACCATGTTGGCGTACACCATGAGGACCACGGGCACGGAGGGCGCCACCCCGGCGGCCAGCTCGGTCACCGAGTCGAGGGTGGCTCCGGAGCGCAGCGCGGCGGTCGCGGCCGAGTGGATCACCGGGCCATCGGCCAGCGGGTCGGAGAACGGCACGCCCAGCTCGATCACGTCGGCGCCGCCCTCGACGTACGCCGCCAGGACGGCGGCCGATGTCGTGGCCTCCGGGAACCCGCCCATCGCGTAGGGCATGAGCGCCGCCCGGCCTGCCTTCAGAGCGGCGCCGAAGGCGGCATCGATCCGCTCGATGCCGGTGGCGGTCCGGGTCTCAGCCATCGAGCTCGTCGAGTTGCGCCGTGACCTCGGCCATGTCCTTGTCGCCGCGGCCCGACAGACAGACGAGGTCGAAACCACTGCCCGTCGCCTCCACCGCTTCGCGTCCCGGGGCGATGGGGTCTACCCGGGAATCGGCGAGCAGCCAGGCGATGGCGTGGGCGGGCTCGAGCGCCGGCACGATCCCCTCCAGGCGGGCCAGCTCGCGAAAGGCCAGCAGCGCGTCGGCGTCGGTGACCGCCTCATAGCGGGCGCGGCCCGAGTCCCGCAGGTGCGCATGCTCGGGACCCACCCCCGGGTAGTCGAGCCCGGCGGACACCGAGTGGGCCTCGAGGATCTGCCCGTCGGAGTCGGCGAGGACCGACGAGAGCGCGCCGTGCAGCACGCCGGTGCGCCCTGCGACCAGCGACGCCCCGTGACGAGTCCCGTCGAGCCCCTCCCCCCCGGCCTCGATTCCGATCAGCTCGACCGGGTCGTCGAGGAAGGCGTAAAAGGTCCCGATGGCGTTCGAGCCGCCGCCGACGCACGCGATCACCCGCTCGGGAAGCGCTCCCTCGGCGGCGAGCGCCTGCTCGCGGGCCTCGTCGCCGATCACTCGCTGGAGGTCCCGCACCAGCGCCGGGTAGGGCGCCGGGCCGACCGCCGAGCCGATGATGTAGTGGGTGTTCGCGACGTTGGTCACCCAGTCGCGGATCGCTGCGCTCACCGCCTCCTTGAGCGTGCGGGCGCCGGCCTCGACGGCGGAGACCTCGGCCCCGAGCAGTCGCATGCGCTCGACGTTGGGCGCCTGGCGGCGCATGTCCTCGGTGCCCATGTAGACGACGCAGTCGAGGCCGAGGAGCGCGCAGGCCGTCGCCGTGGCCACGCCGTGCTGCCCGGCGCCCGTCTCCGCGATCACCCGCTCCTTGCCCATCCGCGCGGCCAGCAGGGCCTGGCCGACGGCGTTGTTGATCTTGTGCGCGCCGGTGTGGGCGAGATCCTCGCGCTTGAGGTACACGCGCCTCCCTGTGCGCTCGGAAAGCCGTTCGGCGAGGTAGAGCGGCGTCGGGCGCCCAACGAAGTCATGGAGAAGGCGGTCAAGCGATGCCTGGAAGCCGGCGTCCACCCGAGCCTCGGCCCAGGCGGCGCTCAACTCGTCGAGCGCCGCCATCAGCACCTCGGGCACGAAGCGCCCGCCGTAGGCGCCGAAGCGCTCCTGGACGCCGGCCCCGCCGCCGCCGGCTGCGCCGGCGGGGCCCGAGGCGCTCATGCCGGCTCACCCTCGGCGGCGGCTCCTGCCGAGGCGATCTGCGCGTTCTCGATGAACCTGGCCATCAGGCCGTGATCTTTCACTCCCGGCTCGGACTCGATGCCGCTCGCGACGTCAACGGCGTAGGGCCGTACGACCGAAATCGCATCGGCGACGTTATCGGGGTCGAGGCCCCCAGAGAGCACGCACGAAATCTCCGAGCGGCGACCGGCCAGCAGCTCCCAATCGAAGCTCTCCCCCGTCCCGCCCGGGGCTCCGGGCCGATACGCGTCGAAGAGGTGCAGGTCGGTCCTGAAGGCCTCGGCCGCCTGGATGTCCGCCGAGCTTCGAACCCGAAACGCCTTCATCACCTTGCAGCCGCTGCGCCTGGCGGCCTCCTGGCAGAAGGCCGGACCCTCGTCGCCATGGAGCTGGAGCATCGTGAGCGACTCGTCCTCGGCCGCGGAGACGACGTCGTCGAGCGGGGCGTTGACGAACACGCCGACCACGTCCACCCGCCGACGCAGCTCGGCCCCGATTTCGGCGGCGACGGCGCCATCGACCCGTCGGGGACTGGGTTCGTGGTGGATCAACCCAACCGCCCAAGCGCCAAGGCGCGCGGCCTCCCGCGCGTCCTCGATCCTCGTGATGCCACAGAACTTCACCCGCATGCGGGTAAGTATGGCCGAGGGGCTGAGCCCGTTTGCGGACCCAGGCGGTCGATCATCGCCGGCAGGAGACCGTGCCGGCTCAACGACCACGCGCGCGCACTGCCGGCTACTCCTCGGAGGCCCGCTCCAGGTAGTGCTCGCGGGTGGCCTCTTCGTCACCGGTGAGTGCGCGCACCGCGGCCTCGGGGTCGGACGCCCGCATCAGAGCCTCGCCGACCAGCACGGCGTCGACGCCGATCCGCTCGAGCTCCTCGAACTGGTCCGGGCTGGAGTAGCCGGACTCGGAGACGACCGTCTTGCCCGCGGGGACATCCGTGATCAGCTCGTGGGTGCGGTGGACGTCGACGGAGAAGTCCCGCAGGTCGCGGTTGTTGATCCCGAGGACGTCGGCGCCGACCTCGAGCGCGCGCTCGAGCTCGCGCTCGTCGTGGACCTCGACGAGGCAGTCGAGGTCGAGCGCGCCCGCCTCCTCCCAGAGGAGCCTCAGGTCCTCGTCGGCAAGCGCCGCGACGATCAGGAGCACCGCGTCGGCGCCGGCGATCACCGACTCCCAGAGCTGGTAGGGGTCGACGATGAAGTCCTTGCGCAGGATCGGCAGGCCGGTCGCGGAGCGGGCTTCCCCGAGGTCGGCCAGCGAGCCGTGGAAGTGGGGCTCGTCGGTGAGGACGGAGACGGCCGCCGCGCCGCCGCGCTCGTAGGCCGCGAC
>JBPCKC010000083.1:0-11910 GCA_051004675.1 Solirubrobacterales bacterium
CCGTGGGCGTCGTCGGCAACCAGCCCAAGCACCTCGCCGGCGTGCTCGACATCGAGTCCTCCGAGAAGGCGGCTCGGTTCGTGCGCACCTGCGACGCCTTCAACATCCCCCTGCTCACGTTCACCGACGTGCCCGGCTTCATGCCCGGCACCGCGCAGGAGTGGGGCGGCATCATCCGCCACGGCGCAAAGCTGCTCTACGCCTTCACGGAGGCCACGGTGCCGAAGCTGACGGTGGTGACGCGCAAGGCCTACGGCGGCGCCTACGACGTCATGAACTCCAAGCACATGCTCGCCGACTTCAACTTCGCCTGGCCGCAGGCCGAGGTCGCGGTGATGGGCCCGGAGGGCGCGGTGAACATCATCTACCGCAAGGACATCGCCCAGTCCCCGACCCCCGACGAGCGCCGCGAGAAGCTGATCTCGGACTACAAGGCGCATTTCGCCAATCCCTATGCGGCGGCAGAGCGCGGCTACATCGACGACGTCATCGAGCCGCACCAGACCCGCCCCCGTCTGATCCGGGCGCTGCGCATGCTCCAGACCAAACGCGTCGAGCAGCCCAAGCGCAAGCACGGAAACATCCCGCTGTAGCGGCGGCACGCCGGCCTCGCCTCTCTCCCGCGCCCCCTCCGGGCGCGGCCGCGAAACCTTCGGCACATTCCGCGCGCCACCCGCGCGCCCGCTTGGCCCACCCTGCGCCAGTGGATGAGATCGAACCCAACCGCCGGGCCGGATCCCTCCCCGTGGAGGCCGGGAGGATCGCTGCGCGCCAGCACGGGCGGATCGCCCGGCCCCAGCTCCTCGAAGCCAGCGTCGGGCGCCACGCGATCTCCCGCGCGGTGGAGCGCGGCTGGCTGATCATCGTTCACCTGGGTGTCTACGCCGTCGCCGGTTCCCCGTTCACCCGCGAGGCCGGGTGGATGGCCGCCGTCCTCGCCGGCGGCGAGCATGCTCGCCTCAGCCACCGCAGCGCCTGCGAGCTCTGGGACCTGGTCCGGCCGATCGAGGGCCCCATCCACGTGACGACGCCCACCGGCGGACGGCGTCGCCCGGGCATCCGGTTTCATCGAAGCGGCCGAGGCGATGCGGACCTGAAGATCGTGAAGGGCATTCCCGCGACTTCGGCCGAGCAGGCCCTGGTTGGCTACGCGGCGTGGGCCTCCCCAGGCCAGCTGCGTAACGCCGTCGAGGGCGCCGACAGACGCGACATCCTGGATCCCAGTGCGTTGTATGCACTATGTCGGGGCAACCGCAGGGGCACCGGACGCCTCGCCGCCCTCGCGCTCGAATGCGCTCCGAGCGTGGACACCTGGTCGCCACTCGAGCGCGACTTCCTGCGCTTCTGCACGCGCGAGCGCCTCCCGATCCCACTCGTCAACGTGGAGGTCGAGGGCTGGACCGTCGATTGCTACTGGCCCGACCGCGGCGTGGTCGTGGAGCTCGACTCGTGGGGCTTTCACCGCACGCACGAGCAGTTCGAGCTCGACCGTCGGCGCGACATGACGCTCCAGCTCGCCGGCCTGCGGACGTTCCGCGTCACGAATCGGCGCCTGAGGCGGGACCGCGATGCGCTTTCGCGCGAACTGCGCTCAGCGTTGTGCCCCTCCTAAGGCACGCACCCGAAGCCCCTCCCGCACCGGATGGAATCCGGCCCGACTGCCGGGCCGGATTCCTCCCCGTGGCGGCAGGGCGAGGCCTGAGCGGACCCGCGGCGCCCACAGCCGCCTCGGCGCGCATGGCCTTCGTGAAGGGTTTGTGAAGATTGGGCTGGACCGGCGCACCGAGGCCCTGCGCAGCCTAGGATCACCGTTGATGCCTGCGGCACGCCGAGTACCGAGCGAATGATGGCCCGCAGCCGTCGCGCGGCGGCACGCGTCGGGATGGGCGCGGGCGCAACGATCTGCCTGGCGCTCGCCGCCTCGGCTTTTGGCGTCGTCGTCGAGGGGACCGACGGGTCCGACAGGCTCGTGGGAGGGCCCCAGCGCGACCTGCTGCGCGGCCTCGGCGGCTCGGACACACTTATCGGCCGGGGGAAGGGCGACACCCTGCGCGCGGCGAAAGGCGCCGACGTGCTCCGCCCCGGTCCCGGCGAGGACCTGCTGCGCGGCGGCAAGGGTGGCGACACCCTGCGAGCGCGCGATGGCGAGGCCGATTTCCTCGACTGCGGGAGGGGCATCGACACCGCGATCGTCGACAACGTCGAGGACGGCGTCTTCGACTGTGAGGAAGTGATCGAACCGACATGAGGCCCAGCGACCACTCAGACCGGCTCGCCGACGGCGAGCTGAGCCCCGAGCGCTCCGAGCAGCTCGCCGCCGAGCACCCGGACGCCTACATGCGCCGGCGCGAGTTCCTCGGGCGAACCGCGATGCTGGCCGGCGGCGCGAGCCTGGCCGCGACCCTGCCGGCGGAGACCCTCGTCGCCGAGGCCACCCGCCGCGCTGGCCTGCGGCCGCTCCCCAGCCCGCAGAACATGCCGATCGACACGATCGTCGTGCTGATGATGGAGAACCGCTCGTTCGACCACTACTTCGGCTGGCACCCCGACGCGGACGCCCGCAACGAGGGACTGGCGTACCCGGACCTGGACGGCAACCTGATCGACACCTACCACCTCACCCCCGACTTCCAGGGCTGCGGGCATCCCGACCCCACCCACGGGTGGGACAGCGGGCGCTGGCAGTGGCACGAAGGCAAGAACGACCGCTTCCTGCAGGGCGACATGGAGGGCACCGGCAGCGACGAGTTCGCGATCGGCTACTACGAGAAGGAGGACCTGGGCTTCCTCCCCCACGCCGGCGACGCGTTCACCCTCTACGACCGCTGGTTCTGCTCGATCATGGCCTCGACCTACCCCAACCGCCACTACCAGTGGGGCGCCCAGAACGGGGGCCAGAAGTCAAACGAGTTCCCGACCAACCCGGACCTCGGCTTCACCTGGGAGACGATCTTCGACCGCGCCGAGGCCAACGGGATCTCGGTCGGCTACTACAACTCCGACCTTCCGTTCTCCGGCCTCTACGGCCTGCGCGGCTTGGCGTGGACGAAGTCGATCAACACCTTCTACACCCAGGCCGCCCTGGGCACGCTCCCGAACATCTGCTTCGTGGATCCGCCGTTCCGCGACGGTGGAGGCGGCGACGGGCTCTCCGCCGACGAGCACCCCCACGGCGACGTGCGCCTGGGCCAGGCCTTCATGTCCGACGTGGCGCACGCGTTCATGGAGTCGCCCCACTACGAGCGCGGAGTGATGTTCATCGACTACGACGAGTGGGGCGGGTTCTTCGACCACGTGAAGCCACGCTTCGTGCCCGACCAGCGCAGCAACCCCGCGGACATCAACAACGACTGGTCCCTCACCGGGTTCCGCACTCCGGGGGTCGCGATCTCGCCGTACACGCGCAAGGGCGGCGTCAGCCACATGCCGGTGACCCACGAGTCGATCCTGAAGCTCATCTCCTACCGGTTCGGCCTCGGCCACCTGAACAAGCGACACCGCTACGCGTCCAACATCGGTCGCACGTTCAACTTCAACCGCAAGAACATGGAACCCCCCGAGCTGCCGATGTACGAGTTCCTGGAGTCCCAGACGTCGGCCTGCTCGACGCAGGATGGAGCGGCTGCGGCAAAACGCCCGAAGCCCCACGACCTCACCTTGATGGAGACGACCGGCTACCTGGACAAGCTCGGGTACGAGGTGAAGCCCGCCAGCCTCGACCAGATCTTCCGCTACCCGGACAAGGTCCGCCAGGCGCTGCAGAAATCGTCAACGCCGTGATCCGGCGCGCGGCCCTGGCGGCGTTCACCGCCGTGGTCGTTTCGAGCCTGACGGCACCGGCCGAGGCGACCCGCGCCAAGCATCCGTGGCCGCCGGTGCCGCGCCAGGGGGTCACCTTCGTCCACTACGGCGAGGAACACTGGAACGATGACGATGGGCTTCGGATCCTGCCCAAGGTGGTTCGCGATACCGCCCGCTACAGGCCCGCCCTCGTGTCGATGTCGGCCGACAAGGACGCCGACAACGCGGTCGACAGCCTGGAGATGTGGAAGCAGGTGATGCGCCGGTACGACCGCATGGAGATTCCATACTTTGCAGCCGTCGGGAACCATGACCGCTCGCCGCCGGGAACACAGGGCATCGGGTCGTCGGTAAACGGAGGCAGCATCGCGAACTACCTCGACGTATTCAGCGATCGGCCCTACCCGTTCGGCGATGCAGCGCCGATCACGGATCCCAAGTTCCGGCCCCGCGCGCGACCCGCCTCCGATCCTGCGGGCGCCTCCTCGCACTACGCCTTCGAGTACGGCCCCGTTCGCTGGGTCTATCTGGACAACTCCTGCTTCTCGTTCATCAACTGCGACGCCTACCAGAGCCCGCCTTTCCCAGATGCCGAAGGCAATCAGACCATGTACGACTTCCTGGGCGCGGAGGCGGCGAAGGCGAACGCGGAGGGCGATTTGCTCTTCGTCGTCATGCACATGCCCACGCAGGACGATCGCCCGGGCCACATGGAGCCCACAACGTCCGCCCACACGATGGGCGAGGGGAGCTCACCGGACAACGCGCTGTTCGAGCAGGCGGCCGCCCAGGCCGGAGTCGACGGGGTGTTCACCGGCCACATCAAGGGGCAGTGGCAGTACCAGGCCGGCGCGGTGCCCTATTACGTGGACGGAGGCGCAGGAGGCGAGGTCTACGTCGGGCCGCTGGAGGAGGCCGGCGTGGACTCCGGGTACTGGCACGGCTACCGGCTGTTGCACGTGCGCCGGGGCCAGGTCAGGTTCACGGACACCGTGCCGGTGTTCACCAAGGACGGGATCACGATCAACGGGCCGGTCTCGCTGGAGCGCGGCGAGGTCGGGCAGTTCGAGGCCTTCGGCGCACAGCCCACCAAGGAGGGGCCGCTGGTGAGTGCATTGGCCCTGCGCGACCCCGATCCTTCGGCTCCGAACGCGAGCAAGCTGACGACGCCTGCTCGGATCTGGACCACCGGTAACCGCCGCATCCTCTCACCGATCGCCGACGACGAAGACGACCCGCGCCGCAAAGAGCGCCGCCAGACGATCTCCGGCGCCTTTCGCGCTCGCTGCCCGGGAACTGCCAGGGTGCGAATCAAGTCGGGTTGGGAGAAGACAAGCGTCAAGGTGCGCGTGCTCCCGTCCGCCAAGGCAGGACTCCCCAAGGCCTGCTAGGGACGGCTGGCGCGCCGGGCCGCGAGAGCTCGGGTGAGGAGCCCGTTGGCCAACAGGGCCGCCCCGATCAGCGCCAGCGCCCCCACCACCAGGCCTGTGAACGGGAGCGAGCCGGCCGCGTCGGGGTCGGGGGCGGCCGATGGGCCGTTGCCCCCGGGACCCGGATCGTCGCCGGGCCCGTCCGTCTTGCCGGCGCAACTCGGGGGGTCCTCGCGAGGATCGTCGAGGAGCAGCTCGACGTTGCGGTCCTTCGGCTCGCCGTCGCCGGTCCCCGCGCCGGCCTGTGGGTCGTTGTAGGCGAGGGTGCGCGAGACCGATCCGAGGTCGGCCTCGGTCATTCCGGCGGCGTCCGACCCCGAAGCCGGGGCGGTCGCGGGCGCCTTGCTGTCGAGGGTGGTGCCGAAAATCGACAGCGTGCCGTCGCAGTTGTCCATCAGCTGGATCAGCCGGTTCTGCGGCGGCCAATCGACCAATGACGCGGTCTCGATCCCCCAGAAGTCACCGGGTCCGCCGCCCGCGTTATCGAAGTCGGACACGGTGTTCTCGTGGGTGTGGCCTGCGATGTAGGTCACCACGTGCGGGAACTGGTGGAAGAGCTCGGTGAGGTCGTCGCCGAAGTGGAGGGGGCTGGAGTCACGCGGGTCGGCATCGCAGCCGGGGTTGATGTCGTGACCGTGGGAGTCGTCGCTCGCGCACAGTGGCGGCGTCTCGTCGGGCACGTCGCAGTCGAGGTTTCCGATCGGGTGGTGACCGTAGACGACGATCAGCTCGTCGGCGTCGCTCGCGGCCTGCAACTCGCCCTGGAGCCACTGCCACTGCGGGTCGTCGATGTTGCCGCTCGCCGACGGCCCGGTCACCCCGCCGTCGCAGTTGGTTTCGAGGCCGATCAGGCGAAGGCCGGGCTTGGGGCTGAACGAGTAGTAAGTGGCGGCCTCGTTCGAGGCGGCGTCCTCGGCCGGGTCAACGAGGCCGAACCCGTGCGCGTCGTCCTGGCCGCCGGTGTCGAAGCGCGCCTTGTACTGAGCGCGATTGACGTACTGGCGCCGCTCGTCCGGCGGCACCAGCATCAGCTGGGAGGGGTTCGTGACCAGCAGTCCGGCCAGGTAGATCGGGTCCAGGATGTCGGCGACCTCGGTCAGGTCGGCGGCGGGCACGAGCGGCTTGAGGCATCCCACCCCGACCGCCTCGAAGGGCGCGATCGCCTTCTCGTTGCCCTGGGCGAGCGCGTCGTGGTTGCCGAGGACCACGTAGGAGGGCACGTCGAGCCCCTGCGCGGTGAACGCCTCCTGGGCGCGGTCCATCAGGCCCGGGTACGTCGGCCAGTCCGCGTACTTGGGGCCGATCGGCTGGTCGGGGTCGTAGAACTGCTGGCCCTCGGCGTAGTCGTCGTAGTCCTGAACGCCGGCGTAGAGCGCGGGGTCCGCGGTCTGCCCGCTCGGCTGCTGGCCGGGCGGGCACGAGGAGGGGTCGGTGCCGCTGTTGGGGTCGATCGGCCCCCCTTCGAGCAGCCGCACCACCCAATCGGTCTCGTTGAGCTGCTGGTTGTCGGCCTGGTCGCCGGTCATCAGGACCATGTCCATCGGCGCGCGCCCCCCGCCGCGGTGCGCGACGGGGCCCGCGTCGGCGAAGCGGTTGAGCTGGAGGACCGACTGCTCGACCGCAGCCGGCCCCAGCGCCTCCTGCGGGCGCCAGGCGGCGCTCACGGTGTTGGGGAAGGGCGGGTTCGCGGCGATGTCGAGGAACTCCACCCGGGCGGGCGACTCCTCGTCGGCAAGCTGCCAGTCCGTCGTCTGCCCGACGTAGAGCAGCGACCGCCTGCGCTTCTCGCGCCCCTTCTTCGCCTCGGCGAGCTCCTCGCGGATTATCCGCGGCTCGCCGTCGCCCAGGCGGAGCGTCTGGAAGCCGTCGTCCGGATCACCGGTCCCCTCGATCGTCTGCTCGAGGGTCGTCAGGCCCGCGGTGCGTCCGGTCGCATGGTCGCCCCCGGCGCCCCGCTTGGCCGCTCCGGCGGCGTGGGGGCGCGGGTGATGTTCCCCGCGGGCATCGTCGCCGTCACCCGCGTCGCCGTCGAAAGCGCTGAAGTCCTCCTGCGGCCCGTGGACGTCGCGGTGACAGGCCCCAACCGACTCGAGCGTCTTCGGACAGCTCTCGGGGTGCGGGTGACCGTGGTCGTCGTCGTCTTCGCCAACGCCAGCATCGTCGCCGCCGAGCAGGCGGTCGAGCAGGCCGGGCTCCTCACCGCCGGCCGCCCGGTCGGTGATCTCCCCGATGCCCGCCTGCGAGGTACCACCACCGATCACGGCGACGAGCACGGCGACGGCGGCCGCAAGCAGCCCAGGCCGTGTCCTTCGCTGTCGCCGTCTCTCTGCCAATGCCCGAGGAAACTCTTCTCCCGGCAACAAGCTTAGTGAGCGGCGCGCGCCGACGCGAAGGCTCGAGAGCGATCAAAGGGCCACAAGCGGCGCCTCGATCCCACCCGAGCGCCACGCCTCGAACACCGCGAGCGCGATCCCCAAATCCTGGACCGCCAGCCCGGTCGAGTCGAAGAGGGTGATCTCTGCGTCGTGGTCGCGCCCGGACACGGTGCCGCGCAGCACGTCGCCGAGCTGCCTGACCCGCCCGCGGTCGATCTCGCCCCTGGCCACCGGGCCCGAGAGCTCGCCTCCCCCGGAAGCCTGCTCCCACTCGTCGCAGAACAGCGAGCAGCGAGCCAGCGCAGCGGGCTCGACCTCCGCCTTGCCGTGGGCGTCGGCGCCCAGCACCGCGAGGTGCTGGCCGCGGCACAGGTCGGCCTCGAGGACGACCGGCTCCGCCGCCGGGGTCACGGTGACGACGACGTCCTGCGCGACGGCCTCATCCCGCCCCCCTCCTACCCAGCCCAACTCCTCAGCGAGCGATGCGGCGGCCCCACCCCTGGGGTCGAAGCAGACCCCCTCCTCATAGCCAGCCGCCGCGAGGCACCGAGCCGCCCACGCCCCGTTCACCCCACACCCGATAAGTCCGACGCTCTTCGCCCCCTCCGGCGCCAGCGCCAGCGCCGACACCGCTGCGGCCGCCCCGGTCCGAAGCGAGGTAACGGCAGCGCAATCCATGATCGCCAGCAGCTCGCCCGTCTCGGCGCTCGATAGCAGGAGCGCTCCGGCGACCACCGGTAGCCCGCGCTGGGGATTGGCGGGAAACGACGTCACCCACTTGAGCAGTGCGAAGCCGTCGCCGCGCGCCGGCATCGCCCTGAAGTCGCCGTCAGGCGGCGCGTCGAGGTAGACCTTCGCCGGCATCACCCACTCGCCGGCTGCGTGTCGCTCGAACGCGACGCGGGTGCGCTCGACGGCGGCCTCGGCGGGAACGGCCGCGAGGATCGCCTCGGCGTCGAAGATCGGGATCCCGCTCACGGCGAGCAGGTTAGATTCCCCGGATGGCGACCAACGGCCAGCGTCGGCCACCCAGGCCAAAGATCGAGATCGTCTCCGGCCCCGCATCCGAGACCGAGGCCGCGGCGATCGTGGCCGCGCTCGAGCAGTTCCTCGCCGATACCGCACCGGCCCCCACGGCCGGTGAGCCCGTCAGCGGCTGGCAGCGGGCCGCGCTCGAGGAGGGCATCTCGGCCCGGCAAGTGAGCGCTGCGATCTGGGGTCATTCGCCTGCACGTCGGGGGCAAACCGGATAGAACCCTGATAGCGGCCGGCGACGTGCGCGGGCCAGGAGGAGGAGAGAATGGCCGTAGTCAAGATCATCGAGCTGGTCGGCAGCTCGAAGACGTCGAGTGACGATGCCGCGAAGCAGGCGCTCCAGCAGGCCTCCGGGTCACTGCGCAACATCCGCGCCGTGGACATCGTCTCGACCGGAATCCGTGGCGAAAACCTCGACGAGTACCGCGCCCACGTCCGGGTGGCGTTCATCATCGAGGACACCGACGTTGACTAGACAAATGAGGCTGCGACGAGGAGCCGCCGGGGCGGGTGCCCTGGCGGCGGTGGGGGTCGTGCTGATGCTCGCCGTGAGCGGGTCCACCGCCGGCGGGCCTTCCTGCTTCGGCCAGCAGGCCACGATCGTCCGCGGCGGGGGCCGATAACGACATCTCCGGCACCCCCGGCCCGGACGTGATCGTCGCGGGCGGAGGCGATGATTTCGTCGAGGCCCACGGCGCCGGCGACCGCGTCTGCGGAGGCGACGGCAACGACCTCATCTATACCGGGCCGTTCGCGGACCGGGTGGCGGCCGGCAGGGGAAGCGACGAGGTTCACGGAGTCGGCGGCAACGACCTGCTGAAGGGCGAGCGGGGCAACGACTCGGGCACCGTGGCGTACCGCCTGACCACGATCGAGGCAGGCCTCTACGGAGGCGATGGCGCGGACGACCTGAACGGCGGATTGGGCATTGACCGCTGCGTGGGCGAGGCGGGCAACGACGACTCGACCGGCTGCGAGTAGGCGCCTTCCGGCCCTCGAAATACCCTAATCCCAATCGGGATTAGGGCTTTATGCCATACTCCCGCCGATGGAGCCCACCGCCGCCCCCGAGCGGACGAAGACCGATTCCCGGGAGCCAGGTACCGCCGCCGAGCGCATCGCCGCCGAGCACAAGCTCGACGTCAACCACCGCAAGCCCCAGAAGGGGAAGGGCAGGCGGGGCTCGCTCGAGAACCCGGAGGTCTACGACAACGTGCCGGGCTACTGGATCCCGGCGATCGAGCGCGAGTTCGACGACTTCGACAACGAGGCCGAGAAGTTCCTTGAGGGCCAGACCCCCGAGGATCAGTTCATCGGCTTCCGCCTGAAGCAGGGCGTCTACGGCCAGCGCCAGCCCGACGTGCAGATGTGCCGCGTGAAGCTGCCGATGGGCGGCATCACGCCCGACCAGATGGAGATGTTCGCCGACGTCGTCGAGGAGTACGCCCCGCTCAACAAGGGCCACATCACCACCCGCCAGAACATCCAGATCCACCACATCCCCCTGCGCGACATGGCGGAGTTGATCCGGCGCATCTCCGACTCCGGCCTGTCCTCCCGCGAGGGCTGCGGCAACACCGTCCGCAACGTCACCGGCGACCCGTTCGCCGGCGTCACCGAGGGCGAGCTCTTCGACATCACCCCCTACGCGGGCGCCTACGTTCGTTACTTCGTGCGCCACCCGACGACGCAACTCATGCCGCGCAAGGTAAAGACCGCGTTCACCGCGACCGACGAGGACGTGGCGATAACCGGCATCCACGACATCGGCTTCATCCCGCGCATCCGCGACGGCGTCAAGGGCGTCGAGATCCGGGTCGGCGGCGGCACCTCGATCATGCCCCGCGTCGCCCCCACCCTCTACGAGTTCGTCGAGCTCGACAACGGCGACTTCCTCAAGATCTCGGAGGCCGTGTTCCGGCTCTTCGACCGCCAGGAGTGGCTGCGCGTCAACCGCGCCCGGGCCCGGATCAAGGTCCTGATCGACAAGATCGGGATCGACGCCTTCCGCGACATGGTCGAGGAGGAGCTCGAGGGCGACTGGGTCGCCGAGCGCGACTTCTCGATCGAGCACTTGATGTTCTACGAGGACGAGGAGGCCAACGCGCCCGCCGCGCCGGCGCAGGCCTCAAGCCCCAACGGCGACCGCTCCGACTTCGACCGCTTCGTCGAGTCGAACGTCGCACCGCAGCGCCAGAAGGGATTCTCGACCGTGTCCGTGAAGGTCACGCGTGGCGACCTCACCCCGGAGCAATTCCGCGGCATCGCCGCGATCATGCGCGAGTTCACCGGCGGCTACGCGCGGGTGACCGTGCAGCAGAACGTCGTCCTGCGGTGGGTCCGCGACGAGTCGGTCTACGACGTCTACAGCCGCCTCGTCGAGCTTGGCCTCGCCGACGCCGGCCAGGACGAGATCACCGACGTCGTCTCCTGCCCCGGGACCGACTCGTGCAAGCTCGGCATCACCTCCTCGATGGGGCTGAACCGGGCGATCCAAGACCGGGTCGAGGCGATGGCGATCACCGACGAGCTGACCCGCAAGGTCCACATCAAGATGTCCGGCTGCCCCAACGGCTGCAGCCAGCACCACATCGCGAACATCGGCTTCTACGGCGCATCGATCAAGGTCGGCGACAAGACGATCCCTGCCTACATCGCGCACCTGGGTGGCAACTACGAGGGCGGTGAGGTCATCTACTGCCACAGGCTGAAGGCCCGCCTGCCCGCCAAGCGAGTCCCCGAAGCGGTGGAGCGCTGGCTGCGCTTCTACGAGTCCGACCGCAACCCCGACGAGGCGTTCAACGACTTCGTCGAGCGCGTCGGGACGGACCGCTTCGAAGAGCTCGTCGCCGAGCTGAAGATGCCCGTCGAGTTCAACGCCGAGAACCTGGCCCACTTCATCGACTGGGACCGCTCGGAACCGTACAAGGTCGAGCGCGGCGAGGGTGAGTGCGCGGTCTGATGGCCGCCCCCCTGACCACGGTCGACGTCCGGACGCGCCCGTTCCACGAGGGGCCGGACGGGACTGCAGCGACCTTGCCCGGAGCTTTCCCGGAGCCGGCTGAGTTCGAGGGTCACCCCGTCGCCGAGGTCGCCGCCGAGGTCGAAGCGATGAGCGCCTCGCAAGCGATTGCCTGGGCACTAGAGCACTTCGGCCGCGAGCTGATGTTCGCGATCTCGTTTCAGAAGACGAGCTCGGTCGTGGTCGAGATCGCGGCCAAGGCCGACCCCGCCGCACGCTTTTTCTACCTCGACACCGAGCTGCTGTT
>JBPCKC010000084.1:0-24193 GCA_051004675.1 Solirubrobacterales bacterium
CTGCCCCTTGCCCCGGCGCCGGCGAACGAGCCGGTCGCCGCCTAGGGCAGCTCCGCGCGCTCGACGTAACCGGCGAGCTTCGCGGGGTCCGACGCCACCGAGCGGAGCACGATGCCCGTCGCGACGATGCGCCTGCCCTCGGTCACGAACACGTAGCGCCCGCCCCGGCCCGCCGGCGCCGTCCACAGTCCCGGGCCCGCCGCCGTGGCGTCGGCCGGGAGCTTGCGGGTCCGGTCGCCGGGGGCGGCGCCCCCGATCGCGTGCTGCTCGAGCGTGCTGAGGATCGCCGCGATGTTTCCGCCGTCCGTGAAGACGGCCTTGACGCGCTTGGACTGGTCGTCGGGGTTCGCGCACCAGGTCCAGGTGATCGTTCGGTCCTCCGGCTGGCCGGCGCGCTTGAGGGTCGGCTTCGGGTTGGCGAACAGCCGAAGCCGGTCGCCAAGCCCGAGCGGCGTGAAGTCGCGCTCGCCCCAGCCGCCGCACTGGACGCCCTCGATGCCACGGGCGCGCTCCCACATCTGCAGGTACGCCTCGGCGCCGCGGCCCATGTCCTCGATGATCTGGTCGCCGTCGGCGCCCGCGACGTTCTCGACGTCCCGGAGCCAGTCGGGGTAGAGCCCGTAGTGGGCGACACCGTCCACGTTGACGTCGTACGTCCGCTGGCCGGAGATCTGCTTGTCGATCGTGACGTTCCCGTCGAAGGACTGGAAGGGGTACGTGACGGGGTTCGGGGCGTCGGCTCCGCGCGGGAGGCCCTGCGAGCCGAAGCCGTTCATGTCGGCGCCCCAGCCGACCCCGAAGTAGTCGCGCCCGAACTTCCCTCGCAATGCGTCGAGTGCCTGCCACTGGTGGTAGAAGCCCTCCGACCCGCGGGCGTAGGGGGTGATCACACCACCCAGCCTGTAGAGCCTGGGAAGAGTGTTCGGCGTGCTCCAGCTGTGAGAGGAAATGAGCCCGCCGTACTCGGCCTCCTCGACCAAGGTCATGGCCCGATCGCGGGCGATCACGCTCATGTGGTCGGGATCGAAGACCATCCCCTTGTCCATGATCGTGTTCAGCGCGTGCTCGCCGAGGTCGGAGAGCCCGCGCTGGTTGCACAGCGGGCCGTCCTCGTAGTCGGGGACGACGATTCCGAGCTCGTCGAGCCCGTTGGCGATGAGCTCGTCGTCGTTGTGAGGCAGGCCCGTGTCCGTGGGGGAGCGGTCGTAGTTCTCGGGATCGGCGCATGGCTCGAGATCCCAGAACGTTCCCGTCTGGAGGAAGTTCGCGGCGTTGATGAGGGTGCCGGTGTTGCCGTCGTCCCCGGCGATCCCGGACAGCGCGTTGTCGAACTTGTTCGTGATCTCGAGCTGGCGCACGCCCAGGTCGTGGAGGCGGTCGAGCCAGCTGTCGATCGACGCCTCATCGCAGTTGGGGATCTCGGTCGGGCCGACCTTCTTGAAGCCGCAGT
This sequence comes from Solirubrobacterales bacterium, assembly GCA_051004675.1. Lineage (GTDB taxonomy): Bacteria > Actinomycetota > Thermoleophilia > Solirubrobacterales > 70-9 > JBDTSW01. The sequence continues at coordinate 1,451 of JBPCKC010000084.1, forward strand.
TGAACGGCTCGGAGACCTCCATGCCCATGACCACGGCGAGCTTGCCCCGGTTGATCACCCTGCGGGCGCGGAACGGATTGCGGACGATCCGGAACCAGCCCTCGCCGGGGCCGCCGCTCTGGGCGTCGATGTAGTCCTGGAGCTCCTGCATCCGCTGCGCCTGCAGCAGCACGCTGTCCATCTCGTTGCAGGAGTTCTTCTTCAATGGATAGACATTGCACAAGACGCTGTTCTCGACGAGCAGGTTCACGAAGAGGCGCTGCCCTCCGCGCCAAGATCGTTCGAGCCACTTGTAATACGACTGCTCGTGGGTGAGCGAGCGCGGATGCGGCCAGTCCTTGAAGGTGGGCCATCCCACCGGGTCGTGGCAGCGGACCGGCGGGTTGCCCCAGAGGAAGTTCTCGAGGATGGCGCCGCACCCGTTGCCGACCTCGTGGTCGGGGCAGTCCACGAGCGCATACGGCGCCCCGAACTTGTGCCACGGCCGCCCGCAGTGCGCCCTGCCGCCCAGGAACTCGAAGGCCATCTGGTGCATGTGCGCATCGAGCAGCCCCGTGACCTCGCCGAAGGGAGGGCTCCCGGTCGTCGGCGCACCGCTGACATTCAGCTCGACCTCCGGGTACGTCGCGCAGCCTGAGCGCTCCTCGAAGGCGAAGACGCCGGCCGAGCCGGCCCGGTTCACCGCGACGAGCTCGCCGGTCCCGTCGACCGAGAGCTGGCGGTTGCCGGTTACGAGCGTGAAGCCCTCGCCGGAGGAGACGACGGTCCACTCGGCGGTGTCGCTGGGCTCCTCGGCCGAGACGACCCCACCGATCACCGGGGTGGTGTCCACAGCGAGGAAGTCCTCGGCGGCGCCGTAGAGGAGGTACTTGCCGAGGTCGGTCGCCTGCATCCGAAACGGTTCGGCGGCTGCCGGGGACGCCGCGGTCGCGGTGTAGCCGTTCCCGGACTTCGCGACGTACTGGTCGCGGGAGACCGAGCGCAGCGCGAAGCAGCCGTGGACCAGCGAATAGCGATCCTCCGCCGATGCGGTGGATGCGCCGGCGCTGGCCGGGAGGGCCGGGCCGGCGGCGCCCGCCAGCAACACGACGATGCCGACCATCCGGACGGCATGGCGCATCCTGCCCTTCCTGCCGCCAACCATGGACGGGTGACGTTAGCTGCCCCCGGCGCCCCGGGCGCCGGTCGGCCCCCCTTTGATGTGCCCGGGGCGGCTACTCGCCGCCGTGGGCGGAGCGGCCCCCCGACGCTCGCTCGGCGGCCTCGATCAGTTCGTCGCGAAAGTCCGGGTGGGCGATCGCCGCCAGGGCCTCGCCGCGCTGGTGGACGGTCTTGCCCTGGAGCTCGGCGGCGCCGTACTCGGTGATGATCACGTCCACCTGGTGGCGCGGGGTGGTGATTACGGCGCCGGCCCCGAACCAGGGAACGATGCGCGAGCGCACCTCCTCGCCGACCGTCACGGTGGAGGGCAGGCACAGCAGGGAGCGGTCCTCGAGCTGGAGAGCCGGCCCCGAGACGAAGTCCTCGTGCCCGCCGATCCCCGAGAACTGCACGCCGCCGATGGTGTCGGCGATCACCTGCCCGTGGATGTCCACCGACATCGCGCCGTTGATGGTCGTCATCAGCCGGTTGCGGGCGATCAGCTCCGGCGAGTTGATGACCTCGACCGGCAGGAACGCGACGTCCTGGTTTCCCCGAAGCCAGTCATAGAGCTCCTCGGTGCCGGCGGCGAACGTGGCGACGGAGACGCCGTCGAACTGACCCTTGCGGTTGGTCACCTTGCCGCTGCGGTGGAGCTGCATCAACCCGGTCGTGAACATCTCCGAGTGCACGCCGAAGTCGCCGCGCTCCCCGTCGGCCAGCAGGCCGACCAGGGTGGACGGGACCGACCCGATCCCGGTCTGCAGGGTCGCGCCCTCCGGGATGAAGGCGCGGGCGTGATCGGCGATGGCGCGATCCGCATCGGTCGGCGGCGGGTCCTGAAGCGGAAAGGGCGCCGCGTCGCTCTCGACCAGCACATCGATCTCGTCCACGTGGAGAGCGTGGGGGTGGTCCGGGGGGAGGCCGAAGGTGGCGGGGAACCGCTCGGAGACCTCGACCACCAGCAGCCGGTCGGGGTCTTCGCCCGCGCGCCGCAGCTCGTTGGCCGTGCCGCCGGCGTGGAGCGAGAGGCTGCACCAGCCCTCCCCCGAGGGCGGAGCCGCCATCGTCGCCATCACCCGCGGGCGCTGCTCCTCGAGCAACGGCGCGAAGCGCCGAAAGTCCGCCGGCGCGAAGGAGATGTTCGCGCCGGCGTCGCGGAGCATGCGCTCGATGGGACCGAAGAACCCCGAGAGGTAGTGGACGCCCTCGCGGTTGAAGAGCTCGGTGCCGACGAGGAGCAGCGCCCCGTACACGCGCAGGTCCTCCCAGTCCTCACGCTCGCCCAGCGCCGCGAGGAAGGCGGCGGGCTGGCCGGTGCCCAGCGGGATGCCCATCGTGTCGGCGGGCTGGAGCAGGCTCGCCGCTTCGGCTGGCGTCGAGGCTGGCATGGGGAGGACCCTACCCGCGCGGCAGGGCCGCGCGGGCCCCAGCCGTTTCCGGCGCCTGGCCGTCGGGTACTTCGGTCCTCCGATGGCCGCGCCATCCAGCTCCAGCCGCCGGCGATCTCAACTACGCCTACTCCCTGTTCAACCTCGGGCAGGCCCTTCTCGACGCGGGGCGGGCCGAGCAGGCCGTCGAGGTGCTGCGCCGGCGCCTCGAGATCCCCAACCAGACCGGCGTCGTGCGCGCGGAGCTGGAAGCCGCGCTGGCCGCTGCGGGCTAGCCGCCGGCCACATTCGAGCGTTAGGTGAGGGTCGCTGAGCGACCCTCACCTGACAACGAACGTGGGGGTAGGGGCGTGAGCGCGCCGATCGCCGCGACCGGGGGGCCGGCTCACTTTGCTTCCGGCTCCTCCTCGCCGGGCCAGCGGCCGGTCAGCCGTGCGTACGCGATCCTCGCCCCGTGATCGGTCGCGGCTCGCGTCGAGCTAAACGCCGCGCCCTCGATCGCCGCCGCCGCGAGCATTCGGGGCCAGGAGACCTCCCTGTGCTCCGGAGCGGGCGGCTCCTGGTCGTCGATGACCCCCCAGACGGCCTCAAACGCCTTCTTGCTGACGAGCCCTGCGAGGAGGCCTGCCGCCACGCTGAACGGGATGAAGACCAGCTTGCCCATCTACTCCGGCTCCTCTCTCGGCGGTAGTGCGATCGTGCGCTCCTCGGGGACCCCCGCTTCCAACTCGCGCTCGCGCTCGAGCTCGGCGTTCAGCTCGGCGCCGAGCAGTAGGGCCACGTTGGAGATCCACAGCCAGACCAGGAAGACGACGACGCCGGCGATGCTCCCGTAGGTGGCGTTGTAGGAGGCGAAGTTGGCGACGTACAGGGCGAAGGCCGCGGAGGCCGCCAGCCACAGCACAAGCGCCAGGATCCCACCGGGGGTGATCCAGCGAAAACCGGGCTGCCGGACGTTCGGCGAGGCGTGGAAGAGGATCGCGAAGATCGCCACGACGACGGCGGCGATCAGCGGCCACTTGGCCACCTCCCACGCGGTCACGGCCGCGTCGTCGGCGCCGATGACCCCGCCGAGCTCCTCTGCGACCGGGCCGGAGACCACGACTGCCAGCGCGAGCACGGCGAGCATCACGATGAGCAGGAACGTGAGCGCGACCTGCTGGGGCCGGAGCTTCCAGAACGGGCGGCCCTCCTCGATCTCGTAGATCGCGTTCGACGCCCGCGAGAAGGCGCCCACGTAGCCGGAGGCGGCCCAGAGCGCGCCGAGCAGCCCCGCGATGAACGCCACGCCCGCGCTGCTGCGGCTGGCGGCGATCTCGTCGATAGCGCCGGTGATGATCTCGTTGGCCGGGCCGGGCGCGAGGGCAGCGAGGTTGTCGATCAACGGATCGGTGGCCGACGGGCCCACCAGGCCCAGCAGGGAGACAAGGGTGATCAGAGCCGGGAAGATCGCAAGCACGCCGTAGTAGGTGAGGGCGGCCGCCCAGTCGGTGAGGTCGTCGTCCCGGAATTCGCTGACCGTTCGCTTCAGCGTCTTCCACCAACCGCGGCGCCCGAGCCCGGTGGGGGATGACGGCGCGTCGACGGAGAGCTTGGCCTGGTCCATCAGGCCGTCCCCGTGGTCGGCCGGCTGGCGATGCGAGGTGTCGGGCGAGCCGATGCTCATCGGGATTGCCCCCCTGATACCCCGCGGACGTGCTTCTATCCCGCCGTATGGTCGAGGAGGCGCCCTAAGCCGCGGGGGTCATGCGCCGCCCGATAGCGATCCGCTCGGCGGGGCGGCGATCGAACGCGAACCCCTCGGCTTCCTCCCAGGCGCTGAGGATCTCGGCCTCGCCAGGACGCTGGGCGTCGTCGAGCACGACCAGGGCGCCGGGCGCGAGGCGATCGCCCAGGACCGGGAGGGCCGGATACCGGCTGCGCTCCATGCCCTCGCCGTACCCGGGCGGACCGTCCACCAGCAGGAGCTCGATCCCCTCCGCGGGCGCCTGCTGGAGCGCCTGCGGCGAGTACCAGGGCGCGCCCTCCAGGGCAGCGGGGTGTGGCGCCAGCGGCGCGTCGATCACCGTCGCGATGTCGCTCAGGCCGTCGCGCTCGAGCGCCCGCCGCACCCACCCCGCCCACCCGGGGTGGTGCTCGACGGCCCAGATTCGCCCCCCCAGCTCGCGCGCGAGGCGGGCAAGGACGATCGTGCTGACGCCCGAGCCCAGCTCGAGGATCGTCCGCCGCTCGGCGAGCGAGATCTCCGTTGCGACCGTCGCCAGCCCAGCGGGCGACATCGAACCCTCGCTCCACGGGAGGAAGCCGCCCGAGTCGAGCAGCGGGCGCAGCACCTCCCAGCCGTGGAGGTCGGCCCAGCCCCAGTGGTGTCGCGCGTCGGCCACGGATGAATCAAATCGATCATCGGCCCGTAACGCGTGGCAACTCCGCAGGCACCCGCCGCCCGCTTTCGAAAAGCCCGGCGAACGGAACCCAGGGGGACTCTTGAAAGGAGCACGATGGGACGGAACAGATGGGGCCTCGCGTGTGGCCTGGCCGCCGCGACGCTGACGGTGGGACCCAGCGCCGAGGCGGCGGTGCCGCACGAGGTTCAGCCGGGGGAGACGCTGTGGTCGATTGCCGCCGCGAGCAACTTCACGACCCGCACGGTGGCGGCCTTCAACGGCCTGCCCGAGGACGCGGAGGTCGTCGCCGGCACGACGATCCAGATCCCGAGCGCGGAGGAGGGGGCCGCGGCGCTCGCGACCGCCGGCATCGAGCCGGGCGCGACGAGCACGACCCCGGCCCCCGCGGCCGACCCGGATCCGGCCCCCGCGCCCGCCTCCAGCGACGGGCCGCCCCCGCCGGCCCCGGGGTCCACCTACGGCCTCGGCCACATCCTGTCGCCGTCGGGTGAGCTGCACCTCGACCCCGCCGCGGCGGGGTCGTGGAACGCGATGCGCGCCGAGGCGATGTCGACGTACGGCGTGGACCTCCATCCGGCCGGCCCCGTGTCCGCCTTCCGCACCCACGATCAGCAGGCCTACCTCTACGACCTGTTCCTCTCCGGCGCGGGAGCGCCGGCCAATCCGCCCGGGAGCTCGTCACACGAGGTCGGCAGCGCGGTGGATCTCGCGACGCCCGAGATGCGATCGGTACTGGATGCGATCGGCCCGGCCTACGGATGGCACGCGCCGCACTCCAACGAGTGGTGGCACGTGGAGTACTGGGGCTGAGACCGGGCCCTACCGAGTAGCCGCCCGCGGAGACCAGACGGCGAACGGGCCGGGCGTTTGGCCCGGGCGGCTACGGGGAGCGCGAGCTCCTCGACGCGGGCGTCGTGGACGTGTTCGAGTCGGTGCTCGAGCTGCGTGAATCGCTCGACTCGACGCCCCTTCGCTAGCCGGCCCGCCGCCTGCGGCGAGGAATCGGCGCCGTGGCGCCGAACTGAGACATCGGTATGCGCACCGAGGGTCCAAGCACGCGCGCGGTCGTGCGGACGGTGGTCGTCATCGTCCTCGCGGCGCTTGCGATCTACATCATCTACAGGCTGCGCAAGCCCATCTCGTGGCTGGTGATCTCGGCCTTCATCGCGGTGGCGATGGCGGGGCCCGTGAACCTGCTCGAGCGGGTGATGAAGCGCGGCCTCGCTATCGCCACGGCCTACCTGGTCCTCGTCGCCATCCCGGTCGTCCTCGGGGTTCTGCTGATCCCGACCTTCGTCAACCAGGCCGAGGACCTGGCCAACAACGTGCCGGAGTACGCGGGCGACGTAACCCGGTTCGTCAACGACAACGAGACGCTCAACGACCTGAACCAGAAGTACGACTTCACGTCGGAGATCGAAAAGGCGGCCGAGGAGCTGCCGAGCCGCATCGGGGACGCCGCCAACATCCTCAAGGACATCGGCGTCGGCGTGGTGAACTCGATCTTCGCCGGGGTCACGATCCTGGTGCTCTCGATCTTCATGGTGGGTGGGGGCCCGCGGTGGAAGGACCGCATCCTTGCGGGCCAGTCACCCGATCGGGCTCGGCGAATCGACCGCGCCGCCAAGCACGTCGCGGATGCGATCGGCAACTACATCGGCGGGGCGCTCGCCCAGGCCGGGCTGGCCGCCGTGAGCGCCTTCTTCGTCCTGTCGATTCTTGGGGCCCCGTTCGCGGCGCCGTTGGCGCTCCTCGTCTTCTTTTTCGACCTCATCCCGGTGGTGGGCGCGACGATCGGGGCCGTGATCATCGCCGTCGTGATGCTGTTCGTGAACTTCCCGGTCGGGTTGATCGTCTGGGTGGTCTACGCGATCGTCTACCAGCAGATCGAGAACTACCTGATTCAGCCGCAGATCCAGAAACGGGCGACGAAGATCGACCCGTTCATCACGCTGACGGCGGTCCTCTTCGGCTCGACGCTCTTCGGTGTGGTCGGCGCCATCCTGGCGATCCCCACCGCCGCAACGCTTCAGATCGTGATCCGCGAGTACCTGCTCTACCGGTGGGAGACGCCCGAGTCCCCGAATACGGGACCGGGGGCGGGGGCGCCGGAGCCGGCGCCCGCCTGAGCTGATGTCTGAGGCCGAGGTGCTCGCGGCCGGCGGGATGGTGGTGAGGGAAGGTCCCGACGGACCCGAGGTCGCCATCGTGCACCGCCCGCGCTACGACGATTGGTCGCTGCCGAAGGGGAAGCTCGAGCGGGGTGAGAGCTTCGAGGCCGCGGCCCTGCGCGAGGTGGAGGAGGAGACCGGCCTGCGCTGCGAGCTGGGGGCATCGCTCGAACCGGCGAGCTATCGGGACCGCAAGGGGCGCTCGAAGCTCGTGCGCTACTTCGAGATGCGGGCGGTGGGCGGGAGCTTCGTGTCAAACGACGAGGTCGACGATCTGCGCTGGGCGAGGCCCGGCGTCGCGGCCGAGTTGCTCACCCACGAGCACGACCGGCTCCTGGTGGGCGCCCTCGACCGGGGCGCTTAGAACGAATGTCCAGAACGCGCCCCACCGCTGGGGCCCTCCGGCCCCAAGCGCCGATGGGAAGGTGGGCATCACAGGTGGAGCTCGGCCCTGCCGGGAAAAACCGCCTGATGCGACCGGGCGCGAGACCGCCTGGTCGACGCCAAGCAAACACATAACCCCGAGGCGGCTTCGGCCGCCCCGCGGGGCACCTCCAAAGCGAAGCGGGGCGCCCAGGCGCCCCGCTTTCGCTTCGGCCCAGGCATGAAAACGGGGCGCCGGCGGGGGCGCCCCGTCTTCTTTCGCCATCAGACTGCGCGTGCCGTTGGGGGGTTCGCCGACACGCGCGGACTGATGCCAAGGGGATCATTCCCCGGCGCCAGGCCCCTAAACCTCCGGAGAACCTCGGGGGCCGCCAGCGCTCGTCAATCGAGTGGCTGGCGCTCGGCGAACCCGCCGTCGAGCGGGTGCCAGAACGAGATGCCGTCCTCGCCCACGTGCCAGCAGAGATAGACCTCGTCATCGTCGACTATCGCGGGAAAGTCGATCAGCCCGCGGTCGATGTCGCGGATCACGATTCCGAGCTCGTTGAACCGGGTCAACAGCTCGCGGACGCGTAGAAACGCCTGCCCCACGCTCCGTCCCTCGGCACCTCCGCCGTTCGTCGCGGCGGCCTCGGACAGGACGGCGTGGGCCTCGGCGTCGGTCAGCGAGTCCTTGGCCTCGCGAAGCTCGGAGAGCAGCGGCTCCACCTCGTCGAGCGCCGCTTCCGCCTCCTCCCGGGAGTAGTGGCGCTCGTGGATCAACTCACCCGGTGGGCTGCCGCCGCAGTGATGCGCCTGACCACGGCGGCGGTGTCGCCCGGCGCGCTGACCCATCCATCGGAGATCTGCTCCACCCTGGCCTCGGGAAGCCGGTTGGCGACGACGGCGGCCAGCTCGGCGCCGGTGGGGAACCAGTTGCCGGTGATGCCGTCCGTGACGAGCACGAACAGCTTGTCGCCGGCGGCGCGGGCGAGCTGGATCGGGTCGTCGGCGGCCCATGCGCGCAGCCGGGCGGCGCCCGCCTCGACCGGGACGTGCTCCGCCTGCCGGATGACGCGTTCGCGCATCTCGTCCTCCGTCATCTGCTCGTTGGTCGGTCCGATCAGAGCGCGCAGCGCGCCCCGGTAGTCCGTCTCGATCTGCTGCAGTAATGCGGTGATGACCGACTCGGACGTCGCGAGCGCGTCGGCGTCGTCGAAGTTGGCGCGGCCGATCGGCACGCCCCCCGGGCAGACGATGCCGGCGACGAGCTCCGGGTGGGTATCGGCGACCCGCACCGCGCGTGCGGGCCCATCGGCGACGCCGACGATCACCGCAGGCTCGCCGAGCGCCTGGAGGAGCGCCGCGAGGTCGGAGGCCGCCGTGTCGAGGTCGTAGGGCCCGGTTCGCGTGGATTCCCCCGTGCCGCGGTCGTCGTAGCGGACCACTCGATGGTCCGCCTCGAGCGCGGCGGTCAGGGGCTCCAGCGCGGACGGGTGCATCGACCAGTAGCTGGCGATGACCACGAGGGGGCCGGAGCCTCGCTCCTCGTAGTGGATCTCGACACGCTCGTCGACGCTCACGCGCGGCATCGCCCGATTGTAGGAGGCGGCATCCGGGTACCAACCGCAGCGCAACCCCGGACCGAAGGAGAAACCGACTGTGCCTGACACCGCAACCGCCGGCGACATCATGGCCGACGCGAACGCCGACAAGCGCGATGAGATCATCGAGCTGCTCACCAGGGCCTACTGGATGGAGATCGAGACGGTGATGAGCTACATCGCCAACTCGGTCAACCCCGACGGGGTGCGCGCGATGGAGATCCGCGAGTCCCTCTCCGAGGACGTCCAGGAGGAGCTCGACCACGCGAAGCAGTTCGCCGAGCGGATCAAGGAGCTCTACGGGGTCGTCCCCGGGTCGCTGGACTTCTCCGCCGAGCAATCGTTCCTGCAGCCGCCCGGTGACCAGGTCGACGTCGTTCACGTGATCCGAGGCGTGATCGAGGCCGAGCAGGGGGCGATCGAGCACTACTCGCGCATCGTCGAGGAGACCGACGGCGTCGACCCGGTCACCCAGGACATGGTGATCGCGATCCTCCGCGACGAGCAGGGCCACAAGCGCCTGTTCGAGGGTTTCCTGCGCGAGTACGAGAAGGAGGGGCTCGCCTGAGCCCCGCGGGGCCCTAGATGAGCAATTCCACGACTTCACGCACGCGGATGACGCCTGGGCAGCGTCGCCGGATCGCGCCCGTCGAGACTCGCCCGTAGTCACGACTACGGACTTCGCTCGCCGGCCACGCCCGGCTCGCTTCCAGGCGCCCCCACGCACGCGAGGCCATGGAATTGATCATCTAGCCGCCCAGGCGGCTCGTGCGACTCAACCGGACGGTAGGGGCCGGATTTCGTTAGCGTGCCCGCCAACCGCGAGTTAGGGATCCCTAATAAGGGAGCCCTTACTTACAATGGAGCGATCGAAAGGGATCCGACTTTGATGAAGCGCGCGACCGCGACCGTGATCTTCGCCGGGGCGCTGGCGCTCGCCGGATGCGGCGGGGACGACGAGGGCTCCGAGGGGGCCGAGGCTACGGCGACTCCGCAGGAGGCGATCGAGCAGATCGCCGAGGTACGGGCCGGGCTCACCGACGCCCTGGCGAGCTACGCGCAGAACGATGCCGAGGCGGCCGCAGAGACGGTCAACGAGACCTACCTCCAGCACTTCGAGGTGGTCGAGGGCCCGCTCGAGGAGGCCGACGAGGAGCTAAACGAGGGGCTCGAGGATCAGATCCGCGAGGAGCTCGTCTCCGAGATCGAGGCCGGGGCGCCCAGGGCCGAGGTGAGCACCCTCGTGGCCCGGATCGAAAAGGGCCTCGCCGAGGCCGAGGGCGTGCTCGGGAGCGACGCACCGCCGGGAGGGTCGAGCTAGCCGATGATCGCCCGCCTGCGACTCGCCGTCCTGCCGGTGGCCGGCGCCCTGGCGCTCGCGCTGCCGGCGGCGGCGAGCGCGCAGGAGGTGACGATCGAGGAAGCGCTCGACGAGGTCGAGATCGCGCGGGCCCTCTCCGACGACGCCATGGAGGCGGTGCGCGAGGGCGATCGCGAGAGCGGGTACGAGCTCGCCCGCGAGGCGTATCTCGAGCACTTCGAGTACACGGAGATCCCGCTCCGCCTGCGCGACCCCAACCTCGTGCTCGACGTCGAGTTCGACTTCGCGGCGTTCCGCGACGGGATCCGCGCGGGCGAGGAGGTCGGGACCCTGGAGGATCGCGAGCGCACCGTTCAGGCGGGCCTCGACGACGTCGAGCGCGCACTTACCGAGAAGGGCGTGGCGGCTCCGCTGGTGGCGTTCGGGTTTTCGTTCTCGATCCTCGTCCGGGAGGGGATCGAGGCGGTCCTGCTGATCGCGATCCTCCTCGGATCGCTCGAAGCGGCACGCGCGGCGAACTTCCGGCGGCCCCTTGCCTTGGGCGCGGGCGCCGCGGTGGCGGCCACGGCGCTCACCTTCGCTTTGACCTTCACGGTGGTCGAGCTCGCCCCGGTCGATCGCGAGCTCCTGGAGGCGGGGGCCGCCGTTCTGGCCGTCGGGGTGCTGTTCGCGGTCACCTTCTGGCTGGTCTCCCGGCTAGAGCAACGAAGATGGATGGAGTTCATGCGCTCCCGGGTCTCGGCGGCCGTCGCGGCCGGGGGCGCGCTCGCCTTCGCCGGGCTCGGCTTCACCGCGGTCTACCGGGAGGGCTTCGAGACGGTCCTCTTCTACCAAGCGCTGACCCTGTTCGCCGAGGGCCTCGTGATCTGGGTGGCGCTGGGAGCGCTCGCCGGCGCGGCGGTGCTCCTGGGCTTCGGTTACGCGGTGTTCGTTTTGGGCCGCAAGCTCCCGATAAAACCCATGCTGATCGCCGGCGCCAGCATCCTCCTTTTGCTCTCGGTGGCCTTCGCCGGTAACGCGGTGCGCTCGCTGCAGTCGATCGATCTGATCGGGGCCACGCCGATCGAGGGCGAGTGGGCGCGCCTGCCGATCTTCCTCGCCGAGATGACCGGGATCCACCCCACGGTCCAGGGAATCGCGGTCCAGGCCGCGCTGCTGGCGGTCTACGCGGCGGGAGCCGCCTGGGTCTTCGGCGTGAGGCCCGCGCGCGAGCGGCGCGCCGGCCGGCTGGTCGAGGAGGGCGCTTCGTGAGCGACGCCTCCACAGCGGGGGCGCTCGGTGCGCTCGAAGCCCCCCCGGCGACCACGGGGCTGCGGGTCGGGGTGGACGTGGGCGGCACCTTCACCAAGGCCGTCGCCCTCGACCCGGCGGGCGCCGAGCTGCGCGCCCAGGCCGTGGTCCCGACGACGCACGCATCCGCGGCGGGGGTCACCGAGGGCGTGGTCGAGGCCCTGCGCGAGCTGCTGGGTTCACTCGACGGCGAGCGCGAGGAGATCGGCCTGGTGGCGTTCTCGACCACCCAGGCGATGAACGCGCTGCTCGAGGGCGACGTCGCGACTGTGGGCGTCATCGGCCTGGGCGCGGCCCCCGACCTGCGGGTGGCGCGACGGCGAACGAAGGTGGGCGACATCGCCCTGGCGCCGGGGCGCGCGCTGCGCACCGAGCACGAGTTTCTCGACGTCACCGACGGGCTCGAGCCGGCCGCCATCGACGCCGCCCTGGGACGGCTCGCCGGCGCCGGGTGCACTGCCGTGGCGGTCTCGGGCGCGTTCGCCGTCGACGCTCCGGACCATGAGGTCGCGGTCGTCGAGCGCGCCGCGCGGATGGGCCTTCCCGCGTGCGCGGGCCACGACCTCTCGGGCGCTTACGGGCTCGAGACGCGGACGGTGAGCGCCTCGATCAACGCCGCGATCCTCCCCGTCGTCGAGCGCACCGCCACGCTCGTTCGCCGTGGCCTGCGCATCGCCGGCGTGCGGGCGCCCCTACTGGTCCTGCGCGGCGACGGCGGCGCCATGGGGGTCGACGCGTTCCGCCGCCGGCCATCCTTCACGGTGGGCTCCGGTCCCGCGGCCGGCGTGGCCGCGGCTCTCCATCGAACCGGGGTGACCGACGCGATCGTGGTCGAGTGCGGCGGCACCAGCACGAACGTCTCCGTGATCAAGGGCGGGCGTCCGGTTCTGCGCACGATCAAGGTCATGGGCCGGCCCACGGCGATCCGATCGATCGACTCGTGGGTCGTGGGCGCCGCGGGAGGCAGCATGCCCCTGCTTGGGCGCCGCGGCATCGCCGAGACGGGGCCTCGCAGCGCCCACCTCGCGGGCTTCGAGTACGCCTGCTTCGCCGAGCCCGAGGCCGTCCGTGGCGCCACCCTGGAACGGGTCTCCCCACGGGAGGGCGACCCTGGGGCCTACGCGGCCGTCCGCTCCGGCGAGCGCCGCTTCGCCGTCACCGCCACCTGCGCCGCGAATGCGCTGGGCCTGGTCGAAGAGGGCACCCATGCCCACGGCTCGCAGGAGGCGGCGCTGGCCGCCTTCGCGGCCCTCGCCCCGGCCGTTCGCGCCCGGGACCCCGAACGCGCCGCGCGGGCCGTGCTCGACGGCGCGCTCGAGAAGATCGGGGCAGCGGTAGCCGACGCGGCGCGCGCCCACGAGCTTCCCGGCGATGTACCCCTGGTGGCGCTCGGCGGGGCCGCCGAAGCCCTGGTGCCCGAGCTGGCTCGCCGCCTCGGGCACCCGGTGGTGCGCCCGGGCGACGCGGAGATCCTCTCCTCCATCGGCGCCGCCGTCTCGCTGATCCGCGCGGAGGTCACCCGTGCGCCCGCCGCGGTTCGCGGCGCCGGCACGGCGAACGGGCAGGGCCCGGACCGGATCGAGGTCGTCCGCGAGGCGCAGCGGGCATGCGTGGAGGCCGGCGCGGCGCCCGGGACCGTGGCGGTGGAGACGAGCTTCGACGCCGACGAGGGGGTGGTGCGCGCGGTCGCCACCGGGGCCGTCGCGCTCGAGGCCGGCGCCGCCGCCCGTCGGATCGCTTCGCAGGAGGTGAGGCGCGCCGCCGCCGCCGCCGCGCTGGGGCTCGAGGCGAACGCGCTCGAGGCGATCTCGCGGAGTGACTTCTACGAGCTCTACGCGGGCAACGGCAACGGCCAGCGCCCCGTTGCGGTGGTGGACGCCCTCGGCACCGTGGCCATCGCCGAGGACCGAGCCAGGGTGGTCACGGGCGAGTCGGATGCGTTCATCGACGAGTTGAGCGCCACCGTGGAGGATGCCTCTCTGAACCTCGGCGTCACCGCCGTGCTGCCGCGCGTGACGGTGCTGGCGGGCCCGACGCTCCTCGACCTCTCCGACGCCCGGCGGTCCGCCGACGTCCGCTCCGCGGCGCAGCGCGCGATCGCCGAGCACCCCGGCCCGGCCGCGGCAGTGGTCGCGCGCTGAGGCGCCATGTCGCTCTATCGCCAGGCCGGAGGATCCAGCGCGCGCGCCGTGGCGATCGGCGTCGCCGTCGCCCTGGTCGTGGGCGCGGTGGCCGGCTATCTCGTGGGCCGGGGGACGGCGCCCGAGCCCACCCTCGCCGAGCTGGTGGCCAAGGCGCGCCAGGAGCTTCGCCCGGCTCTCAGCGCGCTCGAGCTCGTCGGCATCGAGTACTCCGAGGCGGTCGGGCCCACCGGCGAGGTCAGGGCCGAGACCGAGCTCGACGCCGCGGGCGCTCAGGCCCAGGCGGCGGCCGACGCCCTCGCGGGCGCCACCGAGCTCGAGGCGATCGACCCCGAGGGGGTCGCGGCGGCGTCGGAGCTCGTGGGCGAGCTCGAGGCGGCGATCGCAGAGCCGGCGAGGACGCCGGTCGTCGAGCACCTGATCGAGGACGCCCGGGCGCGGATCTCCGCGCTCGTGGGCGACGCGCCCCGCTGAGCGACCGCGCGCCGGGCTCTCCATAGAATCGGACGCCGCCATGCGCGTGCTCATCACCAACGACGACGGCATCCAGGCCGACGGGATCCAGGCGCTGCGCAAGGCCGTACAGGAGGTCGATGGGGTGGAGGTACACGTCGTCGCTCCCGATTCCAACCGAAGCGCGATGGCGCGGTCGATCACGACGCGCTCGCCGCTGTGGGTCGAGGAGGTGCGCTTCGACGACGGCACGAGCGGCTTCGCCACCGACGGCACCCCCGTGGACTGCGTGCGCTTCGCCGACCTCGGCCTGATCGGCGAGCGCCCCGACCTGATCGTCTCGGGCATCAACCACGGCGCGAACCTGGGCGACGACGTGACCTACTCCGGGACGGTCGCCGCCGCGCTCGAGGGCATCGTGCTCGGGATTCCGGCGATCGCCGCCTCCCAGCAGTCGCTCAAGGGCGAGATGGGCTGGCACTTCGGCGGCAAGCTCGACTTCACGGTCGCCGCGCGCTTCTGCGCCGGCCTGGTGGCGCGGATCGCCGAGCACCCCCTCCCCGAGGGCACGCTGATCAACGTCAACTACCCCAACCAGGCAGACGGGGTGGAGGTCACCCGCCTGGGCAAGCGCCTCTACGACGACGAGATGCGCCTGGTAGAGGAAGGCGAGGACGGTCGCCGGCGCTACCGGATCTATGGCTTCGAGCCGTCCTTCGAGGACGAGCCCGGCACCGACCTGGCGGCCCAGGCGCGCGGGCGGATCTCGATCACCCCGCTTCACTTCGACCTCACCCACCACGATGGCATCGACGCCGTGCGTGAGTGGGACCTCGCCGCCATGCTGGAGGCGGCGACGGCTTGAGCCCGGCGAAGAAGCAGACCTCCGCCGAGGCGCGCGCGGCCGAGCTGCGCGAGGAGATCGCCGGGCACGACCATTCCTACTACGTCCTCGACGACCCGACGATCGGCGACGGCGTCTACGACGCCCTCCTGAACGAGCTGCGCGACCTCGAGGAGGCGAACCCGCAGCTGCGCACGCCCGACTCGCCCACCCAGCGGGTGGGCGGCAAGCCGCTGGAGAGGTTCGAGCAGGTCAGCCACCCCCAGCCGATGCTCTCTCTCGGCAACGTGCGAGACGAGGAGGAGCTGCGCGCCTGGGAGGCGCGCATCCGCAACCTGTTGCGCCGCTTCGACATCACCGCGGACCAGTTCGGCTACGTCACCGAGCCGAAGATCGACGGCCTCGCGATCTCGCTGATCTACGAGGGCGGAACCTTCGTCCGGGGTGCCACTCGGGGCGACGGGCGGATCGGCGAGAACGTCACGCACAACCTGCGCACGATCCGGGCGATCCCGCTCTCGATCCCGGACGCCCCCGACCTGGTCGAGGTCCGCGGCGAGATCTACTTCCCCCGAAGGGGCTTCGAGGTGCTCAACGAAGGCCGGGCGGAGGCCGGCGAGCCCGCGTTCGCCAACCCGCGCAACGCCGCAGCGGGGACCATCCGCCAGCTCGACCCCCAGATCGCCGCCGAACGCCCGCTCTCCATGTGGAGCTACGGGATCGGCGCCGGGCTCGACCTGCCGACCCACTCAGACGAGCTGGAGTGGATGCGCGAGCGCGGCTTTCGCGTCGAGCCCGAGATCGCGGTGCACGAGACCGAGGACGAGGTGGTCGCTCGCTGCCTGTGGTGGGAGCGCCGTCGGGAGTCCCTCGACTACGAGATCGACGGCGTCGTCGTGAAGGTGAACGAGCGCTCCCTGTGGCGGGAGCTGGGCGTGGTCGGCCGCGAGCCCCGCTACGCGATCGCCTGGAAGTTCCCCCCGATCACGGCCACGACGAAGCTCAAGAAGATCGTCTGGAACGTCGGCCGCACGGGGCATCTGATGCCCTTCGCGATGCTCGAGCCCGTGGGCGTCGGCGGCGTGACCGTCTCGACGGCCACGCTTCACAACGAGGAGGACCTGGCCCGCAAGGACGTGCGCGAGGGTGACGAGGTGGTCGTGACGCGCGCCGGGGACGTGATCCCCCAGGTGATCGCTCCGCTGATCCAGCGTCGCAAGGGCAGGCGCCTTCGCAAGCCGAAGCCGCCGAAGGAGTGTCCCGCCTGCGGCACGCCCGTCTTAAAGCCCGAGGGCGCGGTCTTCTCGATCTGCCCCAACCGGCGCGGGTGCCCCGGCCAGCGCTTCCAGCACGTCAAGCAGTTCGCCGGGGTGATGGACATCGAGGGGATGGGCGAGAAGCTGGCCCTGCGCTTCCTCGACGAGGGCCTGATCGCCGACGTGGCCGACATCTACGACCTCACCGCCGAGCGCCTGGCCGAGCTCGAGGGCTTCGGCGAGACGTCGGCCGCCAACCTCGTGGAGGCGATCGAGGCCTCGAAGGGCCAGCCCTTCGGGATCGTGTTGTTCTCGCTGGGCTTCCCGGGCGTCGGCTACGTGACGGCGCAGGCCCTGGCCGAGCACTTCGGCACGGTGGACGCGCTCATCGCGGCCTCGGCCGAGCGAATCGAGGAGGTCGAGGGGGTGGGCCCGATCCTCGCCGAGCAGCTCCGCGAGGAGCTGGCGGAGGAGGAGAACCTTGCCCTGATCGAGCGTCTGCGCGAGCGCGGCCTGAAGCTCGAGCTCTCCGAGAGTGAGCGCCGCGCCGAGGGCGGTCCCCTCGACGGCAAGACGCTCGTGATCACGGGCACGCTGCCGGGTCTCTCTCGCGAGCAGGCGACGAACCTCGTCCGCCTCGCCGGCGGCAAGGTCACCGGCTCGGTCTCGAAGAAGACCGACTACGTGGTCGCGGGCGAGAACCCCGGCTCGAAGCTGGCGAAGGCCGAGGACCTCGAGGTGGAGGTCATCGACGAACCGGCCCTGCGCAAGCTGCTGGGCTGAGCGGCGCCGCCGAGGCATTGCTACCTTGGGGGCGGCGTGAGGGGGCGAGCTTTGAGAAGGACGGTGCTGTTGGCGGCCGCGGCGTTGCTGTGCGTCCCGGCGACGGCGTCGGCTTCGACGGCCGAGCTCTCGGGGGAATCACTTCTCGTCGCTGCCGACGGCGGAGAGCACAACGCCCTCACGGTCTCCCGTGTCTTTACCGGCAAGCGCGCCGTCTCCCAGTACCAGATCACCGAGCAGGGGCCCGACGCGACCCTCACCCCGGGCGACGGCTGCACGGACGCGGGCGCCCCGAACCAGGTCTTCTGCCCGACGGAAGGGACGACGAGCGTCAGCGTCAACACGCTCGATCTCGCCGACAGGGTCTTCATCCAGACCATCGGCATCACGCCGATCGTCACGGTGCTGGCCGGCACCGGAAAGGACGAGGTCCAGGGCGGCGACAACACCGCCGAGACCATCCGGGGCGGACGCGGCGACGACGTGCTCGCCGCCGGCGGCTCCCTCGACACCGACCCGCTCGACGTCTTGGTTGGTGGAGCGGGGCGCGACACACTCTCCGGACAAGGCGGCCCCGACAAGCTCAAAGCCAAGGACGGCGAGCGCGACAAGCTGATCGACTGCGGCGATGGCGACGACCCCGAGGCCCGGCGCGATCGCGGCCTCGACCCCCGCCCCGTCAGCTGCTGAGCGGCGCCCAGCGCCAGCGCCCGACGGGACCGCCATAATCCCTCGCCGGATGGGCAAGGTCGTCGAGCTGGACACCAGCACCGAGGCGCGCGCGGGCCGCTCGCGTCGCCGCAGCAAGCGCTCGAAAACCGCGCTGGTCCTCGGCGGCGGCGGGTTCACCGGCGGCGTCTACGAGATCGGCGCCCTGCGGGCGCTCGACCTCCTCGCCGTCAACCAGACCGTCAACGAGTTCGACGTGTATGTCGGCACCAGCTCCGGCGCCTTCGTCTCCTCGCTCGCCGCCAACGGCGTCACGCCCGAGGAGATGATGCGCGTCCTGAACGCGGACCTCGCCTCACCGCTTCGCGACATCGACCTGAAGATGCTGCTGCGGCCCAACTACCGGGGCATCGTCACGCGGGGGGCGCAGTTCCCGTTCCGGATGCTGGGCCTGGCCCGATCGGTCGTCGGGCACCTGGGCGAGATCTCGGCCGTGGACCTGCTCACCGGCCTCTCCTCGGCATTGCCCAACGGCTTCTACAGTGGCGACGGCATCGCACGGTACGTGGAGGAGGCGCTCACCGACCCCGACCGCACCAACGACTTTCGACTGCTCGAGCGCGAGCTGTACCTCACGGCCACCGACCTCGACACCACCGAGCGGGTCGTACTGGGGGAGGGCGAATGGGCCGACGTCCCGATCTCCGAGGCGGTCGCCGCCTCGGGGGCGCTGCCCGGCGTCTACGAGCCGGCGCGGATCAAGGACCGCGAGTTCATCGATGGCGGCATCCGCTCGACCACGAACGTGGACGTCGCGGTCGAGCGCGGCGCCGAGTTCATCGTCGTCATCAACCCGATCGTGCCCTACGTCAACGACTTCTCCAAGCGCATCCCCACGATCACCGGGGACCGGGTCCGCCGCGTCTCGGACATGGGGATGGGGGCGATCTTCAACCAGTCGTTCCGCGCGCTCTCGCACGACCGCCTGCACCGTGCGGTGAAGGACTGGCAGGAGGACTTCCCCGGCGTGGACATCATCCTGATCGAACCCGAGCTCGACGACGAGCTCATGTTCGGCACCTCCATCCTCGACTACGGCAACCGCCTCGAGATCGCCAAGCACGGCTTCGAGTCGGTCACGCTGAAGCTCGCCCGCGATTACGATCGCTACAAGACCATCGCCGAGCGGCACGGGATCGAGATCTCGGCGCGCCGGGTTAGCCACGTCCTCGACCAGGTCGAGCGTGACCGCAGCAAGCTTTCCGCGTGGCGCCGCGTGCTCGAGCAGACGACCGCGGCGCTCCTGCGCCAGCAGCCGCGCGACGCCGACGCCGCTCCGGCCGAGGCCGACGCCGCCGACAAGCCCCCCGGCTGAGCGCTCACGTCGGGGTCGGTCGAGGGGTCAGTTTTCGTAAAGCTCGTTGACCTCGCCCGAGTACTTCTCCGCGACGACGTTGCGCTTGACCTTCATCGTCGGGGTCAGCTCGCCGCCCTCCTGCGAGAGGTCCTGGGGGAGGATCTCGAACTTCTTGACCTGCTCGACCCGCGCGAACTTCTCGTTCACCTGGTCGAGGTGTGCCTGGATCGAGGTGCGCACCTTGTCGCTCGAGGCCAGCTCGGCGAGGTCGGAGGGCAGGCCCTCCTCCTTCGCGTAGGCGGCCGCGGTCTCCGGGTCGAGCGTGACCAGGGCGACGAGGTAGGGCCGGCGGTCGCCGATCACCACGCACTGGGAGACCAGCGGGTGCTGCTTGATCTCGGCCTCGAGGTTCGCCGGCGTGATGTTCTTACCGCCCGCGGTGATGATGATGTCCTTCTTGCGGCCGGTGATCTTGATGAACCCGTCCGGGTCGATCTCGCCGATGTCGCCGGTGTGGAGCCACCCGTCGACGATCGTCTCGGCCGTGGCCTCGGGGTTCTTGTAGTAGCCCTGGAAGACGTTCGGGCCCTTGACCAGGATCTCGCCGTCGTCGGCGATCTTGATCTCGACGCCGGGGAAAGGCTTGCCGATCGTGCCGAACTTGAAGTCCTCCTTGGTGGCGATCGTCGCGGCCGTGGACGTCTCGGTCATGCCCCAGCCCTCAAGGACGAGGACGCCGGCGGCGTCGAAGAACCGGAGGATGTCGGGGTTGATCGGGGCAGCGCCGGAGACGGCCTGCTCGAGGTTGCCGCCGAAGATCGCACGGATCTTCGAGAGCACCTGCTTGTCGGCGAAGTCGTGCTGGGCCTTCAGCAGGAAGCCGGGCTCCTTGCCCTGGCGCTCCAGCTCGCGCACCTTCGAGCCGGTCTTGATCGCCCAGTCGAAGATGGCTTTCTTGATGCCGCCGGCCTTCTCGGCGTTGGAGATCGCGGCGCCGTGGATCTTCTCGAAGATGCGCGGAACCGACGGGAAGTACGTGGGCTTCACCTCGCTCAAATTCGGCACGATCTTCAGCGGATCCCGCTCCCAGTACGCGAGCGTCGCTCCCAGCGCGAAGCTGCCGAGCTGGATCAGCAGGGCGAAGGAGTGGGCGAGTGGCAGGAACAGGTACGTCGTGCCGTCCGCGTCGATCGCCCCCACCGAGATCACCATGTCCAGCATCGAGCGGTAGTTGCCGTGCGAGATCACGCATCCCTTGGGCGGGCCGGTCGTGCCCGACGTGTAGATGAACGTGCAGATGTCGGCGGGCTCGACCGACGAGTAGCGCTCCTCCCACTCGCCTTCGGAGCGTCCGGCCCCGCGCGCGGCGAGGTCGTCCATCGAGGTCGCGTCGGGGTCGGTGCCCGTCATCAGGATCACGTGCTCGAGGTCCGGGCACTGGCCACGGATGGAGCGGATCTTTTCCAGCTGCGCCTCGTCCTCGACGACCACGGCCTTCGCGTCGGAGTTCTCCAGCACGTACTGGCACTCCTCGGGGCTGTTCGTCTGGTAGATCGGGACAACCGTGGCGCCCGCCGTGAGCGCCGCGAAGTCGAAGTAGGTCCACTCGGGCCGGGTGTTCGCCAGGATCGCGACCTTGTCGCCCTTGGCGATGCCGAGGTCGATCAGCCCCAGCGAGAGCGCCTTGACCGTCTCGCCCACCTCGGCATAGGTCCGCGACACCCAGGTGCCGGAGTCGTCTTTGAAGCGGACGGCCTGTTCGGAGGCATGCTCGCTGGCGGCCAGCGGGAGCAGGTCGGCGAGGGTCTTCGATTTGACGCCGCTAGCGGCGGCGGGCGCAGTGGCAAGTTCCATGCAGGGAAACTTACCGCCGGGGCCCGGCGGGCGCGCAGGGGTGCGGGCTGGAGGGCTAGTGCGCCGCCTGGGGCTGCTTGCTGGAGTCGGCCAGCTGCCGGAGCGAAGTGACGAACAGGGTCTTGTCGATCCGGCCGTTGAAGATCGGTACACCCATCTCCATGCACTTGAAGATGACATCCCGCCGCTTCATGTTGACTTCGTCGGCGAGCTCGGTCGGGGTCAGATGATTGGCCACGTATCTCCTCCTCGTGTTCGTTGCCTGGAGTTTTATCGCTGAAGGCGGATGTGTCAACGCTTTCGCCCGCAATTTGCGGAGGTAGCGGGCGGGGCCAATATCTTGTGGGGCGATGACGGAGCCCGCGAACGCGTTCCTGGAATCCCTCATGGGGACAGAGCTCTACTCGATCGGCGCTTACTTCTGCGACGAGCACCCCGACCTGGTCGACGAGGTGGTGGCCCGTTCCGAGGAGATCGAGCGCGGTGGGCTGGAGGCGTATTCCGTGGCCGCCGGAGCGCCCGTCGAGGAGACCTTCGAGACCCTGCTCACCGGTCTCGCCGTGCGCTATTACAAGGCGGTCGCGGGTTGAGCGGTCGATCCGTGTGGCTGCCCCGCGCGTTGCTGGGGACCGGCGTCGTTGCCCTGATCCTGACCGTGATCACGATCGCGGTGGGCGAAGGCGGCCCGGACGCCCCCGCGACCGAGGGCTTCAACGACGTCCAGAAACTCTTCGCCGGAATCTCGCAGGACGGCGCCGGGCTCGGCTCCGACGATGCCCCGGTGCTGGTCAAGGTCTACAACGACCTGCGCTGCGTGCCCTGCGCCTCCTACGAGGTCGAGGAGGTCGATCCGGTGATCGAGCTCTACGCGCGAAGCGACGAGGCCCGCTTCGAGTTCAGTCACTTCTCCCTCGGCCCCGAGGACATCAGCCTGGCCGCAGTCGCGGCGACGGCCGCCGGCGAGCAGGGGCGCCAGTGGCAGTACCTGGACTTGCTGATGCGCAACCTCGAGGACGCGCGCGGCGACACCGACGACGACTTCCTGGTCGACGTCGCGAGGGGGGTGCCGGAGCTGGAGCTCGATCAGTGGGAGGCCGACCGGCTCGCACCCGCGACGCGCGAGATCGTGGAGGCCGACGCGACCGAGGCTGTCGAGCTCGAGCTTCAGGCCGACCCGGCGGTGATCGTCACGGGGCCCGGCGGGGAGGAGCGGCTGGAAGGATCTCCCACGAGCGAGGAGATCCGAGCGGCGGTGGAGTCGGTGGGGTAGGCGCCGTCTACGCTGCGTCGCCGAGTCCCAGCGACCGCGTCACCCGGCGGGTGAGAAGCAGCAGGACGATGACGACGAGGACCCCTGCCCACAGCAGGGGATCGCCGAGCGAGAGCTCCTCGAGGCGGCTGCCGACGTACGCGAAGACCGCGGTGAGCGGCACGTAGCCGACGGCGGTCGTCCACATGAAGCGCCACACCGGGACCCGTGCCGAGCCCGCGGCATAGGAGAAGAGGCTGAACGGGATCAGCGGGACCAGCCGCATGCCGATGAGGAGCGTCGTCCCGCCCCGTGCCACCATCGCCTCGTAGCTCGTAAGCCGCTCCCGGCCCAGCCAGCGCCAGAGCAGCGGCCACGAGGCCGAGCAGCCAACCCAATAGGGGAAAACGTCACTCCACAGCCCCACCACACTAACAAGCAGGAAGGAAAAG
>JBPCKC010000085.1:0-3979 GCA_051004675.1 Solirubrobacterales bacterium
GCAGATCGTGGAGCCACTCGTAGTCGGCGAGCGGTGTGGTCGCGAGCGGGTCGCCCCCCTTCCACCCGCCGACCAGGTGCACGAGCGCGTCGGTGCCGCCGAATCGCTGCTCGAGGTGGTCGCACCACTGGCGGGCCGAGTCGTCGTCGAGGAGGTCGACGACGCGCGCGTCGATGCGCTCGGCGGGGAGGTCGAGCTCTCGCGCCAGCTGCTCGAGGCGGGCGGCGTCGACGTCGGTGAGGGCGAGCGTGGCGCCCGCGGCGGCGAGGCGGGCGGCGAGCGCCGGCCCCAGCCCGCCGCCGGCGCCGGCGATCGCGACGGTGCGGGCTTCGAGTTCTCCGCTCACGCCGCGGACGCTACAGGCGCGGCGGCGCCCTCGTTGCGGGCGGGCCGGGCGGCGAGCGCCGGCTCGAGCCTGGGCTGAAGCTGTGAGTAGAAGAGGCTGAGCGGGAACTCGTCGTCGCGGACGAGGTCGACGAGCTGCTTCGGCTCGTCCACCTCCGGCAGCTCGCGCCGGGCGGCGGCCCAGACGGAGCTCTGCGCCGGCGGCACGTAGGCGGCGATGAGGTCGTGGGCGGCGATCCACTGCGCGAGCTTGGAGCGGTCGATGCCCGAGTGGTAGAGCTCCCCCACGCGCTCTCGCAGCGCGTCCACCCCCTCGGCGAGGCGGTCCCAATCGATGGTGAGGCGGCTGTCGGTCCAGTGCAGGTAACCCTCCTGGTGGAGGAAGGCGAACAGGAGCTGCCCACCGAGGCCGTCGTAGTTGCGCACGCGCGAGCCGGTGAGGGGGAAGCGGAAGAGGCGGTCGAGGACGATCGCGTACTGCACGTAGCGGGCGAACGCGAAGCCGTCGCGCTCGAGCCTCACCGCCTCACCGAAGGCGGTGAGGTCGCAGCGAAGCTCCTCCAGCGAGTACATCCAGTAGGGGCTTCGCTGGCGGATCATGAAGGGGTCGAAGGGGAGGTCGCCGCGCATGTGCGTGCGGTCGTGGATGAGGTCCCAGAGGATGTAGGCCTTCTCCGAGAGCTCGGGCGAGGCGAGCAGGCAGGCGGCGTCGGGCGGGAGGTTGAGGTGGAGCTCCGCCGCGGCCGCCCCGGCGACGCGCCGCAGGCGCTCCGCCTCGCGGTCGCAGAAGATCGCTCCGAAGTGGGCCGGGGGGCGCTCGTGCGCGGCGAAGGTCTCGGGAAAGAGCACCGCGCACTCGGAGTCGTAGCCGTCGGTGTAGTCGATGAGGTTGACCGCCAGGAACTTGGGGTTGTCGTAGCCCGACGCCTCTATCTCCGCCACGAAGCCGGGCCAGGGGACGCGCACGATGAGCGCCTCGAAGCAGGTGTCGGCCGAGGCGTTCTGCTTGTACATGGGGAAGACGACGAGGTGCTCGATCCCGTCGCGGCGGTCGCGCTCGGGGCGAAAGGCCTCGATCGAGCGCTCGAAGTCGGGCTTGCCGAAGCCCTGGGTGGCCCAGTCGCGAAGGTCGGCGCCGAGGGCCTCGATGTATTCGGCCTGGTGGGGGAAGCGCGGCGCGAGGCGGGCGGCGGCGTCGGCGATCTCCTCGACCAGGTGCGTCAGCCGGCCGCGCTCGTGGGCGGCGAGGTCGACGGAGCCGTCGGGCTCCTGCAGCCGGCGGAGCTCGCCCGCCGCGGCCTTCAGCCGCGACCAGGCGGGGTCCGAGGCGGCCTCGGAGACGGGCTGGGGCGGGGCGGCGGCGAACGCGGGGGCGGCGGCCCAGTAGGCGAGGTTGAGCCAGAGGTCGCGGTGGTCGAGCTCGCCGATGCAGTCGTCGCCGAAGAGGTCGGAGTCGGCGAGTAAGGCGACGCGGCCGGCGCCGTGCTCGGCGACGGCGAGGAGCGGGGCGCCGGGTACGGAGGCGGTGTCATGGGTGCGGGCGATGACGCGGGCGCCGTTCGACGCCGAGAGGGTGCCGGTGCGGTAGAAGCAGGCGGCCTCGACGCGGGCGAGGAGGTCGGCGCCGCTCGCCGCGTCCGCGCGCGAGAGGTCGGCGAGCACCCATGAGGGCGCCTCGCGGTAGTGCTCGTAGTCCTGGACGGTGGTGGTCTCGACCCGGAGGCCGAAGCGCCCGAGCAGGTCGTTGAGGTTGTTGGCGTACTTGTCGTGCTCGGTCTCGGCGAGGACGATCAGGCCGCCCCCGGCGGCGACGTAGCGATCGACTGCCTCGAGCTCCTCGTCGGAGAAGCGGGGCGAGCCCAGGCCGGTGGTCGCCTCCCACTTGGGGTCGGAGGGATGCGCGATGACGAGGAGGTCGGCGCCGCCGAGCTGGGCGGTCAGCGGACCGGTGGCGTTGCAGAGGACCTCGAAGTCGCGCTCGGCGAGCGCCTGCGCCGCGGCGGCGAGGGAGGCGTCGCCGGGGTGAGCGGGCTGCATCCGCCTCGCCTGCTCGGGGCGGATCGACCACGCCTCGGAGTGGAACTCGTCGAAGACGACGCGGGCCAGCTTGGGCTGCTCGGGCATGATTGACACTCTAGAGGCGCGTATACGCGCGGTCAACACCTGCTGTGCGCATATCTGCGCAATAATTATGCGTATGGATGCAGTTGATAAGCAGATCATTGCGCTGCTGATGGAGGACGGGCGGCGGACCTTCGGAGATATCGGCGGGCGGGTGAAGCTGACCGCGCCGTCGGTGAAGCGGCGGGTGGACCGGCTGCGCGCGTCCGGGGCGCTGGAGGGGTTCACCGCGGTGGTGGACCACGGGGCGATGGGGTGGCATACCGAGGCGCTGGTGGAGCTCTACTTCAGGCCCGGGACGACGCTCGGCGAGGTGGGCAAGGTGCTGGCGCAGCACCCGGAGGTGGCGGAGGCGTGGAGCGTCACCGGCGAGGCGGACGCGATCGCGCGCGTGCGCACGGAGGACAACCGCGACCTCGAGCGGCTGATCATCGACCTCCAGCGCAACGGGTTGGTCGAGCGCACCAGCTCGCAGGTCGTGCTGAGCCGGCTGGTAAGCCGTCCGGCGGCCGCCTGACTTCGCCACGAACGCCTGCCTTCGCCACGAACGTGTGACGAGTCTGCGCCGAGTCTGTGTCGGATCCCCGGAATCGGTCCGAACTGGACCGTTCGCGTCCACCCCGCTTCCTACGGTCGCAGCATGGACCGGCTGATCAACCGCCGCCAGCAGGGCGACCTCGGAGAAGCCTCGGCGATCGAGTGGCTGACGCGCCACGGAGCACGCGTCTCAATCCCCTTCGGGTTCAGCCCGGACTACGACCTGATCGCGGAGTGTGAGGGTCGCCTGCTGCGGGTCCAGGTGAAGACGTCCACCGTTCTGGAGACGACGCCTGACGGCCATGAGCGCTGGAACGTCCACATCGCGACGAACGGGGGGAACCAGAGTTGGAACAAGGTGACGAAGCGGTTCGACGCCGCCGCGGTCAACCTTCTCTTCGCGCTCGTCGGTGACGGGCGGCGGTGGCTGATCCCCGCGCGAGAGATCGAGGGGACGACCAACGTGCGCCTCGGCGGACCGAAGTACTCCGAGTTTGAGATCGAGGCTGGAAGGTCCATCCAGAACCTTGTCTACGACACGGAGAGCGTGACCGTAGAATCGGGCCTGACTCCGGGGGAGCGTCGGAGTAGGAGAGCCGATCCGGTCTGTAAAATCGGAGCCTTAGTGCTGAGTGAGTTCGATTCTCACCTCCCCCACTTCTCGCCTGTCAGCCGTCCACCCGCCGTCGGAAGAACGCGGGTCTCGACCAGTCATCAGGTCACCGTGCCGAAGGCGCCACTCGAACGTGCCGGACTCAAGTCCGGCGACCTGATCAGAGTCGAAGCTCTGGACGATGGCGCGATCCGGATGACCCGCATCGACGGCCCGCCTCCGGGTAGGGTCCGCCCATGATCACCGACCCCGCCCAGCAGGCCCGCAACGTCCTCTCCCGCGTCCTGGTCGCGAGCGGGTTCGGGTTCGTCGCCATCGGGATCTTCCTCGGCCTCTGGCTCGGGGAGATCTACTTCCTGATCG
>JBPCKC010000086.1:0-16908 GCA_051004675.1 Solirubrobacterales bacterium
CGCTCCCGGCCGTGGGGTTGTCCGGCATCCGTCCCCCTGTGCGCTGGGGCGAGTTGTGGGTGGGTCCTGTCTCGGGACCCCCCGCCTCGGCGCCGTCCGGCCCGTACGCGTGAAGCTGATACATCCCGGTCCCCACGAGGACCTGCCGGGCGGGCCCGCCCCCGGCGACCTGGGCCACCGCGCCCTGGCTGAGAAGCTGGAAGTCGTCCGTGGCGCGCGGATAGCCGGGGACGGCGGCGCCGGTCGCCGGGTCCCAGGCCTGCTCGACGTGGCTGAAGGGGAGGTTCTGGTTGACGGCGAGGAGGTTCACCACCCCGTTGAGGGTCAGTCCGCCCTTCAGCACCAGCGGCGTGCCCGAGCCGGAGAGGTCGCCGATGGAGGTGTAGTCGGCCAGATTGAGGATCGGCCCCTGATCGAGCGTGTTCCCCACCGCGTTCGCATAGGTCGTGACCGTGGCGCCGTCGCCTCCGACCAGCCGGGAGCCACCGGCCCCGGCGAGCGACGTCGCGGCGGAGACCGAGACCTCGTCGTCGCCGTCACCGTCGGAATCCAGGACGGCCGAGTCGTGGCCGGGCAGCACGAGCGGGAGCAGATCGCCGGCGGCCACGCCCACCCCCACCGGCCAGCCGGCCACCTCGGTCCCGTCGCCGTGCAGCGCGTAAACGGGGTTTGACCCGGTGGAGGAGGAGAGGATGGCGTTGAAGATCCCGAAGATCGAGGTCGGGAACTGCGGATCGCCGGGGACCACCTCGTTGGTCGCGACAATCACCTCGGGCGGGCCCTCGCCGTCGAGCTGGGCGATCGCCGGGGTGGTGACGATCTCCGCGCCGACCGCGCCGTCGGAGTCGAGCTTGGCGGGGAAGCCGGGCAGGTCCCGGCCCGAGCCGTCGAAGGCATAGACGTGCTGGTCCAACGACCCCGCCACGATGTCGAGCGTCCCGTCGTCGTCGAGGTCGGCGAGCGCCGGCGAGCCGACGAACCCGCGCTTGATGTGGTTGGAGCCGGTAATCGCGCGGTCGGCCGAGTCAAAGCACGGATGCGGAGCGCCGGGGACGCACGGATCCGACAGGGCGCGGTCGACGCCGGCGGGGAAGCCGTCCGCGCGGGCACCGTCGAGCTCCCAGGCGTAGACGTGCTCTCCAGCCGTCGCGACGATCTCGGCGGCGTCGTCGCCGTCGATGTCACCGATCGCGGGCACCCGCAGCGACTCGCGCGGGGGATCGAGCGAGGGGTCCAGGCGGTCCGGCTTGACCAGGGCGAACGGGTCGGTGCGCACCGGCTGGCCGCCGTTGAACGAGGGGACGGGCGACCCGTCCGAGCGCAGGGCGTGAAGCTCGCCGCTGGAGGTGGCCTGGAGCACGTCGAGTGAGTTGTCGCCGTCGATGTCGTAGAGGCGCGGGGAGACCTCGCCGCCGGAGCCCGTCCGATACCTGGCGTCGTCCGAGCCCGTGCCGGTGGGCCGCGGCCAGCCATCGAGGTTGCCGTCGTCGCGGTAGGCGTGAAGCGTCTTGCGGTAGCGCCCGAAGTTCTGCGCGTCGCCGTCCTCGCGGGCCGTGAGGCGAAGCTGGAAGGCGTGACGCTCGGGGTCGGGCTCCGGATAGGGATTGGCGGGCCAGGGCTCGGCGAGCGTGCCGGCGGGGCGCCCGGCGTCGTTGGTGACGGCCCCGTCGCAGCTCGTCGCGAGCTGCACCAGGAGCGGCGCCGGGATGTGGCCGAGCAGGCCGTCCACCTCGCCCGTGCCGGCGATCGGCTGGCCGGGAATCGGCGCGAACGCGGCGTCCGGCGCGTCCTGCCCGCAGGCCCACTTGACCTCCCACCCCCCGACGCCGTTCGGGCTGTCGCTGTGGGGCGCGGCGACATGGCCGCGCACCGGGACCCCGACCGCAGGAATCCTGTCCACGTTGATCGGCGCGAACCAGTCGGGCGAGTCGATCTGGGCCTCGGGCGGCACGCGCTCGGCCTCGATGCGCGCCATCGCGCCCGCGAGGTTCGCGCGTCCGTAGCCGAAGTGCGGGTCCCACCCGGCGCTCGCCTTGTCGGGCAGGCCGATCGACCCGGTGTTGGCGGGCAGCACGTCCTCGGCGGTCATCGTCAGGAGCTGGCGGATCTCGTTGCCGGACAGCGGGTCGGCGTCGCCGAAGACCTCGCGGCCGTAGGAGGCGAGCAGCGCCGCGGCGCCGGAGGCCAGGCCCGTGTTCTGCGAGCCGGTGCTCGCCTCGAAGACGATGTCGCTCTTGCCCCCGTACTGCGTGAGGTTCGAGTTGCGGAAGAAGGAGGTCGTGGTCGGCTGGCCGAGGATCCCCGGCACGATCCCGAGGTCGTCGCCGAGGATGCCGAGGAGCTCCTCGCAGCCGTCCTGGAAGCCCGGGACGTCGCCGACCCCCAGGATGTCGTCCACGCCCGGCAGGCCGCCCGGGCCGGCGCAGGTGTCGTTGGGCGCCGTGTCCGGGAACGAGCCCGCGACGTAGATCGCCTCGTTGTAGTTGGTGGGGTAGTTGTGGTTGGCGCTGTTGATGTCCGAGGAGACCAGGGTCAGCGCCAGCCCCTTCTCATCGGCATAGGAGAAGACGTTGCGGGCGAAGCTCGTGTTCGTGAGGCCGCCCACCGCGCCCTCGACCACGCTGGCGCCGTTGTCGGCCGCGTAGGCCACCCCCATCGCGAAGAAGTCGGTGGGGACGACGAAGGTGTCCCAGACCCGCAGCGGCATGAACTGGCACTCGGGACACATCCCAACCCCGCCGGCCGCGTTGTCGGTCTCGGCGACGGCCTCGCGCGCGCGGCCAGTGCCGTGGCCGCTGGCGTTGCAGCAGCCCGAGGCGTCGTACGGGTCGTTGTCGTCGTCGAAGAAGTCCCAGCCGGCGATGTCGTCCGTGTAGCCGTTGCCGTCGGCGTCCGTGGAGTCGGAGAAGACCGCGATCAGGTCCGAGCCGTCGAGCAGATGGTCGGCCTCCTCGTCGCCGGCGTCGTTTGCCACGCGCGGGTCGTCGGCGAAATCGGAGACCGAGAAGGCGCCGTCGCCGTTGCAGTCGTCGGCGGGGCAGTCGGCGCCGCCCGCCAGCTTGGGCACCGGCAGCTCCGCCGCGTTTAGCCGGACCTTGTCCACCAGCTCGCGCTCCTGCCAGCGGATCCCGGAGTCGAGCACCGCCACAGCCACGTCCGGATCGCCGGTCGAGTACTTCCACGCCGTGTCGGCCCGCACGCCCGCGATCTGAAGGCACTCGGCAAGCGCGCCCAGGCCGGTGGCCGCGTAGGCGTCGGCGTTGGCCTCGCGCCCCTGCGCGTCGAGTTGAGAGCAATCCGTGTATCGCGTCCCGGCGGCCACGTGACCGGCGCGGGTCGGCGCGAGCGGAGGGACCATGTTCGCCGACTCGGGGCTGAAACCGAAGGCCCCGAACTCCTCCTCGAAGTAAGTCGCGCAGTCGCCGGTCCCCGTGTCGGGGTCGTCGGACTCGCAGCGGTCGAACTCCGGGTCGTTGGGCGTGTTGAGCCGGGGGCTCTCGTGGGGATCGGCACCCGGGAACGCGCCGAGGGCGACAGCGGGGGCCACAGCGAGCGCGAGCGCGCATGCGGCGGCGAGTTTGGAGGGCACTCTTGTCACGCACGCAGGCTAGTGCGCCGGCCCAGCCCCTGCGCCGGTCAAGCTCACGAGTGCACCCTCGTCGCGGCGCGCTCGGTAGGGTGCGCCGTCGATGTCCGCCGCCACGCTTCACACCAACGCCGGAACGATCAGCGTCGAGCTCTTCGACGACGACGCCCCACGCACGGTCGAGAACTTTCGCAAGCTCGCCGGTGACGGCTTCTACGACGGGCTCACCTTCCACCGCGTCATCCGGGACTTCATGATCCAGGGCGGCTGCCCGGAGGGAACCGGCACCGGGGGGCCCGGCTACACGTTCGAGGACGAGTTCAACGAGAACAAGGTGGTTCGCGGAGCGCTCGCGATGGCCAACGCCGGCCCGGACACCAACGGCTCCCAGTTCTTCATCGTCACCAAAGACGCGGCCCCCTGGCTCGACGGAAAGCACACGGTCTTCGGGCGCGTGAGCGACGGGATGGACGCGGTGGATGCGATCGAGGGCGCCGAGGCCGGCGCGGGAGATGCGCCGCTCACCCCACAGGTGATCGAGCGCATCGAGCTCGACCCCTAAGGCGGCGCCGGGCCCGCACCCCGCCGGAGAACCGAAGCGCGCACGCCTTCGAAGATCTAAGATCCGTGCCTACGGACCGATGGAGGGGTGATGTCGCAATTGGCCGGCAAGGCAAGCGCGTCTACGAAGGCAAGCGACGAACAGCGCTTTCGCGACCTCGTCGAGTGGCTGCCGGTGGTGGTCTACGAGGCCGACTTCGGTCCCGACGGCGAGTGGCACTACGTGAGCCCGCACGTGAGCTCGCTTTTGGGGTTCTCGCCTGAGGAGATCGTCAACGATTCCGGCCTCTTCTATGCCCGCGTTCACCCCGACGACCGCGACGAGGTGATGGAGCTGGAGCGCACCGAGGCCGAGATCGCCCAGCGCGACGACGTCACCGTGATCTCCGAGTACCGAATGCTCCACCGCGAGGGCCACGTGGTGTGGGTGCGCGACGAGGCGCGGATGGTCAACCCGGGCGGAGGCCGATCGCACTGCTGGCGCGGCGTGCTCGTCGACATCACGGAGGCGAGGACCGCCCAGCAGGGGCTCGTCGAGTCCTACGAGCGCTACCGCGGCCTGCTCAACAGCCTTCCGGTATGCGCCTACGAGGCCGACCCCTCCACCGAGGGGCGCCGCCAGTTCGTCTCGCCCCAGGTTCGCGACCTGATCGGCTACACGCCCGAGGAATGGGACGCCGGCGGCGAGCTCTGGCAGCGGACGCTGCATCCCGACGATCGCTCGCGGGTGCTTCGCGACGAGGAGCGCCACGTCGCGATGGCGGTCGGCACCCCTTGGGTCAGCGAGTACCGCCTCCTCTCCCGCTCAGGATCGGTGGTCTGGGTGCGCGACCGAGCCGTCGTTGCCGAGCACGCCGACGGCCGCCAGGTCATCGACGGCATCCTCACCGACGTGACCTCGGTGCGCGGTAACGAGGCCGATGGTGGTGCCCTGCCGGTGCCCGACGTGCTGCGCCTGACCTGCTCGAGCTGCGGCGCGGTGTACGCCGGAGAGCATGCCGGACCCTGCGTCGAGTGCGGCAGCGGCGACGTGGACGCCGTCTCCCTGAACGCCGCGCTGGCGGAACTCGAGGAGGCCGGGCGACGCGTGGAAACCCTCCTGGACGGCGTCCACCACCATCTGAAGACGGTCTCGGGCAAGCCCAAGCGCTTCCCGGCGCAACCCTCGACCGCCGAGTTGCGGACCTGGACCAGGTCGGGCTAGGTCGCGCGGGAGCAGCGCATTGCAGGCCCCTCTGTGCCCGCCCGGTGGCGGGGCTATGCGCTCTCGGCCGCCGGTGCGCCGGTGCCCAGGCCGCGGGCGCGCGCCTCGCGCGCCTCGCGCCATCCCAGCAGGCGGCCCGACCCCTCGTCGATCACCTTCAGGCGAACCGAGCGGATGCCGTCCCAGAAGGTGAGCACCGGGACGTCGTGGAAGATCTCGTTCTCGTCGTGGGCCCGCTGGAGGTTGTAGTTGGGGATGCGGGCGTTCAGGTGGTGCACGTGGTGTAGGCCGATGTTGCCGGTGAAGAACTGGAGCACCTTCGGCAGGCGCAGGTACGAGCTGCCGCGAAGCGCGGCGTCCGCATAGCTCCAGGAGTCCGTGTTCTCCCAGTAGACGTCCTCGAACTGGTGCTGCACGTAGAAGAGCCAGACTCCCGCCGTGCCCGCCAGGATCCACATCGGCAGCTGGACCAGCAGGAATGCCTGCCAGCCGACCACCAGGCTCAGCCCGGTCACGACGACCGCGATCGCGACGTCGGTGAGGATGACGCTTCGCTTCTGCGCGCGGCCCGCCCGGCTGCCCCAGAAGCGCGGCATGACCATGAGCGAGTAGATCGGGCCGATCCCGAACATCACCAGGGGGTGGCGGAAGAGGTAGTAGCCCAGGCGTCCCTTGGCGGACTTCGCGTAGTACTCCTGGAGGGTGAGCGTCGGGACGTCTCCCTGGCCGCGGCGATCGAGGTCGCCGGCCGAGCCGTGGTGCGCCCAGTGGTCGGTGCGCCAGTTCTCGAAGGGCTGGAGGACGAGCAGCCCGCAGAAGACGCCGAGCCAGTTATTGGCCGTCCGCGAGGGCAGGAATGAGCCGTGCGTGCAGTCGTGGAAGAGGATGAAGGTGCGAAGCAGGAATCCGGCGCCCGGGATCGCCAGCGCGAGGACCAGCCACACCGAGACGTCGATGAGCGCGTACATCGCCACGCTCAGCGCCAGGAAGGGCACAACCGAGGTCGCGATGTCGAGCAGGCTGCGCGCCCAGGTGGGGTTGGAGTAGGGCTCGAGATCGCTGGCCCAGGTGGGGCGCTCCCGCCGGGGAGCCGCTGCGGCGTCCGCTTCAGTCATCGGGCGAAATGCTACAGGCCCGGGAGGTGGCGCTCGACGTGCTCGGCGATCGTCCGCCGGACCCACTCCCGCTCCCGCGCGTCCGCCATCCGGTAGCGGCTCAGGAGCATCGCCTGGTCGTCGAGGGGAAGGCCGGCGACCTCCCAGCTCACCACGAGACGCTCGAACAGCATCTCCTCGCGGCGGCGGTACGCGTCCTCGGCGGTGGCTCCTGCCTTGCCGCGCTCGCGCGAGATCTTCTCGAGGCTCGCAGCGCTCAGGGACTCCCGAAGGGTCAGGACGTTTCCCTCCGCGTCGGTGTAGTCGGCGATCGCCGGGGGTTCGCGCTCACGGCGCTTCTTGCGCTTGGCCATCATCCGGCAGTCTGGCAACCGCCGATACGGTGCGGAGGTGGCCAAGCCCGCCCCGCTGCTCGTCGTGGACACCCCCTCGATGCTCTACCGCGCGTTCTTCGCACTTCCGAAGTCGATCAAGGGCGCGGACGGACAGCCGGTGAACGCGCTCCTCGGGGCGGCCAACCTGATCCTGCGCGAGGTCGAGGCGCACGCGCCGCGCGCCGTGGTGCTGTGCTTCGGGCCCGATGCCGCTGCCTACCGCGTCGAGCTCTTCGACGGCTACCACGCGCAGCGGCCCGAGATGCCCGAGGAGCTGGTCGGCCAGTGGGCGGATGCGCCCGAGTTCTTCGAGGCCTTCGCGTGGCGAGTGGACCGACACGACTCCCTCGAGGCCGACGACGTGCTGGGAACCCTGGCCCGCAAGGAGGAGGAGGCGGGCGGGCGTGCCCTCATCCTCACCGGCGACCGCGACATGTTCCAGTGCGCCACCGCCGCAGTGAGGGTCCTCTACACCCGCACCGGCGCCCAGGGCGCCGAGGTGCTCGGCCCCAAGGAGGTGAAGGAGAAGTACGGGATCGCGCCCGAGCTGGTCCCCGACTTCATTGCCCTGCGCGGCGACCCCTCCGATGGGATCCCCGGCGCGAAAGGCGTGGGCGAGAAAACCGCGGCCGAGCTCTTGCGAAAGCACGGCTCGCTGGAGGCGCTGCTCGACAACGCGATCGGCGAGAGTCGGCCGACGCTGCGCGGCACCCTCATCGACTCGCGCGAGGACCTCCTCGCCTTCAAGGACATCGCGACGCTGCGGGATGCGGGCTTCGAGCCCCCGGCGGATGCTCCGACCGACTACGCGGCGGCGGCCGAGGCCGCCCGCGCGCGGGGCATGAACCGGCTCGCCGAGCGCCTGGGCGGCCGGGCCTCGTAGTGGGAATACGCGCACGCATCTCACGGCTGGCCGGCGGGCTCGGCCGCTCCCCTCACTCCGACGGCGCCGCGGAGCTTCACGTCGGCGACCCGCGCTTCGACAGCTGGGACGTCGTCGAGGACCTCGAGGAGCTGTACGCTGCGAGGGCGCTCCGACAGCACCTTCAGGAGCTGGGTCAGGAGTGCGTGCTTACGGCGGATTGGCCGCTGGACCGCTTCGGTCGCGGGGACATCGCTCTTCGCGTACCGCCCGGGGAGTGGTCGCAGGCCGAGGCGCTCCTCTCCCACGATTGAGGTTTAGACCGGCGCCGGACTGCCGATGAGGATCAAGGTGGAGCCACCCGACCCGAGAGCCCTCGTCCCGCTGCCCCAGGAGGGGTCGCTGGAGGGCGCGAGGATGCCCGCGGCACGAGTGCCCCTTCGCCTTCGCGCCCGAAACTGGGTGCGTCGCCATCCGACCGCGGTGACGCTCATCGGCAGCACGATCGTGCTCGCCGCTCTCGCCTTCGGCCTCTGGGACAAGCGCGCCGACTTCACCGAGGCGCTGCGGGGCGCGTCGGGCTGGGTGCTGGCCGCGGCGGGCGGGCTCCAGCTCGTCTGGCTCGTCGCCCGCAGCGAGGCATGGCACGTATGCGTCGCGGCGGCCGGCGGCAGCGTCGAGCGCCGGCGCCTGTACCGGGCCTCTGCGGTCGGCTATCTGGGCAACATCTTCAACCCCAACTTCGGGCTCGCCGTGCGCATCGCCGCACTGCGGCGCTCAGCCCCCGTGGACAGCCCCAAGCCGAAGGTGCTGATCGCCGCCGAGCTGCCGATCGTCGTCGTCGAGATCGCGCTCGCCGCCCTGCTCTCGTTCACCCTGGTCGGGCCCCTGGGCGTCGCCTGGTGGATCCCGCTGGCGGTCCTCGCCGGCTCGGCGCTGGTGATCGGCCTGTTCACCCGCTTTTTGCGCGACCGCCGCGAGGGCTTTTGGAAAGGGCTGGAGGTGATGCGGGGACTGCGAAGCCGCAACCGCATCATCGCGCTGGTGATCTTCGCGGTGAGCATGCAGGTCGCCCGTAACTGGCTGGTGCTGGAGGGGCTGGGCGTGGACATCTCCGTGCTGGACTCGGTGGCGCTGCTGATCGCCACGGCGGCGCTCGGCCTCCTCCCCGTCGGCCCCGGCCTGGTCGCGGCCTGCGCCGTGATGATCCTGGGCTCCAACGGCGTGGCGGTCGTCGCGGCGGCCGGCGCGCTGTTGACCGCCACCGGCGCGGCCGGCTCGATGTGTTTCGCGGCCTGGGCACTGGCGGACCGGCTGCGCCGTTCGCCCCGGCGGGCCGCGGCCGGGCTACCTCGCCTGGGCTGAAGTCTCGCGGCCCTCGCGGCGAGACGACACGGCCCCCGGGGCTTGGTCGAAGTCCTCGACGTCCGTACTCGCCTCCACCAGCCAGCTAAGCAGGCCCTCCATGCCCGCCTCGGCGTGGACCCGCCGCTGCAGGTCCGCCCCCGTGCCCTCCTCGAGGATGCCGGCGACGTAGCCCATCTCCTCGTCGCAGCCCAGCTCGGCCGCCACCTCGGATGCGGTGTCGAGCGCCCGCCAGGCCAGCTCCCGCGCGGGGACCCGTCGACCCGCGCCGTCGAGTAGTTCCGCGTCGAGGCCGTGGCGAGTGGCCTGGAAACTCGACTCCGCGAGCGCCTCGCGGGCCGGGATGTCGCCCTGCCAGCGCTCCGCCTCCACTCGAGTCAGACAGTGCACAAGCGCCGCCAGGCCCGCCGCGCGCCGCAGGTCGAACTGCGTGTCGGCCGCCCGGACCTCGATCGTCCCCAGGGCCGGATGGATCCGTGCGTCCCACCAGATGTGCGTGTAGTCGTCGATCCCCGCCGCCAGGCACACCTGACGCGTGACGCGGGTGAAGTGCTCGAAGTCGTCAAACGCCGGGGCCATCGCCGCCCGGGGGTAGCTGCGGAAAACGACCGTGCGGGCGCTGGCGAGGCCGGAGTCCTCGTCGAACCAGAACGGCGAGTTGGCGGCGAGCGCGTTCAGCAGCGGGATATGCACCCTGATCCCGTTGTAGGCGCGCACCGCGGTCTCGGCATCCGGCATCCCCACGTGGACGTGCTGGCCGCAGATGGGCGTGCGGAGGATCCCCTGCAAGGTGTCCTGAATCTCGGCGTAGCGTCGCGCGCCGTCGAACTCGGCCTCACCGGCGGCCGCCTGCGGGTGGATCCCCACCCCCATGAACCGGCTCCCCGACGCGCACAGCTCGCGGCGTACCTCGCGCAGGTGGATGAGCGCCTCCCGCGCGCTGGCGCAGACATCCGAGCGGGTCTCGACCATGGCCCGGTAGAGCTCCGCGTCGACGTCGCCGACGGCGGGCTCGGCGCGTTCGCGGGCGCGGACGCTGCTCTCGGCAAGCCGGTTGTCCTGGCCCACCAGCAGCAGCTCTTCCTCGACTCCGATCGCAAACGGCGCCTCCGTGCCGAAGTTGCTGGTCCACGGCGCCGGGACTTCGGATCCTTCCGGTCCCATGCCCCAGCGTCTTCCCCGCTTGGGGCCCGCTAATCACGCAAGCCCGGTTCGCGCTCCGAGAGCTGGCGAGACTGGCCTGAAGCGACCACTCCGCGATCGAGGCCCGCTTCGAGCCCTACACGACCTAGCGCAGGTAGATCGGGTTCGAATAGATCCAGGGGCGCTCGGCCCCGTGGCGCTCCAGGTAAACCTCGGCCCGGTAGACGCCGGCGCCGGTTATCGCGTGCTGGAGCGTGTCCGAGTCGGCGGTGGCGATCTCGACGCCATCTCGCAGCAGGCGGATCCGCCCGGGTTGGGGCGCGCTTACCCGCAGCACGCACGGGGCGGCGCTGTGCTCCTCGCCCATCAGCAGGCTGGCGCCCTCGGACTCGCCCCAGAAGCGGAAGCCGTGGCCGTCGGCGAACGCGTCCACGGAGAGGTAGCTGCGCCCCTCGCGCAGCGCCTCGTACACGCCGGCGAGGTCGTCCGCGCCGTCGCCGCTCGGTGGCTCGCGGAGCAGGGCATAGGTCGAGAGCAGGCCGAAGTACCGCTCGTTGGGCATGGGGCTGTACATGCGCCCGCGCACGCGAAAGCCGTGCTGGTGGGCGTCGAGGCCGGCCAGCGCCGAGACCCGCCGGCGCGCACAGAGGCGGTCCCAGGTCTGCAGGTGATGCGGCGGGGGGCCGTCGAGCGCCAGCTCGGGCCGGCGCATGTAGCTGATCGCCTCGCGCGGGCTGCGCCAGGCCTCGGCGGCGTCGGTGGTAAGGCTCCAAAGCTCGATCCCCGCCAAGTCCTCGGCCTCGATCCCATGCCAGTCGTGGGGCTTGCCGCCGACGCGGTTGGTCAGCCGGTAGCGCGCCGCCATGGCCGAGCCGCGGGAGAACGGGTGCGCCGCGAAGCCGAATCCGCCGGCGGCGCGAACCGCGGCCGGGATCTCCGCCTCCTCGAGCTCGGAGTGGTCGATCTCGCGGTCGAGGCCAAACGCGAGGTAGTGGCCGCGGTCCGGCGAGACCTCCACGCCGACCCCGAGGAGCACGTCGCCGTGCCAGCCCTCCCACCCGTCGTGGCGCGCGCCCAGGGTGTCGTGGTCGGTGAGCAGCAGCACGTCGCGGCCGCACGCCGCCGTCGAGGAGATCAGCTCGGCCACGGTGGCCGTGCCGTCAGAGTAGGTCGAGTGCACGTGGATGACGCAGGAGACGTCGTGCAGGACCGGCAGCTCGGAGGCGTCCGTAGCCGTATCGGCCCGCAGCGCGCGGGTGGTCAGCGTTCCCGGCGGATTCATCATCCGGGCGTCGTCGCCGGGGCGACCGGAGCCCTGCGCCCGCCGTAGTAGTTGACGGCATAGGCGAGGCCCGAGATGACGGTGATCGCCACGGTGGCGCCGACCAGCGCCTGGATCCAGGCGGCCCCGGGATCACCGACGACGATCAGGACGACGATCGTGACGGTCTGCACCGCGGTCTTCGCCTTGCCGAGGCGGTTTGCGCTGATCACGAGGCCGTGACGGCGAGCGGCGAGGCGGATGCCGCTCACCGCCGCCTCCCGCGTGAGGATCACGGCGACCGCCCAGGGATCGATTCGCTCGATCGCGGCCAGGCACACGAACGCGGCGCCGATGAGCAGCTTGTCGGCGATCGGATCCATCAGCCGCCCGAAATCGGTGACCAGCCCCCGCGACCGCGCGAGGTAGCCGTCGAGCGCATCCGTCGCCATGGCCGCGACGAACACCCCCAGCGCCGCCCCCCAGGCATCGCCGCTCAGCAGGATCACGAGCGCGGGGGTCAGGCACATGCGTCCGACGGTGAGACAGTTGGGCAGGTTGACGTCCTTGGGAACGCTCACGTCGGCCCCCCATTGCAGGGCGCCACGGTACGGTCGCCGCAGTGGAGGGCTCGAACGCCAAGCGCGGACTGGGCGATCTGCCGGCGCGCATCGCTATCGCGCTGCCGGCGGGGGCCGTGGTCGCCGGGGCCGTGGCGCTGGGCGGCTGGCCATTCGCAGCGGTGCTGGCGATCGCCGCGGGGCTGGCGGCGGTCGAGGGGGCGCGCCTGTTCGCCGTGGAGGGCTGGTGCGCCCTGGCGGTCGGCCTGGGCGCCGTGGGGCTCGTGGTCGTAGCCGAGGCCGAGGGCCGAGCGGCGCTGGTACCGGCCACGCTGGCCGGGTGCGGCCTGGTCGCCGTGGCCGCGGTGCGGGCGATGCCCGATGGCGCCCGCGCCAGGACGGCGGCCGCGGGGGCCCTGCTGGTGGTCTGGGTCGGCGGCGGCCTCGCCCACGGGGCTCTTCTGCGCGAGCTGCCTCACGGCGCGGGCCTGGTCGTCGCGATCCTGCTCGGAACGTTCCTGGGGGATACCGCGGCCCACATCGGAGGCACGCTGGCCGGCAGGCGGCCGCTGGCGCCGAGGGTCTCGCCGAACAAGACGATGGAGGGGCTGGCGCTGGGCATCGCGTTCGGCACCGCGAGCGTCGTGGTGTTCGGGGTCGCGTTCACCGACTGGCTGGACGCCGCCGACGCCGCCCTCTTGGGGCTGGCGGTGGCCATCGCAGCGCCGCTCGGCGACCTCTTCGAGTCGGCCGTCAAGCGCGACGCGGGGGTAAAGGACAGCGGCTCGCTGCTTGGTCCGCACGGCGGGATGCTGGATCGCGTGGACGCGGTGCTGGTCACTGCGCCCACCGGCTTCTACGCGGCACTCGCGCTCCTTTGAGGAACGCGGGAGCCGGAGCGGGCCGGAAGCTCGATCCCGCATAGACGCGCGCCCCCGTAGACGGCAACGACGCCGATCACGAGGCCGGCGGCGTCGTCGACCAGGTAGTGCCAGCCGAAGTAGATCGTGGCGATCGAGGTGAAGCCGAGGAACGTCCACATCCCGATCCGAAGGGCGCGGGGCGCCCCGGCGAGGTGCGCGAGGAGCGCGGCGGCGAAGATCACCGCCACGTGAAGCGATGCGAACGCGGCGATGCTCTGCACCGCGCTCGTGGCCTGCGGGTCGAACATCACCTCGGCGCGATGGTCGAACAGCGTGTTCTGAAGACGCGAGACGCCGGTGTCCGGCAACGAGTAGAAGAGGGTCTTCTCCGCGTAGGCCGGCCCCAGCGCGGGCACGAGGTAATAGGAGAGCGCGCCCAACAGCCAGCAGATCGAGAGCGTGGTGACATACCAGACGCCCACCCGCAGCCGACTCGACCAGATCAGCGCGAAGCCCAGCGAGAGCGGGACGAACGTGAGGAATGCCAGGTAGATGAACGAGAGCACGTGGGCGATGGCCCCGGTGCCGAGGATGCCGTGCAGGATGGCGGCCGGGTCGTTCCCGAAGAAGAAGAACCGCTCGGCGTCCAAAAGGGCCTGGTCATGATTCGCGCCGTTCACGAAAGGCATGAAGCTCTTGAGGTTGCGGTAGGAGAGGTACGTCGCGTAGAAGGAGAGCAGGGAGACGACCACCACGGCGCCGCGCATGCCCCACCAGCGCTCGCGAAAGACCGCGCCGATCGCGCGCAGGTAGGACGTCTGCTCGGCCCGGCTCGCGCGTCTCGCGCGGGGAATCAGGTCGAGCACCAGGAAGACTCCGGCGATCACGCCGATCAGAGCCAGCGGCGAGCCCACGTAGCGGGCGTCGGGATCGCGCAGGGGCAGTCCCTCCACCAGGGCGATGATGAGCATGCTGGCCAGGCCGACGACAGCCAAGAAAACGGGCGCGAGAAACGCCCGAATGTCCCTTGGTTCCTCCCTGCCCCGGAGGTCTTCGGCCCCGGCCCGCGTGAGCGAGCCCGTTGTCATCCGGGAATGATTACTCAAATCGCGGCGGGAGGCGCCGCCGCCGCCGTCGCAGGCACGATTCTGGCCCGTTCCGTCAGTCGGGGATCGCCACGATGGCGTCGACCTCGACCAGCGCCCCCTTCGGGAGCGCGGCGACGCCGACGGCCACCCGGGCCGGCGGGTCCTCGGTGAAGAACTCCGCGTAGGCCTCGTTGATCGCCGGAAACTCCTCGAGCCCGGTCGTGTAGATGGTGAGCCGCAGGGCGTGCTCGAGGGAGGTTCCCGCCGCGGCGGCGACAGCGCTCAGGTTGCGAAGGCACTGCTCGAGCTGCTCGGCCGGCGTCTGGCCCACGATCGCCCCCTCGAGGTCGAGCGGGATCGCGCCGGAGCAGTACAGGACGCCCTCGTGCGCGATCGCCTGGCTGTAGGGCCCCACGGCAGCGGGGGCCTGGTTGGTGGCGATCGGGGTCCTTCGCCTGCTCAACGGCGCCTACGTTAGACCCTGGGTCAGGAGGGGCCGGGAATCCGCGGCACCGGAACCTGGAGACCCACTCGCTTGGAGTGATCGACTTCCGAGACGAACGGCACCCCGAGGGCCCGGGCGAGCCGGTATGACCATGCGGCCGGCCACGGGACCGGAACGGCGGTGGTGAACTCGTGGACCGAGCCGTCGCGCGCGTCTACCTCGAGGTCGAGCTCTGCGGTCGGCACGATCAGGCCGCGCGGCTCGTGAACGCGCACCAGGCGAACGCGGCTCGGGCCGCCGCCCGAGACGATCTCGCGAATCTCCCGGGCGATGTCTCGGATCCGGATCGGGTTCAGGTATCGCAGTCGGCTCATTGAAAGCAGCTACCCGGACTTTAGAGCGGCGACACCCGCCGGTCATCGCACCGCCGTCAAACCCCCTCGAGCTTGGCGGCCAGCTCATCGGGGCCGTCGCCGGGCTCCACCCGGATTCGATTCAACTCGTATGGCTTGGCCAGTAGGGCGAGCCCTGGCTTCGTCGTGGTGGCACCGCGGTAACCCGCGTCGCGCACGGCCGCGATCACCTCGTCGTCGAAGGAACCGGCCGGGTAGCAAAAGAAATCCACCGGCTCCCCGAAGCGCCGCTGCAGCTCGCGCCTGGAGCCGCCCACCTCACGCCGCAGCGCCCCAGCGTCGAGCGACGTCAGATCCGGGTGGGTATAGCTGTGCGCGTCGATCTCCCAGCCGGCTCCCACCAG
Organism: Solirubrobacterales bacterium; assembly: GCA_051004675.1. GTDB lineage: Bacteria > Actinomycetota > Thermoleophilia > Solirubrobacterales > 70-9 > JBDTSW01. The sequence continues at coordinate 15,185 of JBPCKC010000086.1, forward strand.
CTCTTTCACCATCTCCTCGCTCAGCTCGCCCTGATCCACGGCCTCGACCTTCAGGTTGAGCACGGCCGGCCAGCCGAGGCGCTCGAGCGTTGGGGCCGCACCGACGTACTGCGAGCGAAGCCCGTCATCGAACGAGATCACGATGGGCCGGCGGGCGATCGGCGCGCCATCCTCCCACGCCGCGAACGCCTCGCCGAGGGTTACCGCGTGGTAGCCCTCCTCCGCCAGCCAGGCCATCTGCTCCTCGAAGGCGGCTTGAGGAACGAAGAGATCCGGGTACGGCTCGCCCACCGGAGCGGGCGCGATCGCGTGATACATGAGGATCGGGACCGCGCCGTCGAACCCGGTAACGGTGGGGGCGTCCCCGGGCGCGTGGGTGGCCTCTCCCGGCTCGGAAGGAGCGTCCTGCTCGGCCGACCCGCCGGCCCCGGCGACCAGGCCGACCAGGAAAGCGCCGGCCGCCGCGCAGCCCAGGAAGTTGCGCCGGCGTCGGGCGCCGCGCCGTCGCTGCTCCGCCGCCCGGCGTCCCCTGCGCCGCCCTCCGGCCGGATCGGACACCCCCTCCATCCGCTAGGCGGTGGGCCGCCAACGTCGCGGATCCGACCCGGCGACCTCCTCCAGCTCGCCCGCAGCGGCCAGGTGGTCGACGTAGGCCATCGCCATCTGCAGGCCCCACGCGGCAGTCGCGGGGGTGACGTTCTCCGGCCCCACGATCGCCGCGATCAATTCAAAAGCCGTCTTCGGGCCGCCGTCGCCGAAGGCGCCGCGGGCGCGGTCGAGGTGTTCGTGGATCAGCCGCCGGTTCGCCTCCGCCTTCGCCGGGACGCCGCGGAACGGCCTGCCGTGGCCCGCCAGGCACAAACCGGTGTCGAGCTCGGCGACCAGGTCCAAGCTGCGCAGGAACTCGGCCGTGGGGTCCGGCGTATGGCCGTAGTCCAGGAAGGGCGAGACGCGGCCCAGCACGTGGTCGCCGGAGATCAGCAGGCCGGTCTCGGGCTGATGGAGAACGACGTGCGACGGCGCGTGACCCGGCGTCTCGTGGACCTGCCAGGGGCCGAGGTCCGTCGCGACCTCGGACCCGGGCACGAGGTCGCGGTCGGGCTCCACCAGCCGGGCCAGGCCGGTGTTCTCGCCACGGCGGCTCTTCTCGTACAGCTCGAGGCCCTCCGGCGGCACCCCGCTTTGGCGCGCGACCTCGATCCGCCGGTCGAGTGCGGCATCCGGGTCGTCGGCGAGCGCGCGGATGTGGCCCCAGGCCGGGTGCATCCACAACTCGCACTCCGCCGCGTCCACGATCGGCCCCGCCAGGCCGTAATGGTCGGTGTGCGCGTGGGTGCAGACCAGGAGGCTGACATCGGCAAGCGAGAATCCCACCTGGGCGAGGGCCAGCTCGAGCTGGCGAGTGCCGTCGTCGCCGGCGTACCCGGTGTCGAAGAGGACGATCCCGTCGCCGGCCGCGACCGCGAAGGCGTTGCCGTGAGGGACGCCCGGCCAGGGCAGCGGCATCCGCAGGCGCCACACGCCCGCAACCACGCGCTCCCCACGGCCGATCTCGCGCTTTCTTCTATCCGCCACCCCTGCAGTGTCCTGCCTGGACCACGCCGGCGGTGGTGAGAGCAGGACACTCCCCGGCCGGGCGGGGAACCCTGCCCGCAACTTGCTGCCTACCCCACCCCATCGATGGCCAAGGCATAACACCCCCACACCCAGCAAACAGCGTTGCG
>JBPCKC010000087.1:0-6703 GCA_051004675.1 Solirubrobacterales bacterium
CCTGGGCAGCGTCGCCGGATCGCGCCCGTCGAGACTCGCCCGTAGTCACGACTACGGGCTTCGCTCGCCGGCCACGCCCGGCTCGCTTCCAGGCGCCCCCACGCACGCGAGGCCGTGGAATTGATCATCTAGATGGCCTGCCGTTCGCGGTCCTGGCCAAGACGTCCTGCACGTAGGCGGGCCCGTAGCGAATCTGGCCGTGGGTGATGATGCCCCCTCGTTCCCTCGCGTCTGGTGGCCGGTTGCAGGCAGCCTGCTACGAATCCCGGCGTGAAGGTCGATTCCGGGGGCTACTCAGCGACGATCGATGCCGCGGGCGACTCCGCGCGGCAGGCCGAGGGCGACGGCTACGACGGGTGGTGGGCAGTCGAGACGCAGGTGGATCCGTTCTTGGCGTGCACGGTGGCCGCCGAGCGCACCGAGCGGGTGGAGATCGGCACCGGGATCGCCGTGGCCCTCGCGCGCAACCCTATGACCGTCGCCTTGGCGGCCAACGACCTCCAGGCCCTCTCCGGCGGGCGGTTCATCCTCGGGCTCGGCTCGCAGATCAAGCCCCACATCACCCGCCGCTACTCGATGCCGTGGTCGAAGCCCGCCGCGCGCATGCGCGAGTTCATCCTCGCGGTCCGGGCGATCTGGGACACCTGGGGCACCGGCGCGGCGCTCGACTTCGAGGGCGAGTTCTACACGCACACCCTGATGGCGCCGTTCTTCGACCCGGGCCCCAACCCGCATGGCAACCCGAAGGTCATGCTCGCCGCCGTCGGACCCCTGATGACGGAGACGGCGGGCGAGGTCGCCGACGGCGTTTTGGTCCACGGCTTCTCGACCGAGCGCTACCTGCGCGAGGCAACGCTGCCCGCGCTCGAGCGGGGCTTCGAGAAGGCCGGGCGCACTCGCGAGGGCTTCGAGATCACGGCGCCCGCGTTCGTGGTGGCCCGCGACACGGAGGAGGAGATCGCCGAGGGCGTCGAGTTCATCCGCAACCAGATCGCGTTCTACGGATCGACCCCCGCCTACCGCCCGGTGCTCGAACTCCACGGGTGGGGCGAGCTCCAGGACGAGCTCAAGGCGATGACCAAGCGCGGGGAGTGGGATGAGATGAGCGGGCTGATCGACGACGAGGTCCTCAACACCTTCGCCGTCGTCGGAACCCCCGAGACGGCCGTCGCCGAGGTCAAGCGGCGCTACGGCGACATCGCCACGCGCATCCAGCTCGCCGTGCCGGAGAGCCGCGACGAGTCGCGCTGGCGGTCCCTCTTCGACGAGCTTCGCGACGCTTAGGGCATGGGCTACCGGGAACAGCTCCCCCAGCTAGCGCCCGCCCAAGCACAAACAAAAGGCCGGCCCGCATCGCGGACCGGCCCTTGGAGGGGGTCTCGCCCCCTCGCGCTTTGAGTCGAGCCCCGCCCGAGGGTAAGAACCCCCGAGCGGAGCTCGCTCAGACTTAGCTGCGGGTGATGACCGGGCTGAGGTCGGCCTTGCAGTCCGTGGTCTTGGTGACCTTGGCGTAGAACTTGCCCTTCTTGTATCCGGAGTTGCCGATGTTCCACTGGCCGTCGGGGCCGTTGGGCTGAGCGATGTCGGAGCCGATCTTCTGGTCGGTCGACGGGCTCGGGCTCGAGCCAAGCATCTTGTAGACGTTGACCTTGCGGTTGGACTCGCAATCGGAGTCCGAGCTCTTGACGGCGCCGAAGTACTCGCCGTTTTGACCCTGGATCGTGACCTCGGTGGGCGTCGCGGCCTGTGCGGTGGCGGTGAACGCGCCGGTGAGGGCGATTGCGGCGGTGGCGATGAGCGTCTTGGTCTTCATTGGTTTCGTTACCTCGCTGGTAGTGGTTGATCCGATGGCTGAAGCATCGGGGCAAACCCCTCCCGCTACCAGGGGCCCAAGGCACCAACGAACGCTCCCCGGGGGGTGGTCTTCTTCACCCCTGGGGGAGGCGCCGGCCAGCGCCATCGTCTGCCACCAAACGGAATCCGGCCCGACAGCCGGGTCGGATTCCATCCGGTGACGGCCGGAGAGGGTGGTTGAGGGTCGAGGGCCTGGGACGAGGTCGTCGCGGAGTACCGCAAGACGCATCACAGCATCGCGGTCCGCATGCTCGGCGAGCGTCGCGGGACCGGCGACACAGCGGGTGTGGGCTACCTCGAGCAGGCACGTGCCATACCGGTGTTCAGCACCAGCTGCCCGTTCGGGCATTAGGCTGCTCGGGATCGCCCCCGAGGAGATAGCTTGGAAGACCAGTCGGTAGTCGTCCTCATCGTCCTGCCCGTGGCGCTGGCCGTGATCATGGTCAGCCTCGGGCTGAGCCTCGTGCCGAACGACTTCAGGCGCGTGTTCGTCAACCCCCGCGGGGTCGGGATCGGCCTCGCCAACCTGCTGCTGATCTCGCCGCTCCTCGCCTTCGGCATGGCCGAGGCGTTTGGGCTCGCGCCCGCGCTGGCCGTCGGCCTCGTGCTCCTCGGGGCGTCGCCCGGCGGCACGCTGGCGAATCTGCTCACCCACCTCGCCCGCGGCGAGGTCGCGCTGTCGGTGTCGATGACGGCCATCTCCAGTCTCGCGGCCGTCATCACCGTCCCCCTGTACCTCAGCCTCGCGATCGAGCACTTCGGCACGGCGTTCGACAGCGACGTGGACATGCTCCGGGTGGTCGCCAGGGTCTTCTTCATCAGCATCGTCCCGCTTGCGGTGGGGATGTGGATCCGCTCACGCGCGCCGGACTGGACCGCGCGGAACTACGACGGCTTCCGGAAGGCGGCGCTGATCGCCTTCGTCCTCGCCGTGATCGCCGCCGTCGCTTCGGAGTACGAGACAGTCGTGGACAACCTCGCCGAGGTCGCCGTCGCTGCGATCGCGCTCAATCTGGCGGCGATGACCGTGAGCTTCCTGATCGCGCGGGGGGCCGGGCTCGACAACCGGCAGACCACGGCGATCGCGATGGAGCTGGGAGTCCACAACGCGACGCTGGCGATCGCGGTCGGCGCGACGATCGCCACCGAGCTCGTGATCCCGGCGGCCGTCTACAGCACGTTCATGTTCATCAGCGCCGGTCTGTTCGCGCGACTGATGTACCACCGCAACGCGGCCGTACAGCCGGCCTGAGCTCAGACGGACGTCGTGGCCGGCTCGGCCGCCTGGCTCTTCGGATCGATCAGGATCTTCGCGTGGGCGTCGGGATCGCCGAGCGCCGTGAACGCGCTGTCGACACCGGGAAGCCCCACGACCCCGGTGACGAGGCGGCGGGCGTCCACCTTTCCCTCGGCCAGCATGTGCAGGGTCTCGCGAAACTCGCGGGGCGTGTAGCCGAGCACGAAGCGCAGGTCGATCTCCTTGTTGATCGCCATCGAGGGCCTGATCCGGTCGTCTCCCATGCACACGCCGACGACCACCACACGCGAGAACATCGGCACCCCGGCGATGATCCCGTCGATCACGCCGGGCACCCCGACGCACTCGAACACCACCGGGGCCTTGGGCATGGCTCCGAGCGCTTCCGCCGCGCGCCAGAGGTGCCACCAGGGGACCGGCAGGCGCCGAAGCTGCTCCATCGCCCCGACGGCCTTCTCGAGCGCCGCGGGAACGGTGTCCAGGTGCCCGCGCTCGGCCGCCCCTGCATACGGCGACTCGCCGGCGGGGTCGACCACGATGTCGGCGCCGCAGGCGCTCGCCAGGGCCCGCCGTCCCGCCGAGAAGTCGCTCGCGATGACCTGGCGGACGCCGCCGGCCTTCAGCATGCAGATGACGGCGAGCCCGACCGGCCCGCAGCCGATCACGATCGCGACGGTGCTCTTTTTGACCTCGCCCCGGCGGACGGCGTGCAGCCCCACGGCCATGGGCTCGGTGAGCGCCGCGAGCTCGGGCGCGAGCCCGTTGGGGACGGGCATCGTCAGCGACTCCTCCACCACCATCTGCTCGGCGTAGGCGCCCGGCGCCGCGACCGAGAGGCCGATCGCGTGGACGTCCGGACCGCGGCGCAGAAGCGGCAGCGCCACGACCGGGGTCCCCGTCGCGGAGGACCGGCGGCAGCCGGGGCCGTGCTCGGCGATCTCACCGGCGAACTCGTGGCCGAAGACCACCTCTTGGTCCGAGCGCATGAAGTCGTCGTACCCCGACTCGGACATCACGTCGGCGAGCTCGTCGCAGTGATGGCGGGCGTGGAGGTCGGAGCCGCAGATGCCGCACCGCACGACGTCGATCAGGAGTTGTCCCTTGCCGGGCTCCGGCACGGGACGCTCGACCACCCTCAACGTCGCGTCCCTGCAGCCAACCGCTCTCAAGAGCGCCGATCCTACCGCCGCTGGCCTCAGGGGTGGGCCCTGGGCGCGGCCTGGATAATGCGCTGATCGACCCCGGTGCGACGCCCAGCGCGCAGATCATCGAAGAGGCCACCGCCGCGATCAACCGTGGAGATCCGGATGCGTTCCTCCGGCCGATGTCGGCCGACTTCGAGCTGGACCTGTCGCGCGCGATCGGCCCGTTCAAGGGCTGCTACGGCCGTGAGCGGGTGGCGGAGTTCCTCGCGGAGTTCACCGGCAGCTGGGAGTCCCTTCAGATCGAGGTCAACGAGCTCATCGAGGCCGATGGCCTGGTGGTCGCGCCCGCGACGCTCCACGGGAAAGGGCGCGCGGGGATCGAGGTCACCGCCCGTCCGACCTTCGTCTGGGCGATCAAGGATGGGCTGGTGGAGCGCCTCACCATGTATCAGGAGCGCGAGGACGCCCTCGCCGACCTCGGCCTCGCGGGGTAGGTGCGGGCTCAGACGCGCCCGGCGGACTCGGTCGGCGCGGCGGTCACCCACCTGCAGCCGTAGGGGTGGATCTCACCACCAACAGGTGCCGGTGATAATGCGCCCGCCACATGAGGATTCCGAACGAAGAACACGAATCCGGGCCCTGGCGCATCCGCGAGATCGCGCCGGACTTCACGCTGGAGGATGTCTGGGCCCTGCCCGTGCACGGGGGCGCCGAGGACTTCACGGCTGCGCTGGAGCTCATGGCTTCGCTGGACCCGGCCGAGTCTGACTCCCTCCCCGCGCGCGCCCTTTGGAGTCTGCGCGACCGCCTAGGCGAGTGGTTCGACCTGGGCAGGATCTCGGCTTCGGCCGACGGCGATCCGGACGACCCCGCCGGCGAGCTGCCGATTCCGGACACCAACGAGACCTCGCTCGCCGGGCGGCTGCCGGCTCAACTCCGCAACACCGTGGCGGATCTGCAGTTCGGCTCCCTGCCGTTCGTGCCCCTCTACCTCGCCGAGGACGAGTTCGCGGCTGAAGTGTCGAACCGCACCGTGCATGGCGTGCTGCATCTGGCCTGGGTCGGCGAGGGCGACGGCCGCTACCGGGGGCAGATGGCCGTCTACGTCAAGCCGCGGGGCTGGCTTGGGAAGGGCTACATGAGGCTTATCAAGCCGTTTCGCCACCTGTTCGTCTATCCGGCGCTGATGCGAGAGATCGAGCGCGCGTGGAACCGGCGCGCACCGCGGTAGGTGCAGGCGCCCTTGGCGAAGGTCGCAGCGTTCGAGCGGTGAGGGGCTGCCTGAACCCAAACGATGTCGCCGGGCAGCCCGCCGGGCTCGCTGAATTTGCTGCGCACCCGGCAGCTCAGCCGTCGTAGATCGAGCGACTGTTCCCCTCCCGGGCGCTCTCGGGAATCGACTCGAGATCGTCGATGAACCCGGGCTGCTGAGTGATCCGCTTGAGCCAGCGCTGCACGGCGGGGAAGCGATCCATCTCAAGCCCTCCCTCGCCGGCGACGTGAACGTAACCGAACAGGGCGAGGTCGGCGAGCGTGTAACGGCCGCCCACGAGGAAGTCGCGCCCGGCGAGGTGCGCCTCGAGGAGCTTGAGCGCGTCGACGCTCGGGCGCTTCGGGGTGTCCTCGGCGCTCATCCGTCCGGTCCCGACGAGAAATCGAAGAGCGCCCATCGTCGGGTAGACCTGAGTCTGCTCGAAGAAGAGCCAGCGATGCACCTGGGCGCGCTCGAGCCGGTCCTCCGGGAGGAGCTCGCTCCCCTCCGCGAGGTAGAGCAGGATCGCGGCTGATTCCGGGATGTAGTTACCGGGCTCCGGCTCGAGTACCGGGGTCCGTCGGCTCGGATTGATCTCCGCGTACTCCCCGTCCAGAGTGTCACCGCCGAAGATGTCCACGGGAACCCGCTCGTACTCGATCCCAAGCTGGGCCAGCAGAAGCCGGACCTTGTAGCAGTTGGGTGAGGCCGAGTAGTCGTAGAGCCGCATCGCACGACCGAATGTACCGAGGCGCCGAGATCCTCAATCCGGTCCCGCGCGGGGCTAATAGCCAGGTCCTCGACGCCCTGGTTGTCAGAGGTTCGCGACGCAGTCGGCCCAGAGGGGCAGAGAACAGGCTCACGATTGCGACCCCGTCCCCACGAGGGGACGGGGTCACATGGTCGGCTACGTGGCTACGCCTTGCCGGGTGCCCGGCTGGAAGGGTTGCCGCTCGTCTCGTTGCAGTTGGAAGCGCCGGAGGTGCCCGCGTGGGGACCGGTCTGCCCACCTTCAGGCTGGCCGGGCTCAGCGCCGTTGTGGTCCTTCTCCTGCACGTGGTCATTCCCGAAATACGAGAAGCCCGGCGAGTCGCCCTCGGGGCTGACGCAATGGGCCGCTGAGGCCCCTGCGGGAGCGATCCCGAAAGCTGCCACCGCGGCAACAGCCATTCCTGCAGCTAGCTTCTTCCTCAT
>JBPCKC010000088.1:0-41433 GCA_051004675.1 Solirubrobacterales bacterium
AGATCCTTTCCTTGGTTGCCTCGCTCATGGCGTGACCCGTCGGCATCGCCGTACCTCCTTGGTTTGTCAGCAGCTCGCTGACTCTCTTCGGTGGTGCGGCGGTTGTTTGAATCCGCCATGGAAAGCGCGTCTCTCACCGTTTCGCGAGATAGCAGTCCTGGAAGCGGCTAGGGCATGGTTGCGCGGTAGCCGAACTGCACAGGAGCCGTTATGAAGACCCCGGATGAAGGAGTCGCCATCCGGAGCGAGAGCTCGCTCGCCGGTGAGATCGTTGCGGTGGCTGCTCCGCTGTTGCAGGTGTACGGCGTGTTGAATCCGGATCCGGGCGGCACGAACACCGCGCACGAAAACGACGTAGCCGTGGAATCGTCCATCAGCGTGAACGTCAGGTTGCCGGACTGAACTCCGGAAGAGGCAGTCGTCTTCACCGCAAGGTCGCGGGCGACGATGCTGGAGTTCGGAGAAAGATGCTGGACCGCCGACTCGTTAGCGTTCATTGATGAGGTGCCGTTCGGCGCTGCGAACATAGTTCCGGAAAAAGCTCCTCCACTTTCAGCCAGTCCCGTAAGCGCGCTCGCGCCAGCGGAGCCGGGTGTACCCGCCGCGCCCGGCTCGCCCGGTACACCCTGTTCACCCTTCTGAGCAAGCAGGTCCCATTGCGCGCATCCGACTGATCCCGGCTCGCACGCCTCGCCCTTGGTGGCGATCCAAGACGAGCCTTGATGGGAGACGACATCGTTGGGGGCGTACTCGCGCCCTGCCTCCCAGGGGCCTTGCCAGATGAAGCTCGTGCCGTCTGCTCCCGGCTGGCCAGGTGCACCTGGTGCTCCGGGCGTTCCTGGGGTACCCGGCTGACCCTGGAGGGCCGTCTCGCAGGTGACCTGCCCACTAGCCAAGACTGATTGGATCGCCTGACCTTCCTGACAGACCCCGCCGACCCGGCTCTGCAAAACGGAGGTGTCGAGGCTTGCCTCGTTGATGTCGACGCCCTGGGCCGCATCGGGAGCGATGTGCCTTGACTTGACGCTGTTGGCGGGAAGGCGGAATGCGGCATAGGCACCGCCGCCAAGGACGACGAACATGAGGGCCGTGACCATCACGTTGGCGTAGGTCAGCTGGGAACGAAGCTTCGAGAGCACGTGGCCTCCCCTGAGGTAGTTGGCGGAAGCCAGGTAGTTGGCGACCCCCTCCTCCAGGGACCGGTCAGCCAAGCAGCGCCCGTCGCGTTTTGGGGACTCTACCTCCTCGTGCGAGCTGAAACAAGGGTGAACCTGCGACCGCGATGGAGCCAAAAAGCTTCCGCTGTGGGCGAAAAAGCGATACATCTAGGTAGTCGCAGGGGCGGCCTCGTCGAGCGGGGCAGCCAGGTAAGCGTCCATCCGCTGCCGTACCTCATCATGGCTGCCCGGCATCAGGTGCCCGTATACGTCGAAGGTGGTCTGGATCTTCGAGTGCCCCATGAAGGTCTGGATGGCCTTCGTAGGCGCTGTGCCGCGTCCTGGTCGCCGCGCCGTGCGTGCTCCATGTCGCGGAAGATGGAATGGCCGGTGGCCCGCGAGTAGGTGAGTGGCTCGCCCTTGATGCTCACGGTGCGCGAGCCGGCAGGGTTCGGGAACGCAACGGCTCGGGCGGCCTGAGTCGCCTGGTAGAGCTCCAGGCGGTCCCTGGCCTCCTCGCAGAGCCGCTCCTTCGCGCTGAACAGGGCCTGGGCGTCGGAGGCCTTCTCGGCCAGCTGCGGATCGCTGGGGGTGGCCTCCACGGCCTCGGCGGCTCGCTCAACGCTGGTGGCGGCTTCGTGGAGCTGCACCTTTGCCATGTCGTACTCGGCGCGGAGCTCTTGCTCGCGGGTCTGGGTAGCTGTCGGTGTCACGGTTGCCTTTCGTCGCAGGGCGTTACTTGCTCGACTTCCAGCGCCCTTGCGCGGCCTGTGACTTCCGGCGGTAGCCCAACCCTGGGTTGCGACCGACCGTGGCCGAGGCGAGTGCCCCGGTGCTGGCCCGCCCTTGCGAGCACGACCTGCGTAACGCAGGCTAGCCTCGGCGGTGGCCTGGCCAGGTGTTCGCCAGCGCCGCCCCTCCCAGGCCGTTTACGGCGGCCCCCAGCGGCCCACTGGCCGGCTCGATCTCAGCTGCGACGGTGCTGCTCAGGGCTTGACGTCATGCCCGCGCAGCCAGCGAACGGCGTTCAAGGTCTAAGCCCGCCGATAGACGAAGCCGCGCCACGGGACGGCGCTTGGCTTCTATTCCGGCCTTGACTTACTCCGGCGACGGGCCTAGGGTCGCTCCGCGAGCTGCTGAAAGCGACTACGGGGAACTACGCGTGCCGTTGGCAATTGAGGCGTTCCTGGATTTGGGCGGCCTGGGGGAGGCCGACATCATGGCCCTTGTATTCCTTGTGATGATGGCCGCTGCGGCGGCCGCCCGAGAAGACCTCAAGGCCATCATGGATGGGATGCGGCAGACACAGGAGCCTAGGTGGCGGGCCATGCTGGGGCTCGGGGCAGTCGGAGCCTCGCTCGTTGTCCTCGGGGCCGGGGCCGGCCTCTTGCTTAGCGAGCCGGCCGACGAACAGCCGGCACCGGCACCCATTCGCCAGATTGAGGGCAGGCAAATCACGACGATACGCACGACACCTGCCCAGACGACGACCACCACCACGATGCCGACCCAGACGACGACCACCACGACGCTGACCCAGACGACGACCACGATCACGACAGTCGCACCTCGCGGCGGGTCGACTCCATCCTCGGGGACTGAGGAGCCTGCTCCCGAGCAACCGCCGCCCACCGAGGAGTCACCCCCCAGATAGCGAGAGACGTGGGGCGCGCTACCAGACCTCTAGAGCGACACGAGGCCCTCGAAGCCGCCGGGCTCACGGAATAGTTGCTTCGGACGAAAAGGAGTACCCCGACAGCGGCCGCCGAGGCCGTTCGCCAGTTGTTCGCCAGTGCCGCACCTTCTCAGGCGGTTTCCAGCGGCCCCCAGCGGGGGGCAATCCGCATGGGCAAGCCAGGTGGTGCTTAGGCAAGCCGTTTCCGGGCGTTCTCTCCTCCCTGTACCCAGTGACGGCCCCGCTTTCGGCGGGGTCGTTGCTTTGTGGCTTGCTAGAGCGGTTTCCGCTCATTCGCTCACCGCCAGGGGGTCGCCAGAATCGGCCCGTGCGTTAGTTGGTGCGTTAGTCAGACGCTCTCCAGCACTCGCCAGGTAGGCGTCCATGCGCTCACGGACCTCATCGTGGGAGCCGGGGAACAGGTGGCCGTACACGTCGAACGTCGTCTGAATCTTCGAGTGGCCCAGGAACGTCTGGACCGCCTTCGGGTTCGCGCCCGCACAAACCGAAAATGAGGCTCTGAGTGCCAATATGCGGGCTCCTTAGAATCCGACCGCCGGTCCGGGCTGGGCTGACCGCGGCCAAGCCAACTGCGATGGCCTCGTGCCGTGCCACTGCTCGTCCAGCCGCCTCGGCTCGGCTTTTTCGCGGAGGGTTTATGCGACACGCTCCATGGAAGCGACGAGACTCACCAACGGTAGGCGAAACGAGTGGCGCCCAAAAAGGACGCCACTCGTGAACGCTGAATTCGTGGCTCCTTAAGAAGCGGAGCCGAACCTGATCAGGTTTTCAACCGCTAACCCGCTTGCCGGTCCAGGTCACGATGCCGGAGTCGCAGGAGGTTGTTGCGTTGCTGAAGTAGTAGGCCGCCGTCCCCTCGACCCTCCTGCCTTGCAGACGTCCCTTGATGAAGCCGCCGTAATAAGGCTCCTGATACTTGAACCTCCCGGTGCTACCGATCCGGGCCTTTACCCCGGCAAACTGAACCCCGCCCGCGCCACCACAAGGTGGAGCAACGTACCCGAAAAAGGTGATGTTGACCCTTCTCTGGGTCACGTCCAGTTGCAGGGTTTTGCCCTGCGAGGTCGTGCCCGTGTAGGTCCCGCTCCTCCAGTCGGCTGCCGCCGCCCCGGGGATTGCCCCGAGTAGCGCCACTGCCGCGATTGTGCTCAGCACTAGCCGTCGCGGCATGCGCCTGCGTCCATGTCCTAGGGCCATAAGGCCTCCCGGTCCCCCGGGGACCTCGTCCCTACCCGAGTACATAAAAGCGGCTTCCGTGCCGGGCACCCAGATGAAGGGCGCTTTCTCAACAAGCTCGTTGCGAATGATACACGTATGTATGGCGAGTCCCAGAACGGGCTTAGTCAAAGAAGCCGCTAGCCGAAGGCGAGGGGTCCGTGCGCCAGTTGTGCGCCAGTGCCGCACCGTTTCAGGCGGTTTCCAGCGGCCCCCAGCGGTCAACAAACCGCACGGGTAAGCCAAACACCGCTTAGGCAAGCCACTCCGGGGCGTTCTCTCCTCCCTGTACCCCGGAACGCCCCGCCAAGTGCGGGGCGTTTCGTTTGGGGCTTGGGCAAGCGGTTTTCGGACCGGGTACTTACCTTTAGTTAGCGGCGATTTCGGCCCGTGCGCCAGTGTGTTCGCCAGTGGCACGAGAACATTGCGCACACGGTGCCCCCCGGGGGGTGGCGCGGCGGCGGCGAAGGCCGCCGTTTCGGGCATCGCCATGCATGCGTGTACCATTCCCCACGAGCCTGTTGAGAAGGTGCCCGTTTTCGGGCGCACGGCACGAAAGCCGCTCTAAAAGTACTCCGGGTAGGGACGAGGCGCCCGGGGGGGGATCAGAGAGGTCTTTATGACCATCAGACAGGCATCCAGGCGAATGCCGCGACCCTGGACCACGACCGGCTTTCGTTCCCTGCCCAAACGACTCCTCGCCGCGATCCCCGTCCTCTTCTGGATGGCGGGCGCGACGATCGCCATCACCCCGGCCCAGGGCGCGACGCCGGAGTGCTTCGGCAAGCGTGCCACCCTCCTTGTGTCCCCAGGGCAGAACCTCCAGGGGACGGAGGGCAACGACGTCATCGTCGGCACCGCCGAGGCAGACATCGTCGACGGCAATGGTGGCGATGACCGGATCTGCGGCCTCGGCGGCAAGGACAATCTCTCCGGCAATCAGGGCTTCGACCGCCTCAACGGCGGCGCCAAGGCAGATGTGCTGTCCGCCGGGTTTTCCGATCCGCCCGGCACCGTTGACTTCGGTGACATACCCGACCACAACGCCCTGATCGGCGGCCCCGGACCGGACGAGCTTTTCGGCGGTTCCGCCAACGACTTCATCCGCGGCGGCGACGGCGGCGACACGATCGAGGGGGACGAGGCGGGAGACGCCATCCTCGGCGGCGATGAGCCGGCGAGTGCGACCGGCGACCTCATCCTGGGCGGCGGCGGCAACGACGGGATCTTCGGCGAGGACGGCCCCGACGTTGTGGGCGGTGGCGATGGTGACGACGTGCTCTCCGGCGGCGCCCACATTGACCTTCTCGCAGGCGAGGGCACCGACAGCACAGACACCGAGGGCTTCGACGAGATCACCGGGGGGGGGCGGGAACGACTTTGTTTTCGGCGGTGACGGCGACGACAACCTTCGCGGTGACGGCGGTCGCGATGATATCGACGGCGGTCTCGGCGAGGACTTTATCCGCGGCGACGACAATGGCGACTTTCTCAAAGGTGACGGAGGCGCCGACCGGATCGACGGTGGGCGCGGCAACGACGAACTGCTCGGCGGCGCCGATGCCGAGGGAAGGCTAGACGGGGAAGCCGGCATCGACGATTGTGACGCGGGCGGCGACCCCGGCGACCCTCTACCCGAGCGCTGCGAGTACGACCTCAGGCTTGACCTGACGAAGCCCGGTGATCCTGTGCCCTCTGGAGAGATCACCTTCTCGTTCACCCTGACGAACGCCGGCGGCACTACGGCGCGCTCGGTGTCGCTAGCGCTCACGCCCACCCGGCCCTCGAGCCCTCGACCGGTCTGTTCGTCCTTGCGGAACGAACTCCGCGGGCTCGGCGACATCGCGCCGGGCGAGACCGTGACCGGCACGTACACGGTCGACTGTCAGGGGCCGGGAAAGATCTCGGTTACGGGGCTCGCAGAGGGCGATCCGACGGATGACGAGGTCGATCCCGTGGACAACGAAGATAGGGTGACGACCACGATCGGCTGCCCCCAGACTACGCCAACGGTGGTAATCACTCCGGGACTCCCAGGTGAGAGCGCCGTCGTTTGTACACCCCCCGGCGTAATAAGTTTTACCAGATCGGATCCCAACTCCACTACCGGGATGCGCGTGTTTAGCACCTCAGCACCCGCCGGAGATGAGTTCAACTTCGTCTTGGGGGGACCCGAAGTGCCTACCCGTAGGCAGCTTTTCCCTGTGCCGGGTCGCGTGGAGTACTCAACGCTCACTCCCAGTTTCCCGGAGCCCATTGTGGCCCCCGGTGGCGTGATCACCGTGCTGGCCGCGCCCTAGCGGAAAGCCTGATCGAAGAGTTCGCTCTATCCACTGACAGCGGTCAAGACCCGGAGTGCCGTTCGGACGAGCACCTGTAGCCGTCCGGTCCTGCTCGGTTTTGCGTTCAGATGCTCTTCCGTTCACTCGCGCAGTCGGTGTTGTCGGAATGAGCCGCGACCACTAATTCTGTGTGACGATCGCGAGGAAACGAATTGGGCCACCTATCGGATCTCGGGAGGATGCACGGAGCGGCCCAGTCGGCTGGGCCGGGAAAGTGCCGCTTCTCGTCGGGATCGCCATCCGCTCGCCCCACCGGCTCTGACGGATCCGGTGCCCTCTGTGGAGCATGCGGGGTGTACAGAAACACGCCCTGAGCGACTAGCGACGGCGCCCAGGTGACGTTCGTCCCGTCGTCGCCCCCTCCGGGCGGGGCAGACAGGTAGGCGTCCATCCGCTCGCGCACCTCGTCATTGCGGAAAGCGAATATCTCACTCATCGCGCGATACTGCGCGGGCGATGTCGGAGGAGGAGGAGGAGGAGGAGGAGGAGGAGAACGTCCAGGTTCTGCGTGAGCTTTACGGCGCTTTTGATCGAGACGACCGCGAAGCACTTAGACGACGCCTTGACCCGGACATCGAGTGGTCCCCGCTTTTGGGACCCCTTCTCGGCGTTGGCACAGTTCGAGGTGCCGATTCGGTTATCGACTTCCTCTCTGAGGTGCCGGAAATAATCGAGGGGTTTCGCGTCGTGCCCGAGAAGCTGATCGCGATCGACGATTCGCGCGTCCTTGCGCTCGAGGTTCGCCACGGGCGTCCCCACGGCACGGATGCGGATATCCGCCAGGAAGCCGGCGTTATCTACACGTTGCGAAATCGACGTGTGCTTTCCGTCGAAAGCTTTTCGAACCCGCGTGAAGCCCTCCAAGCCGCCGGGCTGTCGGAGTAGGCGATGTCGGAAGAGAACGTGGAGATCGTGCGGCGCACCTTCACCGCGTTCTCCGCCGGAGACACCACAGCCATGCTTCAGGAGCTCGACCCTGACGTGGTCCTCCACGTGGATCAGGCTGGCCAGGGTGTCCATCGCGGACACGAGGGCGCGATCAAATCGCTCGTTGACTGGACTGAAGACATTGATGACTTCAAGGTCGTCGCCGAAGACTTCCTGGACAACGGCGACTATGTAGTCGTCCGGACTCGACAGACGGGGCGCGGGAAATCCAGCGGCGCACCGATGGAAGGACTGTTCTGGTTCGTCAACCAGATGCGCGAGGGAAAGGTAATCCGGATTCACGTCCTCACTACCGAGCAGGCAGCCCTCGAAGCCGCCGGGCTGTCGGAGTAGGCGATGTCGGAGGAGAACTTGGAGATTGTGCGGAGGGTCTTCGACGCCGTGGCACGCCGTGACACCGAGGGCATCCTCGCGCTGTATGACCCGACAGTCGAGTACAGGTCGTCGCCCGGCACGTTCATGAGCCGCATAGGACCCCGGCGTGTCTACCGTGGTCATCATGGTCTTCGGGCCTTCAATCGAGAGTTGCACGAAGCGTTCGAGACGATCGAAACGACCTGTGATGAGTTGATCGACGCAGGTGATCGAGTCGTCTCGAAGTCGCGGTATTGGGCACGTGGTCGGGGGAGCGGAGTCGAGATCGACGGCCCCGTCCAGTTCGGGGTCTGGACTTTCCATGAGGGGAGGGTTGTCCGCACGGAGTGGTTCGCGACCCGCGAAGAGGCCCTCGAAGCCGCTGGACTCTCTGAGTAGCGCTTAGGACGAGAAGCGATACTTTGCGCCGGACAACCGAAGGGGTGAAGCAGCCGGACATTCGAAGTCCCCTAGCTCACCTGACCGACGGCTAGCGCCTCAATCTCTTCGCCGGCTCTGGTTGCGCCGTCCTCGGCGGCGAAGAGATTGGCCATCCGCCCCGCGTGCTCACGCAGGCCTTCGCTCTCCAGGCCCGCAACGATCAGCTGCCTGAGGCGGCGCGGTGAAACCTTGCGGCGCGCGCGCAGGCCCGCTCCGGCAGCAACGACTCGAGCGGCGGTGTCGTTCTGATCGCGCCCATCCGGGATGCACAGGAGCGGTACTGCGGATGCGAGCGCGGCGTGAACAGTCCCGAGGCCCGCATGGGTGATGACGAGATCGGTGTGCCGTAACACGGCCGCGTGCGGTACGAACCTGCGCTGGCTGACGTTCGGAGGAATCCGGATTCCTCCGAGATCCAATGCCGGCCCGCTGGTCAGCAGGCATCGGACAGGCAAGCCATCGAGCGCCGCCAGGACTCGCTCCGCGAGATCGCGCTGGCCCTGAAACGTCGTACTGAAGCTGGCAAGAACCAGTGGGTGCGGGTGATCATCCGGCCATGGCGAGTCCCAGCCGCCGGGCTCGGCGCGGCGATCGAGGACGGGGCCGACGTAGCGAACGTTCGGCGGGAGCTCCGCTGACCCGGCAAAGTCGAACGCCGCACTCGTAAGGACCAGGGCGACGTTGGCGTGGTGTAGCTGCTCGGAGTAGTGGCCCAGCGGGCCCATGCCCAGCTCACGGCGGGCGGCATTTGCAGCCTTCAAGCCGGGTGCGAACAACAGATCGAAGCCTCGTGCCAGGACCTTGTCGCGCACTCTCCCCGGCCATCGTGTTGCCGGCATCAACCCCTGCCCGAACGGAGGGACTCCTTCGGTTGGCAATGGGTAGGGGGTGTGGACCAATATCGCCGAGGGCATGCCGAGCCGCTCGGCGCCAATCCCCGCCCCCAGCAGCAGGTAGTCGAATGCGATCACGTCCGGCGGCCAGCCCTCAGCGGTCGCGATCACGTCCTGGGCAAACTCGAGCGCCGGTCCGAACATCAGGTTATCGCGCGTTCGCGCGAAGGCGCCGATCGGAGTCCGGCCCTCCCAGTCCCGGATCAGGTCGCTCTCGGGTCGGCTGGAGTCGCCCTCGGGGGCCTTGGCGAACCCGGAAAAGGCGGCGCCGATCCGCTCGATCCGATCACGCAGCGAACGGTGCCCGAGCACCCGGACCTCGTGTCCTCGTTCCACGAGCCACCTGGCGATCAGCAACTGCGGCGCCACGTTGCCGCCCCCGTCCCAGACCACGAAGAGAGCGCGCACGAACCGATCCTAACCGCCGCGGCTAGCTCAACGCTCCCCGTTATGATCGCGACCCGCAGCGGGGACTGCCGCCCCGCGGTTCACGGTTACCCGCATTGGCGAGCGCACATCTACAGCTGATCCACGACACATTGGCGGCGGTCAGCCGCGACGGCTTGCGTGCAATGCTCGGCGCCGCGCATCCCGATATCGAGTTCGAGGATCTACCGCAGACGCTGGAGGACCGGCACCGGAGCGGGCACTCGGGGCTTGAAGCCTGGATCGCTTCTATCGAGGAGGTCTGGGATGAGCCCCGCGTGGAGACCGAGGAAGTGACGGAACTCGACGAGCACACGCTACTTGTCGCCTTTCGCTTCGTTGCACGCCTAAAGGGCAGCGAGATCGAGGTTCAGCAGCGACTGGCCAACTTGGCTACCGAGCGTGACGGAATGGTGATTCGCTGGCAGGTCTTCCTGAGCAGGGAGGAAGCCCTCGAAGTCGCCGGGCGGGCCGAGCCAGGCGCTTAGCCTGGAGATCAGGGGGTCGTGGTCAGGTAGGCGCTAGCGCGGCTGGTTAGCCCCTCGGGGGCTCGGGGTACTGACATCTCGAGGACCTCAGGAGATGCACGACCCAATGCCAGCCACGAGCGGCTCACGGGTTCCGAGATTTGCCGTCCACGCGGCTCCGCGGGAGGAGGGTGGCACGGAGGTGGCGGTCTTCGGCGAGTTCGATCACGCGACCGCCCCTGGGGTCCGCGAGGCGCTCGATTCGGCCGTTGGCGCGAGCGGGGAGGTGCGGCTGGACTTACGGGCATGCACCTTCATCGACTCGAGTGGTGTGGGCGTGATCGTGGCTTCTGCGCTGCGGTTGAAGGAGACAGGCCGGACGCTCCAGATCCGCGGCGCTCGCCAGCGCGTTCGGCGCACGTTCGAGATCGCGGGGCTCGCCGGCCACGAGTCCGTGCGCTTCGAGCCCGCCGGCGGGTAGCCAGCGCGAGATCCCCGCTGATTCTCAGCCCCGAGGGGCGCGCCGAGGACGAGGGTGACGTGAAGAAGCGCAGCCAGGCGTGGGCCGTCGCACAAGGATTCGGGCGCGAAAGCGAGAACAACGGTCGCGAGATGGAGATCGAGGTCAAGCGACTGGGGGGTCGCGGTATCGAAATCGTGCCGATCGGCCGTCTCGACGCCGGGACCGTAGGCGAGCTTCGCCGAGCGCTTCTGGACCGCGTCCGACCCGAACCGCGCGTGCTCTTGAACGTCTCGGCGCTCGATGCCATCGACCCCGCCGGCATGGCCCTGCTGATGATGGCGCGGGTAGAGCTGGAGGCCACCGGCAGCCGATTCGTCGTGGAGTGCACGGATGCTGGGCTCATGCGTCGGCTACTGGGTGCCGGCATGTCCCGCTTCGTAACGATCGCCCAGCGCAGGCTGGACTCCATGCGCGCCCTCGGCGAGGACGCCCAACCAGAGACGCTGCGGCGCACGTTCTCGCCGGCTCGAGTCCCTCGCTCGATCACCCCTCGGCGATCGCGTCCCTGGAGCGAAGCGTGGTCCTGATGCGTTCCGCCACCGCCTCGCCCGTGAGCCCGGCTTCCTCGCGCAGGAGCGCCGGCTTGCCGTGGGTGACGTAGCGGTCCGGGATGCCGACGCGCACGATCCGGCCACGGTTCGCATCGGGGCCGGTGAACGTGTCCTCGGCGTGCTCGAGGACCGCGGCGCCGAAGCCCCCAGGCAGTGAGCCCTCCTCGACCGTGACCACCAGATCGTGCTCGGCGGCCAGCCGCGTGACCAGCTCGGTGTCGAGCGGCTTCGCGAAGCGCCCGTCGGCGACGGTGGGTTGGATTCCCTCGGCGCTGAGGATCTCGGCGGCGTCGAGCGCGACCGAGACCCCGTAGCCGTACCCCAAAAGCGCGACGCGCCCGCCCTCGCGCAGGACCTCGCCGGTGCCGATCGACAAGACCTCGGGGCGCTCGGGCATCGGCGCGCCCTCGGCGGCCCCGCGCGGGTACCGAAGCGCGATCGGCCCCTCGTGCTCGAGCGCCGTATGCAGCATGTGGACGAGCATGGCCTCGTTGCGCGGCGCCATCACCACCACGTTCGGCAGGCAGCGCAAGTAGGAGATGTCGTAGGCCCCGTGGTGGGTTGGGCCGTCGTCGCCCACGAGCCCCGCCCGGTCCATCGCGAAGACCACGTCGAGCTTCTGCAGGCAGACGTCGTGGACGATCTGGTCGTAGGCGCGCTGGAGGAAGGTCGAGTAGATCGCGCAGACGGGCTTCGCGCCCTGAAGCGCCAGCCCCGAGGCCAGGAGCACGGCGTCCTGCTCGGCGATCCCCACGTCGTAATACTGATCGGGCAGCTCCTTGGCCAGCTTCGAAAGCCCGGTCCCCCCCGCCATCGCAGCCGTGATCCCGATCACGCGCCGGTCGCGGGTCGCCTCGTCGACCATCGCCTCGGCAAAGACCTGCGTGTACTGGGGTGGGTCGGGCGGCGGCGCCGGCTTCTCGACCTTGTCGAACGCCGAGCCGTCCTGGGGGGCGACGTCGTCCGTCGCGGGGGCCTTCGGCTTGGCCGGGGGCGCCGGCTTGCGGTTGACAATCGAGTGCGGCTTGGCGGCATGCCACTTCTCCATCCCCTCGAGGCCGCCCTCCTCGGCGGGCGCGAAGCCCTTGCCCTTCACGGTCTGGATATGGACCACAACGGGGCGCTCGGCTTCGAGTGCGTCCTCGAGCGCCTCCCGCAGCGCGGTCACGTCGTGTCCGTCGATCACGCCCACGTAGGCGAGGTCGAGCTCCTCGAACATCAGCCCGGGCGCCCAGTAGGCCTTGATCGCGGACTTGATCTCGGGCCCGAGGCGCTCGATCCGCTCCCCGAGCCCCAGCGGTAGCTTGGTGAGGCGGGACTCGACGTCCTCCCTCGCCTGGTAGAGGCGCCTGTTGAGCCTGACGCGGTTGAAGTAGGAGTTGAGCGCGCCGACGTTGGGCGAGATCGACATGCCGTTGTCGTTCAGCACGATCACCATCGGCGTCTGCAAGCCGCCGGCGTTGTGGAGCGCCTCGAAGGCCACGCCGCCGGTGAGCGCGCCGTCGCCGATCACGGCGACCACCTTGCCGTCCTCCCCGATGCCCTTGCGCATCGCCTCCTTCAGGCCCACGCCGTATCCGATCGAGGTCGAGGCGTGCCCGGCGCCCATGATGTCGTGCTCGGACTCGGCAATCGAGCAGAACGGCGCGAGTCCCCCGTACTGGCGGATCGTGTCGAGCCGGTCGCGGCGCCCCGTGAGGATCTTGTGGGGGTAGGCCTGGTGTCCGACGTCCCAGAGGATCTTGTCGCGCGGCGATTCGAGCAGCGCGTGCAGCACGGTCGCCAGCTCGCAGGTCCCGAGGTTGGCGCCGAAGTGCCCGCCGATCTCGCCGATCGTGTCGATGACGAGCTCGCGTACCTCCTGGGAGATCTGGGCCAGCTCGGCGTCGGAGCGGCCGTTGAGATCCTCGGGGCCGTCGATCCGGGGGAGGAGCGGCTCGTTGCGTTCGTCCTGGCTCATGACTGCCTGGTGTGGATGAAGTCGGTGATCCGCTCGAGGTCGGTCGTCTCATCGCCCGCCTCGCCCAGCGCCGCCCGGGCCTTGGCGTGAGACTCCGCGGCAAGCTCGCGCGCGCGGTCGAGCCCGAAGAGGCTCACGTAGGTTCGCTTTCCGTGCCGTTCGTCCGATCCATGTGGCTTTCCAAGTTCCTCGTCCGATCCGGTCACGTCGAGGATGTCGTCGACGATCTGGAACAGGACGCCTAGCTCGTCGGCGAAACGCCGATAGGGAATTGTGGCAGCCTCGGCCGCTCCGGCAAGGATCAGGGGCACCCGCACGCTGGCGCCGATCAGGCGGCCGGTCTTGAGCGCGTGGAGCTTGCGCAGGCCATCCGCGTCGAGCCCCTCCCCCACCGTGACATCCACGTACTGGCCGCCGACCATCCCCCCCACCCCGGTCGCGCCGGTCAGCTCGCCGAGCGCCGCCAGGACGCGCTCGGGCTCGCCCCCCTGGCGCTCGCAGAACAGGCGGATCGCCTCGGCGAAGAGGCCGTCGCCCGCGAGGATCGCAACGTCCTCGCCGAACTTCACATGGGAGGTGGGCTCGCCCCGGCGCAGCGCGTCGTCGTCCATCGCGGGCAGGTCGTCGTGGATCAGCGAGTAGGTGTGGATCAGCTCGATCGCCGCGGCGGCGGGAAGCATGGATTTCGGATCGGACCCGATCGAGCCCGCCGTCGCGAGCGCCAGCACCGGGCGGATCCGCTTGCCGCCGGCAAGCAGCGAGTAGCGCATCGCCTCGTCGAGGCCGGCGGTGGCACGGGCGTCCGAGAAGGCCAGCGAGTCCAGATAGCGTTCGACCAGATCGCGCAGGTCGTCGGGGTAACGGGTCACCGGGAAGCTCGACGGCTGGTGCTCATCTCCGGAGCGCCAGTCCGCTCAAGTGCTTGGGTCCGGCCCGCTCGCACGCTCGAGCTCGTTCCCCGCCTTCGCGACGAGGTCGGCGGCCTCGCGGGCGAGCTCCTCGGCCTCCGCGTCAGGCAGGTCTCCGCGCAGGCGCTCGGCGATCTGACGCAGGCGCTCGGCGATCGCCTCTACCTCGGCGGCCGCGCTCACGCGGGCTCATTCCTCGGAAGGTCGGCCGCCGCCGCGCCCAGGATTCCGTTGACGAACTTGGGCGCGTCGGTGCCGCAGAACTCGCCCGCGAGCTTCACCGCCTCGTCGATGGCGACCTCCACGGGGATGTCGTCGCGGTGGCGCATCTCATAGAGAGCCACGCGCATGATGTTGCGCTCCAGCGCGGCGATCCGGTCGAGCTCCCAGCCCTTGGCGAGGCGTGCGATCTCCGCGTCGAGGTCGTCCTCGCGCTCGGCGGTGCCGTGAGCCAGCTGGCGCGTGAAGGGCTTGGCCCCGTTCAGGATGTCCTCCAGCTCGCCCCCGCGCACCTGGCGCTGGTAGAGAGCGAACACGGCCTCACGGCGCTGGTCGGAACGGCGCATGGGGTTGACGGTAGCGCGCCTAGGCGCGGCCGACGTACTCGCCGCTGCGGGTGTCGACGCGGATCAGGTCGCCCTCGTTCACGAAGAGCGGGACCTCGACCTCCACGCCCGACTCGAGGGTTGCGGGCTTCGAGCCGCCTCCCGAGGCGGTGTCGCCCTTGAGGCCCGGGTCGGTCTTCGCAACCGCCATCTCGATCGCGCTCCCGACCTGCACGCCGGTGGCGCGCTCGTCGACGAACAGGATCTCCACCTCGTCGTTGGGCTGCACCCACTTCATCGCGTCGCCGGCCGTCTCACTCGGGATCTCGAGCTGCTCGTAATCGCGGGTGTCCATGAACACGGCGGCGTCCCCGGAGTCGTAGAGGAACTGCATCTTGCGCGTCTCGGTGCGCACCGGGCGGAACTTCTCGCCGGCGCGAAAAGTCTTGTCGATCACGTTGCCGTCGGCGACCCGCCGGAGCTTCGTGCGGACGAACGCGCCCCCCTTGCCGGGCTTGACGTGCTGGAACTCCACGATCCGGTAGATGTCTCCATCCACCTCGATGTGGGTCCCGTTCTTGAACTGGTTGGTGGAAATCACGATTAGCAGGGTAGAGCGGCGCCCCCGGAAAGCGTTAGGATCGGAGCGTGGTCCGGGAGGCCGATGCCGCGTCTTTCGAGAAGCCTGCTGAGGCCTATGATCGGTTCGTCGGACGGTACGGAAGCTCGCTGGCTCATTCGCTGATCGAGCGCGTTGGGCTAGAGCCCGAGTGGGCTGTGCTCGACGTGGGCTGCGGTCCCGGGCAGCTCAGCGCGGTGCTCGCCGAGAGCGTCGGCGCGGCGAACGTGGCGGCTGTCGATCCGTCGGAATCCTTCGTGCGGGCGTGCAGGGCACGCGTCCCTGGTGCCGACGTTCGGGTGGCCGCGGCGGAAGCGCTGCCGTTCGCGGACGGTTCCTTCGACGCGACGTTGTCCCAGCTTGTCGTGAACTTCCTTTCGGATGCCCCAGCCGGGCTTGACGAGATGCGACGCGTCACACGACCGCAGGGGACCATCGCCGGGTCGGTCTGGGACTACGCGGGCGAAATGACAATGCTGCGCGCGTTCTGGGACGCTGCCGGTGAGGTCGATCCCACGGCTGCGGAGGCGTCGGACGAAGGTGCGCGAATGCCGTACTGCCGACCCGAAACGCTAGCGGACCTCTGGATGCAAGCGGGGCTTCTTGACGTAGCGACCGAAGCGATCGTCGTGCGGGCGGCCTACGAAGACTTCGAGGACCTGTGGTTGCCGTTCACGTCGGGCGTCGGCCCGGCCGGAGCCTTTTGCGCTTCGCTGTCCGAACCCGATCGAGAAGCCCTCAAGGCCTCCTATTACGAGCGCCTCGGTTCGCCGGAGGGCGCGTTCGAACTGTCGGCGCGTGCGTGGACGGCATGCGGAACGCTGCCCGGCCGAAGCGGGTGATGCGATGGGCTGTTTCGCCGCGCTTCTGGCACTGATCTCCCCCCGCCTGGCGATCTTTTTCATCTGGATCTTCAGCGACCTGCTCGGGCGGGCGTTCGAGAGCTGGTGGCTTCCGCTCCTGGGGTTCTTCGTCTTGCCGTGGACGACCCTCGCCTACGCGCTCATGTGGGTCGCCGGCGCCAACGAGGTCGCGGGCTTCGAGTGGTTCATCGTGATCCTGGCCTTCTTCTTCGACCTCGGCGCGTACTTCTCGGGAAGCAAGGCGCGCTAGCCGGTTCCGGCTTGCGGGCGGCGGCCCCGCCCTCCACCGTCCCGGTGGGCGACCACCCTCAGCGGGTGCGCACGGGCTACGTGCCCGACGGCTGGATCGCCTCGCACGGCGGCTAGGACTACGCCGCGACTCGGGGCTGTGCCTGGCGGCGGGCAGCCGCGGGGCGGCGTAGCGCCGAACCGGCAAACCGAACCTCGTCGTCCGCCACCGAGTCGAGGAGCTTGCCGAGCGCCTTTCGCATCACCCTCGAGATCTGCATCTGGGAGACGCCCAGGCGCTTGCCGATCTCGGCCTGGGTCAGGCCGGCGCCGAAGCGCAGTCGCAGGACCTCGAGCTCGCGCTGCTCCAGGGTGGTCGCCTCGGCGGCGAGCTGGGCGTCGACGGCGCCGTAGCCGTTCTCGGCGCAGCCGACGGTCTCGATCATCGGCGCCGAGGCCGCGTCGTCGACGCGGCGGGGCGCGTCGAGCGAGACCGCGCGCCGCGCCTCCTGGGCCTGCATCGCCTCGAGCACGTCCTCCTCGGTGATCTCGAGGCGCTCGGCCACTTGGGTGACCGTGGGTGACTCGCCGTTGGTGTCGCCGAGCGACTCGATGGCGTCGCGCACGGCCAGCGCGCGCTCCTGCAGTCCGCGTGGCAGGTGCACGCTCGAGACGTGGTCGCGAAAGTGGCGGCGCAGCTCGCCCAGGATCGTGGGGACCGCGTAGCTCGCGAACGGCCGGCCCCGCTCGGGGTCGAAGCCTTCGATCGCCTTGACGAGGCCAAGGCAGGCCACCTGGACCAGGTCGTCGAGCGGCTCGCTGCCGCCGCGATAGCGCAGCGCCAGCGAGCGCGCCAGCGGCATCAACCGGCGGACCAGCTCGTCCTTGAGGCGTGGGTCGCGCGTCTTGGCGAACTCGCGCAGCAGGCGGGCCTCGACCGCCCGTGTGGTGGCTCGGCCGGAGCCCGGTCCGTGCTCGGTGGAACCGGCTTCGGGCTCGGTCGGGGCGTCGATGGCGGTCTCGCGACCTGCGGTGTCTGCTCGCAACATGATTCCTCTCCTCCGTGAATGAACCTCATGGCGAACCGCAGCCTCAGGGGGCTTCTTGCGCCCGTGAGCGGCTTGATCGCTTTCCTGGATGGCGCCGCGTCTGGAGGGAATCAATTCGCTCCGGTCGCGGCGTGCGCGGTAGATACCCCCCTACCGCGTCGATCTAAACCTTTAAGAGTCCTCGGCGGCGGCCTCGAGGACGAACACCTCGACGGCGACATCGGGATCGATCGCGTGGTCGGAGAGGAAGGCTTTCACGCGGCGCCCGGTCAGACGCTCGGCGATCTCGATCGCGTCCTCGCGGAACTTGCCCTGGAAGACGCGGCGGACCTGGCGGACGAGTTCCTCCTCGTTCTCGGCGGCCAGCGTCTTCTCCGCCGTGGTCATGGTGTCCTGCAGGACGACGGTGATCGCATCGCCCTCCACGTAGGCGCGCGCCTGAGTGGGGCCCCTCCCGGTGTACTCCTTGAAGAGGGCCACCATGGCCCGCGCGATCTCACGGGTCAGGCTGCTGCCGGCCTCGGCATGATCCGGCGTGCTGACAGCGGATTCGCTCATGCCCCCAATTCTCCCACGTCGAGGCCCCGGGGGCGCAGAGAGAGCGACCCCAGCGGGCTGCCCGGGTGCTATCCGCCCACGATACGAACGCGCTCGCAGCCGCGGACGGCGTCGAGCGCATCGGCCCGGGCGCGGTCCGAATGCCCGCCGCCGCATCCCACCTGGTCGGCCTCGCCGTCGACCGAGTTCAACCGGTCGCGCCCCTTGCGCCCGCGGAGCACGTCGACGCCGGCGCCCCCCTTGACCCGATCGGCGCCGCCGCCGCCGTCGAGGCAGTCGTTCCCGCCCCGGCCCTTCACCCGGTCACGGCCGCGCAGGGCGTCGAAGGCGTCGCTGCCCGGCGTCCCCGCGAACACGTCAGGGCCAGCGGTGCCCGTGAGCTTCACCGAGCAGTCGGGGGCGGGCGGGGGCGGATCACCCGCAGCCGGCTCCAACCAGATCGGCGTGGAGTAGGCCTCGATCGATGCTCCGCCGACCAAGGGGCGGTGAACCCCGAGGCCGTACCGGGCGTGTCCCAGCGACGGGAACTCGAGCGTTGCCGTATCACCCGTTGGCGGGAGCGGCACCGTCAGTAGCGGGCGGCCGTCCCGGAGCACGCTCAGTGCGTAGGTGCCCGGGCGCGCGGCGCGTGCCGAATCAAGGTTCGACACGGTCGCGGTGAAGCTCGCCGAGTCCGCCTCGATCACATCGCCGATGATCGCCGGCGGGTCGCCGGAGGCGGGCGGGGCAGCCTCCAGCCGGAGGTCGGGGCCGGTCTGGCCCCAGACCTTCACGTAAGTGTGGCGCTGGCGCACCCCCTCCTCGATCCCGGCCTCGGAGAGCTCGGGAGCGCGCACAACCGTCGTCGCCTGCCCGATCGGGGCCTGGGTGAGGGGGTCGTCGCGGTCACCGGCGTTGTGGGAGTCGGAGGAGCCGACCGCGGCAATCTTGTTCGAGTTCACCCCTCCGGCATCGATCCCATCTTCGTAGAAGCGAATCGCGAGGGGGGTGAATGGGTTCGGGCCCGGCTGAAGGGGCGCGTCTTGCAGCCCTCCGGGCCCGGTCGCAATTTCGATTGCGTCGACCTTCTTGTAGTCGGTCTCCTCGGCCGAGTAGCCCCAGGAGCAGCCGCGGCACAGGCTCGAGAACGTCGGGATCTCCGAGGGGAAGATCGTGGGGTGGTTGATCTGGGTCCAGCCGCCCGCGGCGTGGATGTCGTCGAAGATCTCGCTCGCAGGCCGGGCGGGACGCACTTCCGCGGTCGAGCTCACCTGCGCCTCCGGGCCGGTGCCGCTCAGGGTCGCCTCGAGAATCGGCCCGGCGCGGTAATCGACGAAGGTGGCGCTGGCGTGGTTGTTCAGGTGGCCGCGGTAGGTGATCACCTCGGCGCTTCGGATCACCTGCTTCCCGGGATAGTCGGGCTGGAAGGCGCCGATCTCGCCCCAGGCTCGGTCGGATACGTAGTCGGAAAGGGTGATGAAGTCGAGCCCGGCCCCCTCGCCGAGCGGTGCGAAGGCGTAGTCGAAGACCTCGCGCATGGTCGCGTCGCGCGGGTTCGAGTGCCGGGCGTGGACATGGAAGTCCCCCGCGTACCAACCGGGCTGCGGGTTCGCCGGCGCCGGGTCGAAGGGGACGGGCTCGAACGGCTGGTCGGAGTACGCGGGGTCGTCGATCAGATCGACCTCGACACGCCACGCCACCTTCCCGTCCTCGGTCGCGAGCTCGGTGCCGATCGCGGCGACGCCCAGCTCTACGGCCCACTCCCCCGCGGGAATCGGTCCCGGGCGGTAGCCCACCGTCGTCTCGGTGCTGGCAACCGGGTTCGGGGGATCGATGCTCGCCTCCGGGGAGATCGTGACGTCCTTTCGCGAGGAGCCACCCCAGCCGCGAAACTCCCCCGCGCCCCAGACCCCGCCGGGGTTGTCGCGGGCCTCGTAGATCCCCATGTCGATCGTGTGAGCGTTCCGGGTCGAGAGGATCGGCTGGTCGTGGCAGTACTTGATCCGCACGGCGTCGGTCCCTGCCGGGACCTCGAACGGAACCATCACGTAGGCACCCTCGACCTCCCGCCCGAACGAGCCGGTGATCACACGGTCCGGGGCCGGCATCGCGGCCCCCGTGCATGCGCTCACTAACGCCTTGGCCTCCGGCCCGGTGGCGGGTACCGCCTGAACCTCGTCGGGGCCGTGCCCGGACGCCGGGACGTCGTGAGCCCTCGCGGGCTGAGACGCCAGGAATAACGCGACCGTGACGGCGGTCGCGGCAGTCAGGCCACCACGTCCTCCACGCCATCCTGCATCGTTCCCGGCCATACCCACCTCCCGAGTGTAGGTGCGGGGCGGCATGGGCCGCGCAGGTTGCGCTAGCCGACTACGCGCAGCTCCTTGGACAGCGAGCTGAGGTTGCGGGCGCCGCCCGACGTGAGCGCGACCAGGTCCTCGATCCGCACGCCCAGCCGCCCTGGGACGTAGACGCCCGGCTCGACGGTGACCACGTCCCCTTCGGCCAGCTCGTCCTCGGAGCGCTGGGAGAGCCGCGGGGCCTCGTGGACCTCGATCCCCACCCCATGTCCGAGGCCGTGGCCGTAGTGCTCGCCGTGCCCGGCGGCCGCGATCGGCTCGCGCGAGATGGCGTCCGCGGCCTTGCCGGGGACCCCGGGCGCGATCGCCTCGAGCGCGGTGGCCTGCGTGGAGCGTACGAGCTCGTAGACCTCCGCGGCCTCGGGGTCCGGGTTGCCGGCCGCGAAGGTGCGCGTGCAATCCGAGCAGTATCCGTCCACGATCGCGCCCATGTCGACGATCACCAGCTCGCCGGCCGCGATCTCGTGCTCCGAAGCCTCATGGTGGGGCAGCGCCCCGTTCGCGCCCGCGGCGACGATCGTGGGGAAGGCGGGGGCCTGGGCGCCGAGCTCGCGCATGTGCTGCGCAGCGGCAAGGGCCACCTCGCGCTCGGTCCGGCCGGCCAGCCCCCGCTCGCAGATGCCCTCGTAGGCCGCGTCGGCAAGCTCGGCGGCCGCCGCGATCCGGGCGATCTCATCGTCGTCCTTGGTGCGCCGCAGCTCACGGAGGATGCCGTCGGTTGCGACCAGCTCGACGCCCTCGCCCACCGCCTCGGCGAGCTTTCGCAGCGCTCGCACACTGGTCCGCGCGTCGTCATAACCCACGCGGCCGCGCAGGTGCTCGGCGAGCGCGGCCACCGGCTGTCCCTCGATCCGCACCCGGTCGAACGCCGGATCCAGCTCGCGCTCGGCCCGCTCCGCGTAGCGGAAGTCGGTCAAGAACAGGCGCTGGGCCGGCGAGACGACGCACAGGGCGCTAGTCCCGGTGAACCCGGTGAGCCAGAACACGTCGGCTTGCGCTTCGCGCCCCGAGTCCCCGGGGTTGACGAGGTCGGCGACGATCAGCTGGTCGAGGCCGCGCTCGGCCACGGCCTCGGCGAGGCGGTCGGCGCGGGCCATCAGCCGCCGGGGCCGGACAGCTCGCCCGCCAGCAGCTCGAGCGCCTCGCGGTAGCCGTCGGGGCCCTTGCCGGAGACGACACCGCGCACAACGCCGTCGAAGACGGAGTGCCGGCGCCACTCCTCACGAGCCTGCACGTCGGAGAGATGAACCTCGACCGCCGGAACCTGCGTCAGCTCGAGCGCGTCGCGGATCGCCCACGAGTAATGGGTCCAGGCGCCGGCGTTCACCACGGCGCCGTCGGCCACCTCGGGCAGGCGATGCAGGTGTTCGATGAACTCGCCTTCGCTGTTGGTCTGGAAGAACCGTGTCTCCAGGCCCAGCTGGGTGGCGAAGGCCTTGATCCGGATCTCGAGCTCGGCGAGCGTGAGCGACCCGTAGTGCTCGGGGTCACGGCGACCGAGCACGTCGAGGTTGGCGCCATGGAGCACCTCCACACGGTTCCTCATGCCAGCTCCTTCACGGCCGCGGCGACCCTATCCGGATCGACCGCGACCCCGAACTCGGGCCGGCCCGGGCTCGGGAGCAGGACGAAGCCGAGGCCCTTGGCCGAGGTGAGCTTCTTGTCGCGGCGGATCGCGTTCAACACCTCGTCGCGATCGACCCGGGGGCCGAGCGACGTCGGCAGCCCGTGGGCGACGAGCAACTCCGAGACCTCTGCCCGCAGTTCATCCGCGTCGCTCAGGCGCAGCGCGGCAAGCAGGCCGAGGCCCACCGCCTCACCGTGGCGGTGGACGGCGTACCCGCCGGCCGCCTCGATCGCATGCCCGACCGTATGCCCGAGGTTGAGCACGGCGCGGCCGGCGCCGTCGCGCTCATCGGAGGCGACGATCTGGATCTTCGTCGCGGCGCAGTCGACCACGAGCGGAGCGAGCGTCGCGGGGTCGAGCTCGCCGGCGGTGCGCACCCGCTCCCAGGCCTGGCCGCCCGCGAGCAGTGCCGTCTTTATGACCTCGACGAAGCCGGACGCCAGCTCCTCGGCCGGGAGCGTGGCGAGCGTGCCCGTATCGGTCACGACGGCTGCAGGCTGGTGGTAGGCGCCGACGTAGTTCTTGGCCGCCGGGAGGTCGACCCCGGTCTTCCCGCCGTAGGCGGAGTCGACCTGCGCGAGCAGGCTCGTGGGGGCCTGGACGATCGGGATCCCGCGCTGGTAGGTGGCCGCGCAGAATCCGGCGAGGTCGCCCACCACCCCACCGCCGAGGGCGACCACGTGGTCGGTACGGGTGGCGCCGGCCGCCGCGAGCGCCTCGAGCACGCGCTCGGCCTGAGCGAGCGTCTTGGAAGCCTCCCCCGGTGCGATCTCGATCGCCTCGCCGAGGCCGATCTCGCCCAGGTACAGGGAGGAAACGTGAGCGTCGCTGATGCAAAACGCGCGGCCCGGCGCCGCCGAGGGCGCCATGGAGAGCACCCTGTGGCCGATCCACACCGGGTAGGAGCCGGACTCGCTCTCGGCCCAGATCAGCCGCTCGGCCAGGCTGGTGGCGAGTGCCCGGAGGGCATCGAGCGCGTCCGGGACCGCGTCGGCGGAGAGCATGAGGGCGTCGGCCACCTCGCGGTAGACCGACTCGCGCTCGTCGTGAAGGCGCCTGAACTCGGCCTCGTCGGCCGCCAGCGGGCGCCCCGATCCCTGCGCCCGGCGCCACAGCTCGTCCACAGGCACGCGCAGCCACACGACCGTGTGAGCGGCCAGGGCGGCCCGCACCTCGCCCGAGACCACTGCGCCCCCTCCCAGCGCGACGGCCTCGTGGCCGCGGGCGAGAACCCGCTGCACGAGGTCGGCCTCGCGGCGACGGAACTCGGCCTCGCCGTGGGCGGCGAAGAACTCGGCGACCGGCATCCCCAGCTCGTCGGCCAGCTCGAGGTCGGCGTCGGCCGCGTCGAGGCCGGCCGCGCGCGCGTGACGCAGGGCTCGGGACTTCCCCGCGCCCATGAAGCCGGTGAAGACGAGGGCTGGGGTCTTTACCGCCGCCACCCGATGCGCTCCCTGTAGGCGCGCAGGGCGGCGAGGACGTCGTCGATGTGATCGCCGCCCAGCTTCTCGCGATACGCGCGCGCGAGCACCAGGGCCACCATCGCCTCGGCGACGACGCCGGCCGCGGGGACGACGGTCGAGTCGGTGCGCTCGCGCAGCGCCTGCGCCGGCTCGAGGGTCTCGGTGTCGACGCTTCGAAGCGGCTTCGTGAGCGTCGAGATCGGCTTGAGCGCGCCGCGCACCACGAGGTCCTCGCCGTTGGTCATGCCGCCCTCCACCCCACCGGCCCTGTTCGTCCGGCGGTGCCAGCCTCGCTCAGCCGAGTGAAAGATCTCGTCGTGTGCCTCTGAACCGGGGCGCCCGGCGACCTCCCAGGCCTCCCCGACGGAAACGCCCTTCACCGCCTGGATCGAGACGATGGCCTGGGCCAGGCGGGAATCCAACCGCTCCTCCCAGCTCACGTGCGAGCCGATCCCCGGGACCAGCCCGAAGGCCCGCACCTCGAACACGCCGCCGAGGCTTTCGTTCGCCTTGCGCAGGCGGTTGATCTCCTCGACCATCTCGCCGGCGACGGCGTCGTTTAGGCAGCGGACCGGCGACTCGTCCACGCCGGCGAAGTCCTCCGCGCGGAGCGTCTGCGGCTCGGGCGTGGCGACCGACCCGATCCGGATGACGTGGCTGTGCACTTCCACGCCGACCGACCGCAGGAACTCCTTGGCCAGCGCGCCCGCGGCCACGCGCGCCGCGGTCTCCCGCGCGGAGGCGCGCTCCAGCACGTTGCGAACATCGGAGAAGCCGTACTTCTGAAGGCCGGCGAGGTCCGCGTGGCCGGGACGTGGCGTATGGACCTCCTCGACTTCCGCGTCCACCGGCCACGGGTTCATCCGCTCCTCCCAGTTGGCGTAGTCGCGGTTGGCGACCAGCACCGCGACGGGGCTTCCCAGCGTCAGGCCGTGGCGCACGCCCGAGCGGATCTCCACCGAGTCCGTCTCGATCTTCATGCGCCCGCCGCGCCCGTGCCCGAGCTGGCGCCGCGCCATCTCGCGATCGAGCCGCTCGCGCTCGAGCTCGAGGCCGGCGGGCAGGCCCTCGACGATCGCCACGAGCCCGGGCCCGTGCGACTCGCCGGCGGTCGTGAAGCGGAAGGCGGCCATCGTCCGCCTAGGCTACGAGCTGGAACGCATCCGGCGCGGTGAGTGGCGTGCAGGCGCCTAAAACTTGCCGTCGAGGGTGCCGGGCTTGCTGATCGGAACCCGCTTGATGCCCTTCAGCGCCAACCGGTAGGTGACGCCGTCAGGGGCATAGTCGAAGGTCGCGCCCTGGCCGCGCTCCAGCACGACGTATGCGCAGTTCGCCGGGCTGGGCTCACAGCTTCCCGTGGTGTCGATGGTGGTCGCGTCGTTGGAGACCGCGAACACTGCGTCCTTGCCGGACTGGGTGATCCCGAGAAAAACCACGACCGGCTTGGACTTGGAGGGCAGCAGGCTGAGCTGACCGACTCCGTTTCGCTCAACTGCGCTGCCGACCGGCCCGGTGAGTACGTCGATGCGCCAGGTGAAGTAGCGCGTCTCAATGCGCGGCGGCTTCGGCGGCGACGAGGACGTGGGCGGCGAGGACGTGGGCTGCACGTCGGAGGGGTTGATGGCGGAGTCGGAGTCCGAGGCGATAGGCCCGCCACCCGACGGGCTCTCATCGCCGCCGCCGGAGGCCTGCGCGCCGCCGAGACCGCTCCCCGCCAGGCCGCCGCCATCGCC
Source organism: Solirubrobacterales bacterium (assembly GCA_051004675.1). Lineage (GTDB taxonomy): Bacteria > Actinomycetota > Thermoleophilia > Solirubrobacterales > 70-9 > JBDTSW01. The sequence continues at coordinate 24,906 of JBPCKC010000088.1, forward strand.
CGCCAGGCCGCCGCCGTCGCTGGGCGGGACCTGGAACTGCTCCGTGAACGGATTCTTCTCCTTGAGGTCGTCGAGGCGCCTCTCGTAATCGCGCACCGTGACGTTCTCGGCCAGGACGGCGGGCTCGGTCGCCGCTCCCACCGCCGTTGCGTCGGCGACCTCGGCGAGCGGTGGGGGCGCCGGAGCCTCCGACCGCGAGAGCAGCATTGGGACGGCCACGAGCGCGACGAGCAGAGCGCCGGCGGGGATGAGCAGGCGCCGGTCGCGGAGATCGCGGAATACGTCTACGAGGAATTGGGGGGGCTGGATGCTCATGGCGTCGGGGTGGCGGTCGGGGTCGGGGTCGGCGCGGCGGGGGCAACCGGGGTCGCCCCTGCGGTGAGCCCCTCCTCGGAGGGCGTGAGGTAGGTCGTGACCGCCAGCGAAGCCGCCAGGGTGGGGTTCTTCGACGCGGCCTCGGTAGGCCCGCTGCCCAGGGGGGCGAGACTGAAGCCGTCCACGGTCATCAGCCGCCCGCTCACCCCGGTCGTCGCGCCCTTGGCCTCAATTAGGTCGTCGAGGCCTTCGATGAAGTCGGCGACCTCGAAGAACCCGCCGCTGAAGCTCATGTCGTAGGGCATCACCGGGAGGCTGGCCGGCCCGACCACGGCGCCAATAGGCAACGTGGCGGCGGCGGCCTCCGTCGCCGGTGCGGCCGCCGAGGTGGGCGTCGCAGTCGTTGTGGTCGGTGCCGTCGAGGCGGCGGGCGTAGCCTCGGCGCCCTCGGGCGCCGGTGCTCCTTCGGACGGCGCCGCGCCCTCGGCCGGTGGAGTCGCAGGCGGAGTCGCAGCCGCGGTGCTCCCGACGGCGGTCCCCGCCGTGTCCTCCCCGAGCGCGATGCCGTCAAAGCCGACCCCTGCGTCGTCTGAGATGCCCTGAAGCTCGACCAGGAGGCTGGAAGTGTCCGCGTCCTCGGGGACGGCCTTGCCGAGCACGACCAGGCGCTGATAGTTGTCGTCGTAGTCCTTGCGGGCAATCTGGGCTGTCGCCGCCAGTGCCTCCTGGTCGGCCACTGAGGCCTCGAGCGTCTCGACGTCCGTCTGAAGCTTCGACGCCTCCTCGCGCTTGGGCGCGAGTACGAGGAACCAGAACGCGGCGACCAGGACCAGCAGGCCGACGCCCGCGACGATCGTGAGATCGGTGCGCTTCATCGCGCCACCCCCGGGACCAGGTTCTCCGCCGCGTCGCGGGCCTTGCCGCTTTGCTTTGAGCTCGAGTCACGCGCCTGCTGCTGCTGGTCCTGGGCGTCCGCGACGGCGGGATCCGAAACAGGGGCGGTCGTGGCCGGCTCGGCGCCGGGCGCCGCGGGCGCGGCATCCGTCGCCGCGACGACGACCTCGTCGAAGGCGGCGATCATCTCGAACTCATAGACCGCTGCATCGACCTCGCAGCTGGCCGTGCTGGAGCTCGCGCCCCCGGCCACGGCAGCGCTGTCGTCGGTGGTGGCCGACCGGTTCACCGCCACCCGGGTGACGCCGTCGATGTCCTCCAGCGACGCAGCGAGCTCGGCGACGGTCTCTTGGGTCTTGGTGCAGCCGCTGAGCTCCAGGGCGGGACCGACGATCCCGTCACGAAGGCTGTTACCGGCCCCGCCCTCGAGGGTGAGACCCGCCGCGACGGTACCCGTCACGTTCGTGAGCTGCACCCCCTCGGGAAGTACGAGCGCCAACTCTCGCAGGACGCGCTCCCAGTCGAACCGGCTGCGCGCGAGGCTCTCGACCGTGGCCGAGCGAGCCTCCTTCAGGCTGGCGAACTCGGCGTAGGGCGCCAGCGACTGGGCCTCCTCGGCAGCGGCTGCCTCGCGCACCTCGAGCGCCGCGACCTCCTCCTTGCGGTCGGCGATCTGGTTGCTGGTCAGCACGACGGCCGTGACCGCGGCCACGGCCACGGCGAGGGCCCCGACGATGACGTAGGCGGTCGGCCCGGTTCGGGTGGGCGCTCGGTCGCCGCGGCGCTCCTCGGGCGGGATCAGGTTGACGGGGCGCATCCCTACTCCTCCAACGCCAGCCCGTAGGAGAGGGTCAGGCGCGAGCCCTCGGCCTCGGAAAGGTGCGAGAGGGCCTCGGGGCGGCCAAGCTCCAAGCGCTGGCCGAGGTCGCGCTGGAGCCGGTCGCAAAGGCCGCCGATCAGAGTTCCCGGGCCGCAGGCCACGACGCCGTCGACGGGCAGCGAGCCCTCCTGGGCCCCGTAGTACTCGAGCGAGAGCCGCAGCTCGTCCACCAGTCTGGCCGAGCCCTCCGCGAGGGCGTCGCGGGCAGCCCCCACCGTCTCCGGGTCGCCGTCGATTTCCTCGACGGGGCGCTCGAGGCCGGTGTGGGTGAGCCACTGGCGCGCGTGCTCGAGGGTCAGGCCGCGGCGCTCGGCGAGCTTCTGGGCGATGCCCTCGACGCCGAACGGGGACACGCGGGTGAAGACGCAGGTCGAGCCGCGCGCGACCGCGAGGTTGGTGACGTCGCCGAGGTTGCAGTAGAGCTTGGCGGGGCCCGGGTCCAACTCGCCGGGCTGCGGGCCAACCGCAACCTGGCCCATCGCGACGCGCTCCTCATAGGACAGGGAGGGAGCCGTCGGTGCGGTGACGAAGTCGGCGGGGCTCACGGGCTGGTGGGTCTGGCGATGGAGGGCTCGCACCATCCCGAACGCCGAGAGGTCGATCCCGACCGGCCGCAGCCCGGCTCGGCTGATGGCCTCCAAGAGCCGTGCCAGCATGTCCCGGCGCGCCGCCACGACCACGACGTCCAGCCGCTGGGAGCCGTCCTCGGCCACCGAGTGGCCGATCGTCTGCCACTCGAGGACCGACTGCTCGAGCGGCATCGGAAGCTCGCCCTGGGCCTGGAAGCGCACGGCGGTCTCCAGCTCATCCTTGTCCTCGATGACCGGGAGGTGCAAGGTCCGCACGGCGACCCGCTGGTTGGCGATCCCCAGCCGCACCGTCTTCGAGAGCTTGTGCGCGGAGAAGAGCTCCTTCAGGGCGTCGCCCAGTGCCGCGACGTCGGCGACCTCTCCCTCGCGGAAGACGCCGCCTTCGAGCGGCGCGGTCGCGAAGCCCGCGAGCTGGGGGCCCCCGTTGGTGCGGACCTCCGTCGCGGCGATACTTCCCGCCTCGACGTCGAGACCGACGATTGTCTTGTTCTTCGTGCCTGAGAGCATCTGAGTGAGGGCGTGCGTGCCCGTGAGAACAATCGGCCTCTCGACCGCATTACTTGAGCCTGGTGGGCGTGCCAAAAGGACGCCCGCTCGGCAAGACCGCGGCTAGCCGCCGAGGAAGCGGTCCTCGTACCACTCGACGATGTCGTCGCCGAACCAGAGGCCGAGGACGCCGCCCAGCGCGAGAAAGGGCCCGAATGGGATCGCCTGCTTGCGCGCCGCCGATCCGTGCCGGGCGATGAGAAAGCCGCCGATGATGGCCCCCGCCAGGAAGCCGATCAGGACCGCCGGCGCGATCGCGCGCCCGAGGTACAGGCCCATCATGGCGACGAGCTTGGCGTCGCCCATGCCCATTCCACGCGGGTAGGCGAGGGCGACCAAGAACAGAAACCCACCGGCCGCCAAGGCGGCGATCCCCCGCTCGACGAGGTCGTCGGGATCGGTCGCGGCCACGATCGCGATGGCGGCGACAGCGCCGGCGAGCACAACCTTGTTCGGGATGATCCGCAGGTCGAGGTCGGTCAGGGTGATGGTGACGAGAACGGCGCAGAAGATCAGGCCCAGCGCCAACTCGGCGGCGTCGTCGGTGTCCAGCACCACCACCGTCACCGCGAACAGGACGCCGAGCCCGAGCTCCGCCAAGGGGTAGCGCGGCGAGATGGCCTCGCCGCAGGAGCGGCACTTGCTCCGCAGGGCCAGCCAGGAGAGAACCGGGACGTTGTCGCGCGCGCGGATCTCCTCGCCGCAGCCCGGGCAGCGTGAGCGCCCGGCGATCCAGTTCTCGCCACGCGGAAGACGATGCGCCAGCACCGTGATGAAGCTGCCGAGCACGAGCCCGGCGACGAAGGTGATTGCCGCAACGCCGATCACGAGGTGGATGATCCCTACAGGACCGGCGTCAGCGCAAGCCGGCTCGGATAACGTGGGGCTGGGCTTCCAAAACCGTGCTGGGCGGTCGGGTGGGGGGTCAGCCGAAGCTGGGCAAGAGCGAGGTCGTCTCCAACTCCAGGCGGCTGTCGAAGCTGGGCGTGTCGTAGTTGAACTGCAAGCCCTCGCCGGGGAGGGTGGCGTTGCGATGTACGGCAATAGCCAGGCCCAGGCGGGTTCCCGGGAGCAGGCGCACGGCCCCGCCGTTGGCGGCCGCGAAGTGCATCGGGACCTTGATCTGAGACCAATTGCCGCTAGGCCAGCTCGCCTGCGAGTACGGGAAGTGGTCGCCGGCGAGAGGATCGTCGAGGTTCGCGACGGGGGTGTCGACGGGGACTCCGAGCGCATTGAGCTGCCGGGTGAATAGGTAGGCGCAGATCTTCCCCGGGTGCACCGCCCCGCTGATCGTCTGGGTCCACAGCGACAGGGTGCCGCGGCCGTCGAGCAGGATGCTGTAGCCGCTCGGGATCGCCGGCGAGAGCCAGCGGTGCGTCTTCAAGTGCATGTTCGACTCCGTCAGCTCGGCGAGGTTCAGCGGCAGGCATCCGGTCTGCCCCTCCAAACCGCTCGGGACACGCATCTGCAGACCGCGATCGCCGAGGGGGTCTACCGCCGGCTCGACGTCGGTGGCATAGTCGAAGAGCGGCTGGTCATCCGGCGGGTGAGCGGGGTCGAGCGGAGGCGCCTCCGTGAACATCAAGTCCGGGGCGCCGGCCGTGGTACCCGTCCCGAGGCCCCGGTCGCACGTGCTCAGGGTGTTGTGGCTCGGGTGCTGGGCAACGATCGGCTGGCGCTGATCCTGGTTGCACGGAGTGTCCGTCAGCCAGAACTGCCACGCGGAGCCCGCCTCGTTCTCGGGCGGGAGCGCGTTGTCGACGCGCTCCGCGTCGGGATCGACGATGTCGGCATGGACCTCCTGGTAGATCCGCTCGCCTCCGGAGGCCGTGTCGTCGAGCAACGAGGCCACGATCACGCGCTTCATGTCCTGCGTGCCCGGGCAAAGCGACGCCGGGCAGGTGTTGTCGTTGACCCAGACGACGTAGCGATACATCTCTCCGGACACGTCGCCCGCGTCGAACGGGCTCGGCCCCGGGGAGACTGCGGCCCCCGCGACGGCTCCCCCGGCCTCGAGGCTGGCGCCCTCGTACACGAGCGGGCGGGCGTCGGTGCCCCCCCGGTCTAGGGCGAAGGTGGTCCCGGAAGCACGCCAGGCGGGATTGGACTGATCGGCCGAGTGCGTCGGCAGCGAGGTCAGCGCGACCTGCCCGTAGGGAAGTTGGCGGATTCGCTCGATCTCGTCCTGAAGGGCGTTGATCTGGACCTGGCTCTGCTCGGCCCGAAAGCTCGTGCGCGCCGCGGTGTCGACGGCGGTCAGCACGGCGAGGCCTCCGATAATGAGGAGCAGCGACGCGATCATCGCCTCGACGATCGAGAAGCCGTGCTCTCGGCCCAACGCGCGCATCAGGCCCCCGGGGCGGGGGGAGCCGTCGGGTTCCGAAGCGCCACGCCGTCGGTGAGAGTGATCGCGTCCTCGCCCGCGTCGGCCGTGAAGACGAGCCGGATACCCACGAACGTGGGCGCGGCGGGCGTAGGCGAGTAGGAAAAGACGTTCGGATCGCCAAGTCCCTCGACCACGCGAACGGCGGCGCCGGCACCGGTGCCGTCCGGGTTGGCGGCCACCCGGGAGCAGGTCCCCGTGACGCACGTGTACGTCACGCGGCACGGGATGGCGGGGCCGGCGGCCGATCCCGCGCAGGTCGCCCGCTTGACGTAGGTGAGGATCGAGAGCTGGGACGGGCCGGCGACCGGCGCGCCCCACCCCTGCCTCAGCTCGCGCGAGATCGATTCAGCGAAGGTGCGGGCCTCCTGGACCTGGCTCGAACGGTCACTGGTCCGCGGCTCGCTGCGCAAGCTGGTCGTGAAGACGCCGACGCTGGACCCGATGAGCGCGAGCGCGAGCACCGAGCCGATCAGGAGCTCGGGCAGGGCGAAGCCCGACTGCTTCGCAACCCTGGAGGGAACGCATGCCGTGGATCCGCGCACCCCCACGTCAACACCCCGCGTTCGGGGTCGCGCCCGGGTTTGACCCGCACTCGACGAACCGGTCGACGACGTAGTGAGGGGCGGCGGCCGGCAGGACGAAGGATGAAGCGCCGCTGTCGGCGTAGATCCGCGCCTGCGAGTTGATTTGGATCGTCTTGCCGGCCAGCGCGCCGCAGTAGGTCGAGTTGCTGTCCATGGTGATCGCGGTGCGCGGCGCGTAGATCACGAAGTTCTGCTCACAGTCCCCGACGACCTGGGTGTTGCTCGCGAGGGTGATCGCGCTGGCCTGGGTGTCCGAGCCGACGAAGTACATGCCGACGTTCGTCGCGTTGCCCGCGGTGGAGGTGATGCGCGAGTTGCTGGAGAGCGCGAGCTGCGCCGTCCCCGGGGCGAGGCCGCAGGCCTCCGGTGAGTCGAAGTAGATCCGGACGGTCGCCCCGGCGTTGATGAAGAGCGTCGTGTTGGAGCTCATCTCCAGGCGGCAAAGGCTGTAGGTGTCGCCCGAGAGGGTCAGCGAGGTGTTGGAGGACAGGTCGAGGACCCTTGACCCGCACGATCCAGCCGTCCCGTTGCCACGGACGCGGTTGAAGCACACGGCCGCGGGCGAGCCGCTGATCAGGTCCTGGGAGAAAAAGCGCCCGTTGTCGTTGTTCGTGGCCGCGTCTCCCTGGTTGACGGTCGGGAGCGTGAGGGGCGCCTGCGGGACGTTCGCCGGGTTGAGCTGGCTCACGCAGTTCGGGTACGAGTAGTCCGCGTACCAGCGGGCGTTGGTCATCGCCGACATGGCGCGACCCACACCGACGCTCGCCGAGCCACAGATCCGGGCGTCGCTCGACATCGTGATCTGACCGTTGGTGGCGACGCCCGTCAGCACCTCGGCGTTGGAGTTCAAGTTGATCCAGTCCTGGGCCTTCACGGTTGCGTCGGTGAACATCCGCTGCCCGCTCGACGAGCTGGCGTTGACGTCGACCCGCCGCGTGACACCGTCCGAGTTGCCAGTCGAGACGATCTCGATCGCGCCCTCGGTCGGGCGCACGGTGTAGGAGAAGCTCTCGCCAAGCAGGACGCCGGACGAGGTGGGACACCAGCCTCCGACGGTGGCGGCGTTCGTGACCTGGGCGCCGTTGGTGACGACGCACGGCTGCGCCGGCGTCGTGGGCACGCGGTTGTAGTGCAGCAGGGCCTGGCTCACGCCCGCCTCGGCGACGAGCAGGCCCGCCTTCGTGTCCGCGTCGCGCGAGGCGCCGCGCTGAGCTTGCACCGCGGATGTGACCGCGACGCCCACGATCGCGGTGACGGCGAGAAGCATCAGCATGACGGTGGGCACGGCGAAGCCGGCCTCCTGCCCAGGCCTCGGCTCCCGGAGTGCCGTGAACGCGGGTGTCCTGCGACGCCACCTCACATACCTATGTTCGGAAAATTCCGCGATCCCCTTGAAAGATCCGGCCGCTGGCTAAGCGGATGTCCTAAGCGGCCGCAGGAACGCGAAAGGGCGGGCCCGAGGGCCCGCCCTTCGCATTCCATTCCGCCACGTCAGCGGTGCGGATGAGTGTGACTAGTTGATCAGTCCCACCGTCCGCCGCTCGGGCAGCCGTCCGAAGCCGCAACCGTGCAGGTGAGGCTGACGGTGCCGTTAGCAGCCCGGTTGATGCTGAACGTGTTCGGCGTGTTAGCCGAAGCGACCGTGACGGTGTACGTGTTCGCAGCGATGCCGCTGACGCTGAGCGCGTCACCGTTGCCGCTGTTGTCGCCGCCGTCCGCGTCGTTCAGCGTCTGCTCGATGGCGATCAGTGCGGCCGCGGTGCCGCCGGTGTAGGCACCGCCGTTGTCGGTGGCGTACGTCTCCATCGCCGTCTGAGCCGTCCGGACCAGCGTCTTGGCGTCCGCGTCACGAGCCTTGTCCCTCTGATTGAAGAACGACGGAATCGCGATCGCGGCCAGCAGGCCGAGGATCAGCATGACAACGAGCAGCTCGACCAGGGTGAAACCTGACTCGCTGCGACTCCTATCACGGAGCTTCTGGATCATTTAGGAACCCTTCTTGGACCCTTGACTCGCCAGAGCCCCGAAGCCGTTCGGGAGTCGCAATGACCCCGGCGGTAGCTCGGCTGACTCCTTCTACTGGAGCCCCGTGGCTTTGCGTCCCCGCCTCGCGGCGGCTTTGCGTTTTTCACCGAGGCAACTGGCCTTTCAGGGTTATCTATCGGCTCTGCCGAGCAGGGCTTTAGGAATATGTAGGGGGTACATACGTCCAAGCTGAGGGCTGGCCCCCAGACGGGGCCCGGGCAGCGTGGTGCCGGACAAGCGCCCCAGGCGCCTCGTAAGCTCATCTCCGTGGCGGCGCGGCGGCTTCTGATCGTGATGCTCATCCTGGTCGTCGCCTCGACCGTGGCCGCGGCGCTCGTGCCCCCGCCTCCCGATGACTCGGGCTCGAGCGTCAGCTCCACGTCGGCGCGGACGTCGGAGGTGCCGACCGGCGGCGAGCTGGTGCGCGCCACGCTGGATGCCGACGCCCGGGACGCCGAGATCGTTCGGGTCCCGCGGGGAGACCAGGTCGCGATCCTCGTCCGCTCCCGCCGCGCCGCGCAGATCGAGATCGAGAGGCTGGGACTGCTCGAGGACGTCCTGCCCCTCTCCCCCGCCCGTTTCGACGTGCTCGCCATTCGCCCGGGCCGCTTCGAGATCCGCCGGCTGAAGCCGCCCAAGCTCGTGGGCGTGCTCGAGGTGGGCGACGGCTGAGGCGCCCTAGCGGATCTTGTCGTAGAGCTCGAACATCGGCAGGTACATCGAGATCACGATGAACCCGACGATGCCGCCGACGACGCAGATCATGATCGGCTCGAGGATGGCGGTGAGCGCCTTGACCTTGGCGTCCACTTCGGCCTCGTAGAAGTCGGCGATCTTCTCCAGCATCGTCTCGAGCTGACCGGACTCCTCGCCCACCGAGGTCATGTGGGTGACCATGGCGGGGAACACGCTGTGCTCCTGCATAGGCCCGGCGATCGTGCCACCTCGCATGACCGACGCGTAGACCTCCTCCATCGCCTCCTCGACGACCGCGTTGCCGGCCGTCTGGCCGGAGATCGTGATCGCCTGGAGTATCGGCACGCCCGACGAGACGGTACCGGCGAAGGTGCGGGACCAGCGCGCCAGCGCCACCTTCTGGACGATGTCTCCGATGCGCGGGATCCGCAGCTTGAAGCGATCCCACTGGTGGCGGCCGCGCTCGCTGCTCTTCCAGCGCACGAAGCCGTAGCTGCCGAGGCCCAGCCCCAGCAGGATGAAGTACCACGACCCGGTCACGGCATCGGACATCGCGACCGTGATCTGCGTCATCCACGGCAGCTCGGTGCCCGAACCCGGGTAGTCGGCCTCGAGCTCCTCGAAGATCCCCACGAAGACCGGGACGATCAGGCCGACGACCAGGGTCATGACCAGGATCGCGAGCACGATCACGACCGCCGGGTAGGTCATCGCCGACTTCACCTGGCGGCGCAGGGCGTCGAGCTTCTCGAGCTGGTGCGCAACCCGGTCGAGCGCCTCCTCCAGGCGGCCCGCGCCCTCTCCCGCGTTCACCATCGAGCGGTAGAGCGGGTCGAACACGCCGGGCTGGCGCTCCATCGCGCCCGCGACGGAGCTGCCCGCCTCCACGTCCTGGCGCACCCCGACGATCGCCTTCTTCAGCATCTCGTCCTCGGTCTGGTCCTCGAGCGTGTACAGCGATCGCAGCATCGGCATGCCCGACGAAATGAGGGTCGCGAACTGGCGGGAGAAAACCGAGAGGTTGCGCAGCTTGACGTTCTTGAAGCGCTGGAAGATCGACTCGAGCTTGAACGCCTCGCGCTGCTCGGAGACGTCGAGGACGATCAGCCCGCGCTGGCGCAGCTGCTCGGTGACCTGCGACTTCGAGGTCGCCTCCATCTCGCCGCGCGCGGGGACGCCGGCAACGTCGACTGCGCGGAAGGCGAAGCTGCCCACGGCCTGCTCCTACGCGGGGGCGCCGACGGACGAGGGCGAGGCGCCTGGGCCTGTTGACGGGGACATGGCGCCGGGCGCGGCCGCATACGCCCCGCCGCCGGAGAGCAGGCGCCTGAGCTCCTCGGGCACGGAGGCCCGCTGCTCGGCGAGCGCTCGAGTGATCTTGCCCATCCGCACGAGCTGCACCAGGTGCGCGTCCATCGTTTGCATGCCGATCGACCCGGAGGTCTGAATCGCCGAGTAGATCTGGTGCGTCTTGCCCTCGCGGATGAGGTTCCGCACCGCCGGCGTGGGGATCAGCACCTCGGCGCCGACCACGCGGCTCGACCCGTCGGCCGTCGGCAGGAGCTGCTGGGTGACGATCCCCTGCAACGCGATCGAGAGCTGCATCCGAACCTGCTGCTGCTGGTGCGGGGGAAAGACGTCGATGATGCGGTCCACGGTCTGGGAAGTCGACTGCGTGTGCAGCGTGGCGAACACGAGGTGGCCCGTCTCGGCGGCCGTCAGCGCGGTGGAAATCGTCTCCAGGTCGCGCATCTCGCCGACGAGGATCACGTCCGGGTCCTCGCGGAGGGCCGACTTGAGCGCGCCCGCGAAGTCGATCGCGTCGGCGCCGATCTCGCGCTGGTTGACGATGCACTTCTTGTGGCCGTGGAGGAACTCGATCGGGTCCTCGATCGTGAGGATGTGCTCCTCGCGCTCGGAGTTGATGAGGTCGATCATGGACGCCAGGCTGGTGGACTTGCCCGAGCCGGTGGGCCCCGTGACGAGCACGAAACCGCGCGGCTTGCGGCAGAAGTCCTCGAGCACGGAGGGCAGGCCCAGCGAGTCGAGCGAGTCGATCTGCTGGGGGATCAGGCGGAACGCCGCCGAGATCGCCCCGCGCTGGAAGAAGCAGTTGACGCGGAAGCGGGCGACGTTCGGGATCGCGTAGGCGAAGTCGAGCTGCAGGTTGTTCTCGAACTTCTTGCGCTGCGAGTCGTTCAGCAGCGAGTAGACGACCTCGCGGGTGTCCTGCGGGCTCAGCGGCGCGTAGTCGTCGATTGGGGTGATCCGTCCGCGCACCCGGATGGCGGGAGGAAAACCCGGAGTCAGGTGCACATCGGAGGCCCTGACCTCGACCATCTTGGTGAGGACGGCGGCAAAGTCCATGCTCATCCCCCCTCTAATCGTCCAGCCACGGCGCGGGCTTTAGCCCCCCGCGGACACGGGGGCGAAAGCCCGACTTTCCACGCCTCCACCCCGTGTGGACGGCTCAGCGTGGTTTTTCGGGGCGCTTGCGCGTGCGGCCAAGCGCCGGCATGGTGCGGTCACGCGCGAGGAGTTACTGGCGCTCGGGCTCGCGCCGAAGGTAATCGAGGGGCTGATCAAGCGGGGCCTCCTGGCTCCGATTAGCCCTGGCGTCTACATCGTCGGGCTCGGCCCCCCGCCGTCACTCGCGAGGGAGGCCGCGGCGATCCTCGCGTGCCGGCCGCGGGCCCTGCTCAGCGGGCTCACCGCGGCCCGGCTCCTCGCAATCCCGGCGCCGGCCTGCGTCGACATCCACGTGACGGTGGTGGGACGATGGCGGCGCTCCCTTCAGGGCGTTCAGGTGCGCAGGATCAACGCACTCGCGAGGGGAGAGCTTCGCCGGCATCAGGGCCTCCCCGTGACCTCTCCCTCATTGACATTGCTGGACCTGGCAGGCGTCGTAAGCGAACGGGAGCTCGAGCGGGCCCTCAACGAGGCGAGGGTTCAAAGGCTGGTGAGGGAGGAGGAGCTGAGGACCACGATCGCCGCTCATCCTCGGCGCCGAGGCGCTCGCGCACTAGGCCGCGTGCTCGCGGCAGAGGGCGCCCCCGGGCTCACCCGTTCCGAGGCCGAGCGTCGCGCCCTGCGAGCCATGCGCAGACACGGCGTCGAGCCGGACGCGAGCGACTTCCCGGTCGGGCCGTACCGCGTCGACTTCTGGTTTGAGCGCGAACGGATCGCCGTGGAGGTCGACGGATACCGCTACCACTCAACCCCCAAGCGGTTTCGCGACGACCGCCGCCGCACGGCCTACCTCGCCTCACGCGGAGTACAGGTATATCCGCTGACGTGGGATGACCTCGGCCCTGAGGCGGGGCGGGCAATGCAGCGGCTCGCGAACACCCTCGCGACCCGGCGACATGAACCCGAGAAACCACGCGAACACCCCTGAGGGGCGGGCGGGCGTGGTTTCCAGGCCGGGAGGCAGGGCGCCCCGCGGACCCAGGTCAGGTCGAGACGCGCGCGACTTCCTCGATCGAGGTGACGCCGGTGCGGACCTTCTGCAGGCCGTCCTCGCGGAGCGTGAGCATGCCCTCCTCGCGGGCCGCGACGCCGATGTCGGCCTCGGAGGCGCCCGTGATCGTGAGCTCCTTGATCCGCTCGCTCATCCGCATCACGGAGAAGAGCCCGATCCGGCCTCGGTAGCCGGTGCGTTTGCAGCGCGTGCATCCGACGGGCTCGTAGGCCTCCACGTCGGCCGCGACCCGGAAGCCGGCATCGGTGAGCGACTGCTCGGCGAGCACCGTGCGGCGCTTGCACGAGGCGCACAGCTTGCGCGCCAGCCGCTGGGCGACCACGCAGTCGATGGCCGAGGTCGTCAGGAAGTGCTCGATCCCCATCTTCTGCAGCCGCACGATCGCCCCCGGGGCGTCGTTCGTGTGGAGCGTGGAGAGCACCATGTGGCCGGTCAACGCGGCCTCGATCGCGATGCGTGCGGTCTCGCCGTCGCGGATCTCGCCGACCATGATCACGTCGGGGTCGGCACGCAGGATGGAGCGTAGGCCGGTCGCGAAGTCGAGGCCCGCCTTGCGGTTTACCTGTATCTGGGCGATCCCGTCCAGCCGGTACTCGACCGGGTCCTCGATCGTGATGATCTTGCGCTCGACCGCGTTGATCTCCGTGAGCGCCGCGTAGAGGCTCGTCGACTTTCCCGAGCCGGTTGGCCCGGTGACGATCACGGCGCCATGGGGCTTCGCGACCGACTCCTCGAAGCGCTCGCGCGGCATGCCGTCGAGCCCCAGCTCGTCGAGCGAGCGAAGGGCCTGCGCCTTGTCGAGGATGCGGATCGTGCAGCCCTCGCCGCGCTGGGTCGGCAGCGTCGTCACCCGCAGGTCGACCCGCCGGTCCTCCACGGTCACCGACACGCGCCCGTCCTGGGGCACCCGCTTCTCGGCGATGTCGAGGTCGCTCATGATCTTCACGCGCGAGACCACGCCCGAGACCATGCGCTTCGGCACCCGCGCGACCTCGTCGAGCACCCCGTCCACCCGGAAGCGGACGCGCATGTCGCTTTCCTCAGGCTCGAAGTGGATGTCCGACGCGCCCTCGGTGACCGCCTGGCCGAGGACCGAGTAGACGAGCTTGATCACGGGCGCGTCGTCCGCGGACTCGCGCAGGTCGGTGAGCTCGGCCGCGCCCTCGGCGTCCTCCTCCTCCTCGACCGCCTCCGAGACGGCCCCGTCCAGGCGGTTGAGCCGGGTGATCAGGGCGTCCACGTCCTCGTCGGCGGCGACGGCCACATGGCAGTTCAGCCCGGTCATCATCTGGATGTCGTCCAGCGCCAGCACGTTCGCCGGGTCGCACATCGCGAGCACCAGCGTCTCGGTGTCGACGTAACCCACCGGGACCGCGCGGTAGCGCCGGGCGGCGCTCACCGAGAGCAGGTTCGCCGCGCCCATGTCCACGTGGTAATGGCTCAGATCGATGTGGTCGAGGCCGTAGCGCTCGGCAATGGCACGGGCTAGCTGGTCGGAGGAGATCACCTTGGCCTCGACGAGTAGCGCCTCGGGCGAGCGGCCGGCGATGCGCGCCTCGTCGATGGCCTCCTCCACGCGCTCGCGGCTGGCGTAGCCCAGCTCGACGATCACGTCGGAGATGAACATGCCCGAGTGACCCCGCTTGACGGGAGGGGTGATGCCGGGGGTCTCCTGGGCGGGGCCGGTTTCGGTCGCCGCGGCCTCGGCGCTCCCCCCCGCGGGGACGGGCTTCAGGTATCCGGGTCGCTTCTCTCGGCTCATAGTGCGTGTGCCGCCCTTCGCATCGTCTCGATCGGCGGTTCCATTCCGGTCCAGATCCGAAGCGAGGCGGCTCCCTGATGAACGAGGACTTCGAGGCCGTCCACCACCTTCGCGCCGCGGGCTCTTGCCGCGGCTGCGAGGGGGGTCTCGGCGGCTCCGTAGACCAGATCCACCACTTCGTGCGTCGCCTTCAGGGCATCGGCACCTATGTGGAGCGCCTTGAGATCGGGTGGACCACGATCGGGGTCAGCACCCAGATCGCCGCCGGGAGCGCTGTTTGCGGGCCCGAGGCCCACCGTGGTGGCGTTTACGAGCAGGTCGAATTCCTCGAGCGGGAGCTCCTCGCGACCGGCGAGCTCGAGGACGCCCGCGCCAAGCTCTCGAGCCAGGAGTCCCGCGCGCTCGGGCGTTCGGTTCCACACCGAGACATCGGCGCCCCCGTCCACGAGGGCCCAGACCGCCGCGCGGGCGGCGCCTCCGGCGCCCAGCACAAGCGCGCGCCTGCCGGCCGGCAAGGGGCCAAGCGCAGCGATGATGCCCGTCGCGTCCGTGTTCTCCGCCGCGATGGCCCCGCCGGCGAACGTGAGCGTATTCGCGGCGCCGATGCTGGTCGCCGAGGGCGAGGCGCCGGTCGCCACGGCCAGGGCGGCGACCTTGTGCGGCACGGTCACGTTCACGCCCGCGAAGCCCTGCCGGGGGAGCGCGCGCACGCGGCCGAGAAAGTCCTCCGGGGAGACCTCGATCGCCTCGTAGCTCCATTCTCCGGCCAATCCAAGCTCCGCCAGGGCGGCGGTTTGCATGGCCGGCGAGCGCGAGTGCGCAACAGGCTGGCCGACGACCGCAAGTTTGGGCATGAGCCGATGCTAGGGGGCGACTAGCACTCGGTGGGCGATCCTCCCTCGGCCTGCAACGCGGCTTGGTATTCGGCCTCGGCCCGGAAGAACTCGTCCTCCGTCTCGGTGAAGACATGCTCGCCGCAGGTGCCCGGCTTGACCACGAAGAACAGGAGGTCGTTCTGGGCGGGCTTTGCCGCGGCCTCGATCGAGGCGAGTCCGGGGCTGCCGATCGGTCCGGGCGGCAGGCCCGTGTTCGTCCGCGTGTTGTAGGGCGTGTCCTCGGCAAGGCGCGACTGAAAGAGTTGCTCGTCGTAGTTGCCGTCCTCGAAGCGGATCGTCGCGTCGATGCCGAGCGGCATGTCGTTGGCCAGGCGGTTGTAGATCACCGACGACACGTCGGCGCGTTCCTCCGGCACCTGGACCTCGCGCTCGATCATCGACGCGATCTTCAGGACGTCGTACCGGGTCAGGTTCTTGGACTCCGCGTAGGAGAAGTCCACCGCCTCGATGTTCTGCTCGAACGCCTGGAGCTGCTTGGCGACTAGATCCTCGGCGTCCGCATTCTTGAACAGCTCATAGGTGGCCGGGAACAGGAAGCCCTCCAGATTGGGGGGGTCCTGGGCGTCGTAGCGCTCCGGCTGAAAGCCTTTGAAGCTCTCCGTGGCCTTCACGTAGTCGCCCTCGAGCCCGGCCTCCTTCGCGACGGCGGCCATCTGTTCGCGGCTGTAGCCCTCCGGAATCGTCACCGAGAACGTCTTTCGGGCCTTCGGCGGCGGCCCGACCGGCGCCTCGGTTCCCCCGACCCGCTTCGCGACCACGACGACCACGAAGGCGGCGAACGCCAGCGCGAGGACACCGACGAGGGCAATCAGCCGGCGCCGGACGACCGTTGCGCGGGGCGGTCCGCCGCGCGCGGGGGGCACCACAGCGGCCGGAGCCGGGGGCTCCTCGCCGGGCGGCGGGGGCAGGAGTTCGTGGACGGCCGTGGCGTCCGTGGGCGCCGGCGCGGGCGGGGGCCCGGCCGCCGGAGGGGGATCCTCCTCGGTCGAGAGCTCCCCGCGGACGCGGTCGCCCAGGCGCTCGCGGCGCCGAGCCTCGCGCTCGGCCCGACGCCGCTCGCGCTCCTGCTCGGCCGCGTCGTCCCCGGAGTAGGGATCGCTCCGGTCGTGTTCGTCGGTCACGCCCCTCCTCGGCGCGCGGCCAGATAGCCCTCCAGCAGGTGGGCAGCGGCGAGAGCGTCGGGCGGCGCCCCCGCGCCCTCCCGGGCGGACGTCTCGGCCATGCGGGTCGTAAGCCGCTCGTCGTAAGTCTCAACGGGGATGCCCGGGAGGACCTCGGCGAGGCGGTCGCGAAACTCGCGCGCGACCCGCGCCTGCTTGCCCTCGCTGCCGTCGAGCGAGACCGGCAGCCCCACCACGACCCTCTCCGCCTCGTGCTCGCGCGCGAGCCGCGCGACCGCCTCGGCGCCGGGAGGCTCGACGACGTCGAGCGGGCGCACGACGAACTAGGTTGGATCGCAGATCGCCAGGCACG
>JBPCKC010000089.1:0-13447 GCA_051004675.1 Solirubrobacterales bacterium
TGACGATGATCCCCGGGCTGCACGAGCCGAAGAAGTTCTTCACCGACGACCCCGAGACCAACCGCCGGTCGCTCAAGCGCCTTGGCGAGCTCGAGCCGAAGCTCGTTCTCGTCGGCCACGGTCCGCCGTATCGCGACACGAAGAAGTTCGTCGAGTTCTGCGAGTCCGTCTAACCCAGCAGGATCTCGCGGCTGCGATGGCGAGGCCCGGAATCGAACCGGGGACACCACGATTTTCAGTCGTGTGCTCTACCAACTGAGCTACCTCGCCGCGCGGCGCTGAAGGCTAGCGCGGCGGCCTGACCTGCGGCCCGCATGCGACGGCTCGTAGGGCCCGGCCCAGCCGCTAGCGCACGGCCGCGGCGATCGCGTTGATCATGTCCTCCATCAGCTGGAGCGAGCCCGCCTTGTGGAGGGGTTCGTTGAGGTTGCCGCACTTGGGCGACTGAACGCAGGAGGGACAGCCGTCGGCGCAGGGGCACTCGCCGACCAGCCGGGAGGCGTCGGCGACGAGCTGC
Organism: Solirubrobacterales bacterium; assembly: GCA_051004675.1. Taxonomy (GTDB): domain Bacteria; phylum Actinomycetota; class Thermoleophilia; order Solirubrobacterales; family 70-9; genus JBDTSW01. Next base: position 518 of record JBPCKC010000089.1, read on the forward strand.
TCGAACTCCTCGTAGCCGTGGCGGGCGATGCCGACCCCCCCGGGGTGGCCGTCGTAGATGAAGATCGTCGGCCGGCCCGTCTGGAAGTGGACGTTGGTCGACAGGCCGCCGATGTCCCAGCGATCGCACATCGCCAGCAGCGGCAGAACGGCGATCTGCGAGTGCTCGGCGGCGTGGAGGGCGCCGAGCTGGATCTCCAGCGGCAGCCGCTCGGGCCCGGCGAGCGAATCGGGCAGCTCGTACCACAGCGCCTGCGTGGGAAAGTTCGTCTCCGGAAGGTCGAGGGCGACCAGGTCGATGACCCCGTGGTCCTCCAGGCGCTTTCGCTGGTAGGCGGTCACCTGCTCGGTCACGGCGACCTCGCCGAAGGACAGCTCGCTGGCGCTGGGGCCGGCGCCCAGCCTTCGCTGTGCGCCCATGGCCTCGATGTACACCATCGTCTCCTTCTTCGGCTGCGTATACCAGTCGCCGTCGAAGGCGTCCACCATCGCCCTGCGGGCCTCCAGGTCCAGCTCGCGCACCTCGTACGAGCGCCCGAGGTGGAGGTAGATCGCCCCCGGATGGACCGTCGTGAACGCACGCTCGGCCTCGACCGACCCGATCATCTCGCCCGAGGCCCGGTCTACAACGGCGACCGAATCGGGCGAGGCCGAGCGCAGCGAGATCTCGCCCGCGGGAAAGCCCGGGCCCCGCGGCAGGTAGCGCTCGTCGCGCGAGCGGCGCAGGTGCCCGGCGCCGACCAGCGCGTCGGCGCGCTCACGCCAGCGGTCCCCCAGGATCTCGTCGTCGCGGCCGCCGGGCTGGGGGGCCGTGCCGCCCAGGGGGACCTCGTAGGCGGCGGCGAGCGTGTGGGCGAGCTGGATGCGCTCGTTGGTGTGGTCGAGGATCGCCGCCTCCACCGGGCGGGCGAGGAACTCGGTGGGGTGGCGGCAGAAGAACTGATCGAGCGCGTCGTCGCCTGCAACGTAGAGCGCGATGCCCTCGCGGCGACGGCCCGCCCTCCCCCACATCTGGCGCAGGCTGGCGACGGTGCCCGGAAACGTCACGCAGATCGCCGCGTCCAGCTCGCCGATGTCGATCCCCAGCTCCAGAGCGTCGGTGGCGACCACCGCCAGCAGGTGCCCGCGCGCGAGGCTCGCCTCGATCTCGCGCCGCTGCTGCGGCGTGTACCCGGCCCGGTACGGCGCGATCCGCGCGGCCAACTCGCCCCGGCCCAGGTCCTCCAGGCGCATCCGCGTGAAGCGCTGGATCAGCTCGATGCCGCGACGGCTTCGCAGGAAGCAGATCGTCCGCATCCCGCCGATCACGAGGTCGGCGAGGAGCTCGGCCGACTCGGAGAGGACCGAGCGGCGCTTCTGCGTGCTGGGGTCGATGACCGGCGGGTTCCAGATCGCGATCCGCCGCCGCGCGCGCGGGGCGCCGTCGGCCCCCACCAGCCGCGAGGGACGCCCGACCAGGGCCTCGGCCAGCTCCACCGGGTTCGCGATGGTGGCCGAGGCGCAGATGAATCGCGGCTCGGACCCGTAGAGGCCCGCGACGCGCCGCAGGCGGCGCAGGACGTTCGCCACGTGCGAGCCGAACACGCCGCGGTATGTGTGTGCCTCGTCCACGACCACCCAGCTCAGCCCCGCGAGGAACTCGTTCCAGTGCTTGTGATGCGGCAGCAGGCTCATGTTGAGCATGTCCGGGTTGGTGAGCACCAGGTTGGACCGGCGCCTGATCGCCGGGCGGTCGTCGCGCGGTGTATCGCCGTCGTAGATCGCATGGCGAAGCCCGTCGATGCCGAGCTCGGAGAGCTTGCGCGCCTGGTCTTGGGCCAGCGCCTTGGTCGGGTAGAGGTAGAGGGCCCGCGCGCGCCCGTCGCGTTCGAGCGCGTCGAGGACGGGGAGGTTGAACGACAGCGACTTGCCCGAGGCCGTCCCGCTGGTGATGATCACGTCCCCGCGCTTGGCCGCCTCGAACGCCTCCGCCTGGTGCGCGTAGAGCTCCGCCATCCCCGCCCGTCGAAGCGCTGTCGCCACGCCGGGGGCAACGGCCTTCGGGATCGGGGCGAGGGCCGCGGCGTGGGGCTCCTCTGCCGCCGTGGAGACCAGCCGCTCGTCGATCTCCCCCTGCTCGAGCAGGTGAAGCCAGGCTTGCTCGATCACGTCGAGGCTGCGGCGTTCGGGGTCATCGGCCGAGGACCGCGGCGCTCACCCGCATCGCATCGAGCGCCTCGACGTCGTGCAGGCGCAGCATGTCCGCGCCCTCCGCCACCGCGAGGGTCACGGCCGCCAGGGTTGCCGCGCCGCGCTCGCCGGCCGGCAGGCGCCCCTCCCACGAGCCGGCGAGGATCGCCCCGAGGAAGTCCTTGCGGGAGAGGGCCACGAACAGGGGACGCCCCAGCGAGCGCAGCTCGCCGAGGCGGCGCATCACCGCGAGGTCGTCGTCGGTCGTGAAGTCGAAGTCCGGGCCCGGGTCCAGGGCGATGGCGTCCTCCGCGATCCCGGCGTCCATGGCGGCCGCGATCCGCTGCGAGAACCAGGCCTTGAGGTGCTCGACGACGTCGTCGTAGCCAGGCGCCGCGCGATCCACCCGCGGCGGGCCCTCGATGTGCATCAGCACGTAGCCGGCGCCGGCATCCGCGACCGCCTCGAACATCTCGGGGCAGCCGCCGGAGATGTCATTGATGGCCGTCGCCCCGGCCGCCAGCGCGCCGCGCGCCACCTCCGGCGAGAAGGTGTCGGCCAGCAGGGGCACGTCGGCTCGCCCGGCGAGGGCCTCGATCGCCGGGACGAGCTTCGCCGCCTCCTCCGCGGGCGCCACCGGCGGGCCGCTTCGAGCGGCGACGGCGCCGACGTCGAGCAGGTCGAAGCCCGCTTCGACCAGCCGCAGACCGTCCTCCACGGCCCGCTCGGCGGTGCCGCTGCGCGCGCCCTCGTAGAACGAGTCGTCGGTGACGTTCACGATCCCTGCCGCGAGCGGCGGCGGGAAGTCCAGGGTGCGGTCGCGAAGGCGCCAGACAGGCATCGCAAAGACCTTAGACCGCCCCCGCTCAACCCCGACGGGAGCAAGTGTCCTGCCCTGACCACGCACCGGGTGGGCGGGGCAGGACGCTCCGGGTCGGCGCGGTGGGCGGGGCAGGACGCTCCGCCGTCCCAGCGCGTTGGGCCGGTGCTTCGTCGTCAGCGGCGAGCGGTGTTCGCGACGCCGCTGAGGCCGACCATGGCCATGACGAGGGCCATCGCGACCGCGCGCGTGGTCCTAGACGAGTGCGGCGAGTGCCCTGTGGCTTGCGCGTCCATGTCCCCATGATCGGCCGAGCCTGGCGCAACCACAAGGCACCCAAGGGGTGGACCCGCCTACCCCCGGGCAGCGACTACCGTTCGGGCGCATGGCTCTGCGGGCGGTCTACACCGATCTCGACGGCACCCTCTACGGCAAGCACGGCTCGCTGCTCCGCGACGCCGAGGGCGGGTTCTCGATGCTGCAGGCACGGGCCCTCGAGGCCTGCCACCGGGCGGGGGTGGAGGTCGTGGTCATGTCCGGCCGGCGTGAGGCGCAGGTCATGGCCGACGCGCGCGTGATCGGGCAGAGCTCGTACATCTACGAGGCGGGCTGCGGCGTCAACATCGACTTCGAGCCCACACTTCTGATCGGCGGCTGGGAGCCCGAGAGCGAAGACGACCCCACCCCGGCCCAGCGGATGCTCTCCGAGGGCATCCCTGACCTCCTGTTCGAGCGCTTCGGCCGGCGGCTCGAGTGGCATCACCCGTGGCACACCGACCGCCACCTCTCCCACCTGATGCGGGGCCGGGTGGATGTCGCGGAGGCCAACGCGTTGCTCTCCGAGCGCGGGTTCGGGGACGTGAGGTTCCTCGACAACGGGGCCATCGGGCGCCCGATGGAGCAGCTCGACGGCCCCGCGCACGCCTACCACCTCGTCCCGGGCGGGGCCTCGAAGGCGAAGGCCGTCGCCTTCCACGTCCAGGCGCGCGGCTACGACCCCGAGAGCTGCATCGCGGTGGGCGACTCGCTGGAGGACCTCGACACCGCCCGGTCGGTCGGCCGCTTCTTCGCCGTTGCCAACGGCCCCGAGCGCGACGAGGCGATGCGGACCAGCCTCCCCGACTTCCCCAACGTGACCGTCACCGAGGGCGCGATGGGCGACGGCTTCTACGAGGCCGTGATCTCGACGCTCGCCGAGCGCTGAGGAACTCGGGGCCGCTCTACACTCGTCGCGTGGCGGCCGATCACGCGACCATCGCGGAGGAGGAGTACCTCCAGATCATGTTCTGGCTCGAGGAGGCGGGGCTTCCCATCACGGGAGCGAACATTGCCCGTGCGATGCAGCTTTCCCCGCCCACGGTCCACGAGATGATCGGGCGCCTGGAGCACGACGGCTACATCTCGCGCAAGCCGGACAAGTCGCTCGACTTCACGGCCGACGGCCGCGGGCAGGCGGGCCAGATCGTGCGGCGCCACCGCCTGATCGAGCGCTTCCTCACCGATGTCCTCGGCATCCCCTGGGACGAGGTCCACGAGGAGGCCGAGCGGCTGGAGCACGCCATGTCACCCGTGCTGGAGGAGCGGATGCTGGCCGCGATCGGTGACGCGCGGACGTGTCCCCACGGCCACCCCATTGTCGAGGGCGTCCGCGAGCACGGGGTCCTGCTCGCCGACGTCGAGCCGGGGGCCGAGGTGCACGTGCTGCGCTTCGAGAACGAGGCGGAGGCGATCCTCCACTACCTCAAGGGAACGGGCCTGCACCCGGGGCTGGACGGCACCCTGACCTCCCAGGACGGCGACGAGGTCGTGGTGAGCTCCGGCGCGGGGACCCACGTGGTGGCCCGCGACGTGGCCGAGACGGTCTCGGTCCGCGCCGACCCGGCGCCTCCCCCCCGAGCGCCCCTGCCCGAGCAGCTGGTGGTCTCCGGCGACCGCTACGGGCGCTAGGCCGCAGCGCCGGCGCGAGTGCGCTCCAGGGCGCGGGCGACGCGGGCGACGCCCTCGTCAATGCGCTCCTCGGGGACGCTCGCGAACGAGAAGCGCAGGCTCGAGCGTCCGCCGTCGAGCATGAAGTCCGGGCCGGCCACGAACGCGACGCCCTCCTCCTTGGCCGCCTCGAGGACGGCCGGCGTGTCGGCGTCGTCGGCGAGGTCGACCCAGAGGAAGTAGCCACCGCCGGGAACCACGAACTCGGCCTCGGGGAGGTGCTTGCCCAATGCCTCGACCAGCGCGTCGCGGCGCTCGCGCAGGGCGCCCTTCACGAACTCGACGTTCGTGGAGAGGATGCCTGAGCGGCACATCTCGAGGACGATCGATTCGGCCAGCATGTTCGGTGAGATGTAGTGCTCGGAGCCGCGCTTCGCGAGGGTGGCGATCTGCTCCGCCGGCCCCGCCAGGTAGCCGACCCGCACGCCCGGGCTGACCGTCTTCGAGAACGACGAGGCGTGGATCACCCGGTCGGCGCGGTCGAGCGAGAGCATCGTCGGCAGCTCGTGCGCCTCGAAGGCGATCAGCCGGTACGGGTCGTCCTCGAAGAGCCAGAAGCCGTGCTCGCCGGCGAGCTCCACCAGGCGCTCGCGCTTGGCCTCCGACAGAGTGCAGCCGGCCGGGTTGTGGAAGTTCGGGATCACGTGGGCCAGCTTCACGGGCCCGTCGCCCAGCGCCGCCTCGAAGGCGCCGATGTCGAGGCCGTCCTGCTCCAGCGAGACCGGGACGAGCTCGACGCCGGCCCGGTTTAGGAGAAGAAGCGTGCGGTCGTAGGTGGGCTGCTCGACGATCACCCGGTCGCCCGGCTCCAGCATGTATCGAAAGAGCAGCGCGGCGGCCTCCATCGAGCCGTTGGTGACCATCACGCGCTCTGCTTCGATGCCGTGCAGCTCGGTCGCGATCCACTCGCACAGGCCCGGATGACCCCGGCCGGTGCCGTAGGAAAGCGCGCGCTCCCAATCGTCCTCGAGGGCCGTGCGGGCGGCCTGGCGGACCGCGTCGGCGGGGAGGATGTCGGCGCTGGGGGCGCCGCGAGCGAAGCTGATCACGTCGGTTGCCATCGCAGCGTCGAGTCTACGTTCCAGGGGATCGGGCCGGAGGACGGTTGCGGCGGGGGCGGAGGCTGGGAGGAGAAGGCGGGGGCTAGCCGCCGCCGAGGCGCTCGGCCGCGAACTGCGCGGCCTGGGTCGGGCTCGTGCCCACCCGGACGTCCTTGGCCTCGAGGGCGTCCTTCTTCGCCTGGGCGGTTCCCGACGAGCCGGAGATGATCGCCCCCGCGTGCCCCATCTGCTTGCCGGGGGGCGCGGTGAAACCGGCGATGTAGGCCACAACCGGCTTCGAGACGGACTTGGCGATGAACTCGGCCGCGCGCTCCTCCGCGTCGCCGCCGATCTCGCCGACCATCACGATCAGCTCGGTCTCGGGGTCGTTCTCGAACAGGGTGAGGACGTCGATGAAGTCCGAGCCGACGATCGGATCGCCACCGATCCCCACGATCGACGAGTTGCCCAGTCCGGCCTGCTTCAGCTCGTTGCCGATCTGGTAGGTCAGCGTCCCCGACTTGGAGACGACGCCGATCGAGCCCTGGTCGAAGAACTGGGCGGGGATGATCCCCACGTTGGCCTTGCCGGGCGACAGGACGCCCGGGCAGTTGGGGCCGATCAGCCGGACGCCCGCCTCCTTGGCCTTCCAGTAGACGCGCATCATGTCGAGCACCGGGATGCCCTCGGTGATCGCGATCACCGTCTCGACCCCCGCCTCGATCGCCTCCTCGATCGCCGCCGCGGCGAACCGCGCCGGGACGAAGATCATCGAGGTGTTGGCGCCCCGCTCGGAGACGGCCTCGGCGATCTTGTCGAAGATCGGCACCCCGTCCACGTCCTGACCGCCCTTGCCGGGCGTGACCCCCGCGACGAGGTCGGTGCCGTAGTCGCGGTTTCGCAGGCCGTGGAAGGTGCCCTCGCGGCCGGTGAGGCCGGAGACGACGAGCTTCGTGTCGGAGCCGACGATGATGCTCATGCGAGCTCGACCACCCGCTTGGCGGCGCCCAGCATGGTCTTCTCCTGGTGGAGGTTCTCGAGCCCCGACCCGGCGAGGATCGCGAGGCCGTCCTCCTGATTGGTGCCGTCGAGGCGGACCACGACCGGCAGCGTGAGGCTCATCTGCTGCGAAGCCTCCACGATGCCCCTGGCGACCTCGTCGCAGCGGGTGATCCCACCGAAGATGTTGAACAGGATCGCGGTGACGTTGGGGTCGGAGGTGATGACCTCGAGCGCGTCCACGATCGCCTCGGCCTTCGAGCCACCCCCGGCGTCGAGAAAGTTGGCCGGCTCGCCGCCCGCCTGGGCGACCACGTCGAGGGTGGACATGCAAAGCCCGGCCCCGTTGCCGAGAATGCCGATGTTGCCGCCGAGCTTGACGTACGTGAGCCCCTTCTCCTTGGCCATCGCTTCCTGGGGGTCCTCGGCCGACTTGTCGGAGAGCTCGGCCACGTCGGGATGGCGGAAGAGGGAGTTGCCGTCGATCGTGGCCTTCGAGTCGAGTGCGACGACCTTGCGGTCGGTGGTGACGATCAGGGGGTTGATCTCCAGCAGGGTCGCGTCCTCGGCCGTGACCACGGTGGTGAGATTGACCAGCACGTCGGCGACCTGGTCGGTGACGTCATCGTCGATCCCGGCGTCGACCACGATCTCGCGGGCGGCCTCGGCGCTCAAGCCTTCGGCGGGGTCGATGTGGCGCTTGACGAGCGCCTCCGGGTCGGTCTCGGCGACCTCCTCGACGTCCATCCCGCCCATCCGCGACACGATCGCGAGCAGCTTCTTGGCGGAGCGGTCGAGGATGATCGAGGCGTAGTACTCGGCGTCGATCTCCGAGGCCTCCTCGATCCACAGGTCGTGGACCGTGAAACCGCGGATATCCATCCCCAGGATCGCGCCGGAATGGGTGCGCGCCTCGGCCTCGTCCTTCGCCACCTTGATGCCGCCCGCCTTGCCGCGCCCGCCGATCGCGACCTGGGCCTTGACCACGCACGGATAGCCGATCTCGTTCGCCGCCGCGACGGCGTCGTCCACGGTGGTCGCGTGGCGGCCCTCGGGCACCGGGAGCCCGTGCTTGGCGAAAAGCTGCTTGCCCTGGTATTCGAGTAGATCCATGCGTGCGAGCGGCGACCCGGGGCCGTAGCGCGCGGCGGCAGCCTAGACGATTCTTCATAATGCGCCGCCGCTCGCTAGCGAAAGCCTCGATGCCCCTTCCCAAGCTCAAAGACATCACGTTCGTGACCACGGACTGCTACGGCACCCTGATCGACTGGGAGAAGGGCATCATGGACGCGTTCGGCGCGCAGGCCGAGCGCGACGGCTTCTCCTTCGACGAGGGGGAGTTCATCAAGCGCTTCCTCGAGGTCCAGGCCGAGGTGATGAGCGGTTCGTACGAGCTCTACGCCGAGGTGCTGCGCCGGACCGCGGTCAAGGTCGCGGGCGAGATCGGGTGGGAGCTCGAGCCATCCCGGACCCAGTTCCTGCCCGACAGCGTCGGGCGCTGGCAGCCCTTCCGCGAGGCGAACGCGGCGATGGACCGCCTCAAGAAGCGCTACGAGGTGGGGATCATCTCCAACATCGACGACAAGCTCCTCGGCGTGTCCCGGCGGCATCTGCGCACCGAGCTCGACCTCGTCGTCACCGCTCAGCAGGTGCGCTCGTACAAGCCCGACCCCGCCCACTTCAAGGAGTGCGCGCGCCGGGTGGGCGGCAAGAAGGGCTGGGTCCACATCGCCTCCGGCTACGCCGCCGATGTCGAGCCGCTGCTGAAGATGAGGGTCCCGGTGATCTGGGTCAACCGCCACGGCGAGAAGCTGGAGGGCCGAAAGAGGCCCAACGCCGAGGTCAAGACGCTCCGCGACGCCGCGGGGCGCCTCGGCGCCAAGTAGCCGGATGGCGCCCGGAGCGCCGCCCGCCAACCGCGACGCCGCCGACGAGGCGATGGTCGCCCGAGCCCACGAGCGCTTCGCGGCCGAGCGCCGGCGCGGGGCGGCGGAGGGCGCCGAACCGGGGGTGCTGCCGAACCTGGTCGTGATCGGGGGCCTGAAGTGCGGCACCACGAGCCTGCACCACTACCTCAACCTGCACCCCGCGATCGCGATGTCGCGCCCGAAGGAGCTGAACTTCTTCGTCGAGGAGCTGAACTGGGGCCTCGGCCCGGGCTGGTACGGCTCGCACTTCGACCCGGCCGCCACGGTGCGCGGGGAGACCTCGCCCCACTACACGAACAGGCCCCGCCTGGAGGGGGTGGCCGCGCGTCTGCGCGAGCTGATCCCTGACGCCGGCGTGATCTACATGGTTCGCGACCCGATCGACCGGATGCTCTCCCACTACCTCCACAACGTCGGCGGCGGGTACGAGCAGCGCTCGCTCGACGAGGCCTTCGGCCGCTGGGATACCGCCTACGTGGATCGCAGCCGCTACGCCTTCCAGCTCGAGCCCTACCTGGAGGCCTTCGGCCCCGAGCGCATCCAAGTGATCTCGCGCGAGGAGCTTCGCGACGACCGCGTGCGGGTGATGCGCGGCCTGTTCGAGTTCCTGGGCGTCGATCCCGAGTTCACCTCCGAGGAGTTCGGCCGCGAGTGGGAGACGGGCGGGGCCAAGGCCGGCGGGCGGTTTCGCCTGCTGGATCGCGCCGTGCGCATGCCCGGCCTGCGGGCCCTCGACCGCAACTTCGACCGCCTGCCCGAGCGGCTGCGCTGGCGCGTGGAGCGCATCGTCCACGATCCCGAGTCGGGCGAGGCGCCCAAGCCGGAGATCTCCCCTGACCTGCGCAAGCGCCTCGCCGAGATCTTCAAGCCGGACGTGGCGAAGCTCGAGGAGATCGCCGGCCGCGGGTTCGGCTGGTTCTAAGGCGCGCCGGCTTCGGGCAGCACGATCCGCACCTCCGCACCTCCGCTGGTCGCGTTTGCTGCGTGGGCCGAGCCCCCGTGCGCCCTGGCGATCGTGTCGACGATGGCCAGGCCCAAGCCGGTGCCGCCGCGCTCGCGAGCCGCGTCGGCGCGGCTGAAGCGCTCAAACGCCCTGGCCTCGAACCCGTCCGGGAAGCCAGGCCCCGAGTCGGCGACGCCGAGCGTCACCCACCCGTCGACGGCCTCGGCCCACAGCCGCACGGGGCCGGCGCCGTGGCGCAAGGCGTTGTCGATCAGGTTGGTGAGGGCCTGCTCGAGGCGTAGGCCGTCGCCCTCCAGCGGCGTCTGGGCACCGCCGTCGATCTTCAGCTCGCGCCCCTCTTCGGCGGCTCGTGAGCTGAACCTCTGGACCGTGTTGTCGAACAGATCCCCGGCCTGAAGGCGCTCGGGCGCGAGGGCCAGACGGCCCTGGTCGGAGCGCGCGACCACCAGGAGGTCCTCGGCGAGCTGCACGAGCCTGTCCACCTCGCCGATCGCGGACGCGATGGCGGCGCGAAGCTCCGTCTCGTCGCCGCCGTGGCGCAGGGCCAGCTCCAGCTCGGTGCGGTGCAGAGTGAGCGGGGTCCGCAGCTCGTGCGCCGCGTCCTCGGTGAAGCGGCGCTCGCGCTCGATCGCCGCGTCCAGCCGTCCCAGCATCCCGTTGAGCGTCTCCCCCAGGCGCGTCAGCTCGTCGCCGGCGCCCGAGACCGGAAGGCGCTCGTCGGGCCCGCCGGTGGAGATCGTCTCGGCCCGCGCCCGCATCGCGTCCACCGGCCGTAGAGCCGCCCCGGTGACGGCGTAGGCCGCCAGCGAGGCCAACAGCAGGGCCACGGGGCCGCCGATCGCGAGCAGCGTGGCGAGGCTCGCGAGCGCCTCGCGGCGATCGTCGAGGGAGGCGCCGACGACCACGACGGCGTCGCCCCCGCCAACCGGAGCGGCGAGGAGGCGCGCCCGCCCCTCGATGCCCGGCAGGCTCTCGCGCTCGAAGAAGGTCGCGCCGGCGAGGGCCCCCGCGACCTCGTCCCCCGTAAGCACCGCCGCGTCCTCGAGCTGGGGGGTGGAGTCGAGGACGTCTCCCTCGGCGCCCAGGATCTGGGCGAAGCTCTCCTCCGCCTCGATCAGCCGCAGCGCCCCGCGACCGCCGAGCGCCGGGTCGGACGCGCTCACGAGGGCCGAGACCTCGCCCGCCCGCGTGCGCAGGCCGTTGTCGACCGACTCGCCGAGCTGGTCGCCCAGGCGGAGGTAGAGGAACAGGCCGATCCCCGCCAGGACCACCGCCATCAGCACGGCGAAGGCCAGCGTCACGCGCAGCCTGATCGGGATCCGGCTCACTGGCCGCCGTCCTCGCGCAGCCGATACCCGGCGCCGCGCACCGTCTCGATCGAGGCGACGCCGAACGGCTTGTCGATCTTGAGCCGCAGGAACCTGATGTAGGCGTCGACGACGTTCGAGCGGTTCTCGTAATCGTAGTCCCAGGCGTGCTCGAGGAGCTGAAAGCGCGAGAGCACCTCACCCGGCCGGCGCATGAAGGTCTCCAGGACCGCGAACTCCTTGGTCGAGAGCTCGATCTGTACGTCCCCGCGCCAAGCCCTGCGCGTGGCGGGGTCGAGCTTCAGGTCGCCGACCTCAAGGGACGTGGGCCGCTGCGCCGGCCCGCGGCGAAAGAGGGCGCGCATGCGTGCGAGCAGCTCGGCGTAGGAGAAGGGCTTGGTGAGGTAGTCGTCGGCGCCGGCGTCGAGCCCCGCCACGCGGTCGCGGACGCCGTCACGCGCCGTGAGCATCAGGACGGGTGCCCACACCTCGGCCTCGCGCAGGCGCCGGCACACCTCGAAGCCGTCGATGCCGGGGAGCATCACGTCGAGGACGATCGCGTCGTACTCGGTGGCCGCTGCGCGGGGCAGCGCGTCCTCGCCGCTGGCGGCCAGGTCGATCGCCATTCCGTCGCGCGAGAGCCCGCGCTGGAGCAGGTTCGCGAGCTTCGCGTCGTCTTCGACGATCAGGACCCTCATGCGGAGCTAGGTTGGGGAGCGTTCATTAAAAGAGAATGAATCCGGGCGCTGACGCTTTCACGAAGCGTTCATCAAAGGGCTGGATCGTGCAGCGCGACCCGAACGGAAAGGAACCTTCCATGGCGCCCCACCTGACGATCGCACCCGGCGCACTCGTCCTGCTCGCGACGCTCGCCGCCGGCTGCGGCGGTGGCGAGGAGTCCCCCTCCACCGCCGAGACGACCGCCGCCGGCGAGTCGTCGTCCCCCGAGAAGCGGACGTTCAGCGACCCAGCCGACATCGACAACCCCTACGCGCCGCTCACGGAGTTCCAGCGCTGCGTGCTCGAGGGGACCTCGGACGAGGGGAGCGAGCGGGTTGTCCGGACGCTTCTCGACCGCACGAAGGCCTTCACCGTCGAGGGCCGGCGGGTGGACGCCGCGGTGATCGAGGACCGCGCATTCGCCGAGGGCGAGCTCGTCGAGCGCACCCTGGACTACTTCGCCCAGGCCGACGACGGAACCGTGCACTACCTGGGCGAGGACGTGGACAACTACGAGAACGGCAAGATCGCCAACCACGACGGCTCGTTCCTCTACGGCGAGCACACCGACCACCTCGGCGTGCTGATGCCCGGAGACCCGCAGGTCGGGGACGAGTGGTACTTCGAGAAAGCGCCGCCGATCACGGTCGAGAAGGACCGGCTGATCGAGCGGGTCCCGAGGGCGACGGTCGCCGGCGAGCGCTACGAGGACCTAATCCGGATCCGCGAGCTGATCGACGGCGAGGAGGTCGAGCTCAAGCTCTACGCGCGCGACATCGGCGTGGTGCAGGAGAGCCCGCCCGACGGCGAGGTGCATCTCGTGCGCTGCGTCTAGGTCGCCCCGGGCACTCATCTAGGCTGCCCGCGATGCGAATCGCCGTGGCCGCAGACGAGATGGTTGGCGTGGCCGGCGCCGTCGCGGAGGAGCTGCGGCGGGGGGGGCACGAGACCACCACCCACCGACCCCTGGCGAAAAAAAAACACAAAAAACGGGCCCG
>JBPCKC010000090.1:0-47758 GCA_051004675.1 Solirubrobacterales bacterium
TTCGCCCGCCCCGGCGGCGCCGGCGCCCGCGCCCGCCGCCGGGGCCGAGTTCAGCTTCGAGCAATGACCCCGACCCAAGCCGAGGAGGCGCAGATGGATGAGACCCCGACCGAAAAACCCGCCCGCAGGGGGCACGCAACCGTGGCCGCCGTGTGGCTGGCCGCGGCAGCGGGCGCCATCGTCGTCCTCCTCGTCGCCGCGGGAAGCGCCGAGGGCGGCACCTACCGTGCCGCCCAGTGCAACCCGAGCTTCGACGCCGGTCGCGGCGACTTCGTCCTCGAGCGCAACTCCGATCACTACGTGGGCGAGGCCGATTGCGATGCGGGCGGTCTGATGGTGCGCCACCGCGCCCAGACCACCCGCCGCGACCGCTGGGGCGCCTGGGCCCTCCCCGCCCCCGCCGGGCTCCTCTTCACCGGAATCCGCGCCAAGGTCGCGGGGACGGCGGCGGACGGCCACGTGCCCGGGCTGTTCACGGGCATGCCCGGAGCCGGCGCGGCACCGCTGGGCCGCGCCGCCGGCAACCCCCACGTGGTGGGCTGGCGCGGTGACGGCGTCAACGGCCTCCATGCCGCGCTTCGCTGCTCGTCGGGCCGCTGCGGCGAGGGGTCCCGCGCCCGCGTGATGGTGCGCCGAGTCGCGCTGCGGATCCTCGATCAGACCCAGCCGGCCGCGACGCTCGCCGGCCCGCTCGCGTCGGGACAGACGCGCCGGGGCGTCGCGGTGCTGCAGGCGCTGGCGAGCGACGAGGGGTCGGGCGTGCGCCGGATCTTTCTCGAGGTGAACGGCAAGCCCGTGGGCGCCCGCCGAGTGCCGTGCGAGCTGCGCCGCCAGGTCGCAACGCGGCTGAGCCCGTGCCCCGCCAGCACCGAGAAGGTCTACGAGCTGGACACGACGGGCACGGCCTTCCACCAGGGGCTCAACCGCCTGCGCGTCTGCGTCGACGACCTGGCGTTCTCGAGTGAGCGCAACCGTGCCTGCGCGCGGCACAAGGCCCGCGTGGACAACGAGTGCCCGATCGACGAGGCCTCGGAGGCCGGCACGATCCGTGCCCGGCTTGACGGCCCGGCGCGGCACCGGGCGATTCCCGCGGATCGTCCCGCCACGCTCAGCGGCACGCTCACGGCGACCGACGGGTCGCCGATCGTCGGCGCCCGCGTCTGCGTCGCGACGCGGGTGGCGCGCGGCGACGCGGTCGAGCACGTGGTCGCCACCCCGCGCACCGAAGCGGGCGGGAACTTCTCCGCCCGTCTGGACCCGGGACCGACCCGCGACGTGCGAGTGGCCCACTGGCCCGACGCCGAGACGGTCTCCGAGCGCTACCTGCGCCTGCGGGTGCGCGCCCGGCCGAGACTGCGCGTCACGCCGACGCGCACCCTGCGCAACGGCGAGGAGGCCCGCTTCGTAGTTCGCCTGCACGGGCCCGAAGCCGGCTCGCGCCAGGTGCAGCTCGAGGCGCGCTCCGGCCGCCGCTGGGTACTGGTGCGCTCGCATCGGGCAAGCCCGCGCGGGATCTGGCGCGACTCCTACCGCTTCGGCTCGACCACGGGCACGCGCACCTACCGTTTCCGTGCCGTGGTCCCCCGCCAGCGCGGCTACCCCTACGAGCGCGGCGCCTCGGTCGTCCGGCGGGTGCGCGTGCGGGGCTAGGAACCCCGTAGCGACGGAACGCCGGCGCGCTGGGCCCCAGGCGCCTACCCCGCCTGCTTCGCCCGGATGTCGGCGAGCTGTTCGTCGATCCAGACGCCCGGGTTGCGCTCGCGGACGATCTCGCGCAGGCGCCCGGCGCGCAGGCGGCGCTCCTCCGCCGACATCGTCAGGGCGCGGAAGATCGTGTCGGCCTGCTCCTGGATATCGAACGGATTGACCGTGAGCGTGCAGTCGCCCAGCTCCTCGTGGGCCCCTGTGTTCTCCGAGAGGATCACGACGCCGTCGCGGGTGTTCACCGCCGGCGCCTCCTTGGCGACGAGGTTCATCCCGTCGAAGATCGAGTTGACCATCAGTAGGTCGAACTGCTTGTAGCGGGCGACGGCCTCCTCGAAGTTCTCGTAGATGCGGAGGTCGATCGGCATCCAGTCCGTGGTGCCGTGGCGATGGTTGACCACGGCCACGAGCGCCTCGATGCGCTCCAGGTACTCCTGGTACTGGGGCACGTCCTGGCGCGATGGCTGGAGGTGGGCGATGAACGTCACCCGTTCACGAAACTCGGGGTGCTGTTGGAGAAACGTGTCGAACGCCGTGAACCCGCGCAGCACGTTCTTGGAGAGGTCGGCGCGATCCACGCGCAGGATGAGGTGGTCGCGACGGCGCCGCATGAGCTCCTCCTCGTAGACGGCCACCTCCTCGGAGGCGGCCACGCCCTCGAAACGCTCTACGTCGATCCCCAGCGGGTAGGCGCGTACCCACGTCTCGCGCCCGGAGTGGAGCACCGCGCCGCGCTCGTAGTCGACCTCCAGCTCCATCAGCTCGCGGCAGCAGTGCAGGAAGTTGCGGCAGTAGGCGCTCGTGTGGAAGCCGATGATGTCGTTGGCGAGCATGCCTCGGTAGATCTCCTCGCGCCAGCGCGCGGGCAGGATGCGCCACGAGTCCGGCTGGCTCCAGGGGATGTGGATGAAGTGCTGGAGGAAGGCGTCCGGTCGAGCCTCGCGCACGAGCCCTGGGCATGTGTACAGGTGGTAGTCGTGGAGCATCACGAGCGGGTTGGAGACGCCCTCGATCGTGCGCAGGACCGCCTCCGCGATGTCGGCGTTCACGACCCGGTAGCCCTGCTCCCAGGCGTCGGCCTCGTCGATCCGGATGTCCGGCGCGTTGGAGAGATCCCACAGGTAGTGCTGGATGAACCACAGGATGGGGTTCGCGATGACGTTGTAGAAGCGGTCGTAGGCCTCAGCCTCAGACTCGACGAGCAGCACCTCGTAGCCGACCCCGTCGAGCTCGACCGAGGTCGCTCCCCCGCCCGCCTCACGCGTGACCGCGACATCCTCGTCGGTCATCGCCGACGCGATCCACAGGGCGTCACGATGGGCGACCAGGCCCTGCAGCGCGGTGACCAGGCCGCCGCTGCCGCGGCGGACCACGCGCTCGCCGCTCTCGGCCCGCTCGAACTCCGCGGGTCCCCGGTTGGAGACGATCACGAGCTTCTCGGTCGAATCGGGCACGGGCGGGATCACCTTACCCCGCGCCCACGCCCGCTACCCGGCCTCGGCCGCGGTGAACATCCGCAGCCAATCGCGCAGCAGGCGCGGGGTGAGGAAGTGCTCGCGGGCGTGCTCCTTGCCCGCCTTGCCGAGGCTCTTCGCCAACTCCGGGTCCTTGAGGATGCCGATCGACCGCTGCGCCGCCTCCTCGGAGGAGGACACCAGGTATCCCGACTTGCCGTCCTCGATCTGAAGCGGGATTCCGCCCACGTCGCCGGCGACCATCGGGCGGCCTTTCCAGAGTGCCTCCGTGACCGTGAGCCCGAAGCCCTCACGAGTGGACTTCTGCATGCACACGTCGGCCTGCGACTGAAACGCGTTCACCTCGATCGCACCCACGTTGTTCAGGTTGTTGAGGATCTTGATGTCGGGGTCGCCGTCGGCGTGGCGCATCGTCGAGTGGAAGAACTCCCAGCCCTCCGGATCGTCGGTCGCCATCGAGCCGACCAGGGCGAGCTGGACGTCCGGGATCTCCTCCCGCACCAGCCGGTACGCGTCGATCACGCCCATCGGGTCCTTCCACGGGTCGAAGCGCGAGACCTGACAGATCAGCGGTCGCTCCACGTCGATCCCGAACTGCTCGCACACGAACGCGGCGTCGTCGGGCGAGAGCGCCATGTTCTTCGGCGAGAGCGGGTCGATGGCGGGCGGGACGATGTTCACCGTGCCACGCGCGTCGAGGTCTGAGGGCACGTACTGCTGCATATGCCAGACGGTCTGGTCGTAGTCGCGCACGAGGGGGGCGAGCCGGGCGATGGTGGCGGGGTTGGGTGTGGAGAGGTCGATGTGGCAGCGCCAGATCCAGTGCTTGGCGCGATCGACCACGTTCTGCCGCATCCCGGCGGGCTGGGGGTCGTGGACGATGATCACGTCCCAGTCGCCGCCGAGGCTCTCGGCGTTCATCGCGTTGTAGGCCGTGAACACCTCCCACTGCTCGTCGGAGATCGACTGCTCGTCGCCCTGGAGCGAGTTGTGCATGAGCTTGGAGACGTTGAAGAACTCCTCCCGCCCCAGGATCACCTGCCAATGGGTGTCGAGGCCGACGTCGTTCATCAGCGGCACCAGCGTGTAGAGGATCTCCGAGACACCGCCGCCGAACGCCGTCGCGTTGATGTGCAGGACGCGCTTGCCCCGCAGCGGCTCGGCCAGCTCGCGGATCTCATCGATCAGCCCGCGGCCGGCGATGTGCGTGTAGTCGGCCAGCGAGCGGCGGCCGAGGGCGACTTCGGTGAGCATTGGCGCGGGAGGCTATCGAGGGCCCGCCGCCGAGCGGTTGTCCCGCTGTCTAAGCCTGCAGGTCGCGAAGGCGCCCGATGCCGTCGGAGACCTCGGAGACGATCTTCGCGTGCAGCTCGGCGTTCGCCGCGGCGATGCAGGACATCTGGAACTCGGCGCCCGAGCCCAGCAACGGCCGGTCGTCGAGCGGCTCACCGGCCGCGTCGGTCACGACGGCGCCGCCCTCGCCGAGGCACAGCGCAGCGGCGGCGAGGTCGTAGGGCGAGTTGTTGAGGACGGCCCCATCGCCGACGCTCTCGAAGCGCTCCCGCATCCCCGGGATCTCGGAGACCATCAGCGGCCCCGGCTCGACGTACGCGTCGAGCTGACCGGTCACCACCCTGGTCATGTCGAATGTCGCCGAGCCGAGGTCGAAGGTCCCGCCCCCCACCGACGAGCCGTCGATCAGCTCCCCCAGCACCTCCGCGACCGCTCGCACCGGACGCCCGCGCAGGCCATAGGTCCAGAACATCCTCGTCAGGTCCGTGTTGGCCGAGAGCTTCGGCGCGGGATCGAGCCCGTGGCCGCGCTCGGCCACGAACGCCCGGCCCGACTTGATCTCCACCACGCAGCCGGCCTCCACGTCGCCCATGGTCGGCTCGCCCTCGAGCGAGGCGGCCGCCACCGACACGCAGGCGGCCTCGAACCCCGCCATCGCCGGGCGGGTCCCGTCGATGGGATCCACGATCAGCACCATTCGCGGGTCCCCGGCGGGCTTGACCATCCCCCGGTCCTCCGAGTAGAACGCCACCCCGGGCGCCCGCCGGGACAGGAACTCCTCCATGAACGACTCGGCCCCCTCGTCGATCGCGAAGGTCACGTCGCCCCCCTCGCCGGTGCTCGCGTGCTCGCGGCCGGCATGGCTTCCCAGCTCGGGTAGAACCTGATCGCGGAGCGCCCGGGCCAGCTCCAGGCACAGCTCGCGCGGGGAAGGTGAACCGGGGTCAGATCCCATTGCCGCTGCGACCGGTCAAGGCCACCGCGACCAGGGGGTCTGACCCCACATATGGCACTACGCCGCGTCCTCGCGGGTGCCGAGCGTCACGGAGACCTCTTGGCGCTCGCCGCCGCGAATGATCTCGAGCGTTGCCTCCTCCCCCGGATCGAGCCGGGAGACCAGCCGCGCGAGGTCGTTCTCGGTGAGGATCTCCTCGCCGTTCACCGCGACGATGACGTCGCCGCCCACCTCGAAGGGAACGCCCTGGAACTCGATCTCCTGCGAGCCCGCCTCGATACCGGCGTCCGCCGCCGGGCTGGAGGGCTCGACCCGTTCGACGAGCGCGCCGGTCTCGACCGGGAGGTCGAGGCGCTCGGCGAGCTGCGGGTAGATGGCCCTGGTGCCGACGCCGAGGAACGCGTAGTCGACGGTCCCGTCCTCGCGAAGCTGCTCGAGCGAGCGGAGCGCCAGGTCGATGGGCACGGCGTAGCCCACGCCCTCGTTGCCCCCGGAGGTCGTGTTGATCTGCTGGTTGAGGCCGATCACCGTCGCGTCGGCGTCGAGCAGCGGTCCGCCGGAGTTCCCGGGGTTGATCGAGGCGTCGGTCTGAATCGCGCCGTCGATCCGGAACTCGGTCAGCGACTCGATCGAGCGGTCGGTGGCCGAGACGATGCCCGTCGAGAGCGACTGCTCCTCGCCGAAGGGGCTGCCGATGGCGGCGACCGGGGCGCCCACCGCGACCGAATCCAGCGAACCCAACTCGAGCGGGTTGAGCTCGAGCCCGTCAGGGTCCACCTTGATCAGCGCCACGTCCGCGTAGGGGTCGAAGCCGATCACCTCGGCCGCTACCTGGTTGCGGTCCGCAAACTGAACGTAGACCTCCTTCGCCACGTTCGGCTCCGCAGTGCTGTTCGCCTGGGCGTCGGTGACGACGTGGGCGTTGGTGAGGATCTCGCCGTCGTCGGAGATGACGAAGCCCGAGCCCTGCCCCACTCCGCCCCCGCCGCCGAAGAGATCCTCGGCGTCGCCGCCACCGCCCCCGAAGACGGAGAGCACGGTCACGACGCCGGGGGCCGCCTTCTCGTAGACGGCGCCCGGGTTGAACGTCCCGTCGGCCGTCGCGATCACGACCCGCTGCGAGCCACCCCGATCCGCGCCGGTGCCGGACGCGCCGGGGTCGTCCTCGTCGCCCGAGCAGGCGCCCAGCGCAAGGGCCGCCAGCGCCGCCGATGCGGCCGCCGCGAGCCTCATGCCTGCACCTCCGCCCGAACCGCGGGAAGGCGCACGGTGAACTCCGTCCGGCCGCGGTGGGAGGCGACCTCCAGATCGCCGCCCATCCTCACGGCCAGCTCGCGAGCGATCGCGAGGCCCAGGCCGGAGCCGCCCAGCTCGTCGCCGGTGTAGAAGCGCTCGAACACGCGGTCGCGGTCGTGCGCCTCGATTCCAGGCCCGTCGTCCCGCACGGTCACCATCGCGGTGCCGCCGTCCTGCTTCGAGGTGATGCTGATCGCAGTTCCCTTCGGTGTGTGCGTGAGAGCGTTGTCTATGAGGATACGAAGGATCTGCGCGAGCCGATCTGCGTCGGCGTCGACGATCGCGTCCGTGGCGCGGTCCACCGTGGCCGTGGACGAGTGCGTCTCCAGCGCCGGGGCGAACTCGGCGACGACTCGTTCCGCCAGCCGCCCGGCGTTCACACGGTCGCTGCGAAGCTGAATGGCGTCGGCGTCGAGCTTCGAGAGGTCGAGCAGGTCGGCGGTGAGCTTCTTCAAGCGCGTGATCTGCTCGCGCATCGTCCGCACGAACTCCGCTCTCGCCTCCGGGTCGGGGTCCTCTTCCTCCAGTAGCTCGACGAAGCCGCCCAGGGAGAAGATCGGGGTCCGCAGCTCGTGCGACGCGTTCGCGATGAACTCCTTGCGCGCGCTGTCCAGGCGCGCGAGGCGCTTTTGCATCTCGTTGAACGAGCGCGCGAGCTGGCCGACCTCGTCGGTCGAGTCAACCGGGATCTGCGTCCGGAAGTCGCCGTCGGCGACCGCCTCGGCCGCCGCCTCCAGCCGGCGCAGGCGACGTGTGTGGGCGCCGGCCGCGAACCAGCCCGCGGCGAGGGCGGCGAGGATCGCGATCGCCCCCGCGATCAGGATCTGGCGCTTGATCAGCGCGACGTTGTCGTCCACGTCGGAGAGGTCGACCGACAGGACCGTCACCCAGCTCGCCTCGCCGTCCACGAAGCCCGGGGTCGCGGCCTGGCCCAGCCGGGCGCCGTCCACCCGCTCGACCGCGCTCGTCACCTGCCCGCTCGACGCCGCGGCCGCGGCCCCCGGGTACCGAGGTTGCGTGGCGGTGCGCTCGAACGCCGAGTCGCCGATCACGAACTCCGGCACCGGGCCGGAGGCGCCCTCGCGGACCCCGAGCACGGTCACGCGGGCATCGGTCTGCTGGGCGACCGACCGAATCACGCGCCGTAGCTCGGACTGCGCGACGCCCGAGCGCATCGCCCCCGCGATCCGCTGCGTCCCCTCGCTGGACTCGAGCCGGCGGAGCTGCTCGGCCGTCAATTGAGAGTCGAGCTGTGGGACGACGTAGAGGTACACGAACACCACCGCAGCCGTGGTGATCAAGAAGAACAGCGCCAGCAGCCTGTAGCGGACGCTCATTCCGGGAGGGGTGGCGATCCAGCGACGGCTTGCGGCGTCATCCGCGGGCTCGGGGAGCGCACGTCATCCCTCCGGGTCCCGGAACCGGTAACCCACGCCCCTCACGGTGAACAGGTACTCGGGCGAGCGCGGCTCGGACTCGAGCTTCTCACGCAGGTGCCGGATGTGAACGTCGACCGTGCGGGGGTCTCGGTACGCCGAGTCACCCCAGACGTGCTCGAGCAGGTTCTCCCGGGTCATGACCCGGCCCGGGGCGAGCGCGAGGGCCGCGAGGATCTCGAACTCGACATACGTGAGCCTCACCTTCCGCTCCCGCACCTCCACGACCCGCCGCTCGAAGTCGATCCGAAGGTCACCGGCCGCGATCGGCTCGTCGGGCACCAGTCGCGCACCCCCGCCCATCTCCGAGCGCCGCAGCGCGGCGCGGACGCGGCTTCGGAACTCCCGGACGGAGAAGGGCTTGGTGATGTAGTCGTCCGCCCCCATCTCGAGGCCGAGGACCTTGTCGATCTCGTCGTCCTTGGCGGTGAGCATGATGATCGGGACCTGGCTGCGCGCCCGCAGGCGCCGGCAGACCTCGATCCCGTCAAGGCGCGGCATCATGATGTCCAGCACCACGAGGTCAAAGCGCTGCTCGGCGAAGCGGTCGAGCGCCTCGCGGCCGTCCCGCGCGGAGACCACCTCGTACCCGTCCTTGCGCAGCGGGTAGGTGAGCAGGGTCTGAACGGACTGCTCGTCGTCGACCAACAGGATCCGTCCCGAAGCCTCCTCGGCGCTGCCCATCCCAACAGCGTAGTGCGACTCGTAAAGCAGGCTGAAAGGATCGACGTCCCGTGATCGACTTCCGCCTCTATCGCATCGCCTTCGTCCCGGCGCTTGCCGCGTTCGTCGTGATGATGTTCTCGTTGGAGGGCGTCCCCGAGCCGCCCGACCCCCAGATCGCGCCCGCGGCCTTCGACGGCGAGCGCGCCCGGGCCAACGCCCGCGAGATCCTGGCCCTCGGCGACGAGCGGACGCCGGGCTCGGAGGCCGACGCCGGGGCCGCTGCGCTGGTGCTCGAGCGCTTCGGCGAGATCGAGGCCGGGACCGCCACCGAGCAGGCCTTCGAGGTCGACTCGGACGGCGAGCCGCGGGAGGTCCGCAACGTGGCCCTGACGCTCGTGGGCGAGTCGGACGAGGTCGTCCTCGTCACCGCGGGACGTGACGCCGCCTCGGGCCCCGGCGCGGCATCCAGCGCCGCCGCGACCGCGATGCTGCTCGAGCTGGCCGAGACGCTCGGCGGGACCGAGCACACGAAGACGTTCGTCCTGGTGTCCACAGCGGCGTCCACCGAGGGCGCCGCGGGCCTGCGCCGGTTCATGGCGGCCTTCGAGGAGCCGGAGCGGATCGAGGCGGCGATCGCACTCCACCAGCCGGGCTCGGCCGACCCCACGGCGCCGTTCGTCCTGCGCCACTCCACGGACGAGCGCAGCACCTCGATGCAGCTCGTGCGGATCGCCGAGGAGACCCTCGCGGAGCAGACCGGCCGCGAGCCCTCCGGGCGCGGGCTCCTCGCGGACCTCGCGCGCCTGGCGCTACCCATGGCGGCGGGGGAGCAGTCTGTGCTGATCGCGGAGGGCTTCGACGCGATCGGGATCTCCTCGGCCGGCGAGCGGCCCCTCGGGCCCGCCGACGACGGCCCCGAGCAGCTCGACCCCGCCGTCCTCACCGAGTTCGGCGCGGCCACGCTGGGCATGATCCTGATCCTGGACCCGCTGACGCAGCCGCTCCAGCACGGCCCGAACTCCTACCTCGAGTTCTCGGGCAGCCTCGTGCCCGGATGGTCGGTGGCGGCCTTCGCGCTGGCGCTGCTCTTCCCGGCCGGCCTCGCCGCCCTGGACGGCGTGGCCCGCGCGGCGCGGCGTCGAGGCGGCATCGTCCGCGCGCTGGCCTGGGCGCTCGCGCTCGCGGTCCCGCTGGCCGTGGGAGCGCTCATCGTCCGTCTGCTCGGCCTGATCGGGGTGATCGCCGACCCGCCCTATCCCTTCGACCCGGGGCGATTCGATCTCGGGCTCGGCGAGGTCGCCCTGCTCGCCGTCCTGGCGGGCATCCTCGGTGGCGCCTACCACCTCGCCGGCCTCTCGCATCCCCCCCGCCGGCCCTGGCGCGCGGCGCTGGCCCCCGCCCTCGGGGTTGCCGCGTTTGCCGGCGGCTTCGCGGTATGGCTCCTGAACCCGTTCCTGGCCCTCCTGCTGGTGCCATGCGCGCACGCCTGGCTCTTGGCCGCCGCCGCGCCCCGCCGCCGCGCGCTCACGGCTGCGCTGGCCGTCGTCAGCGTCCTCCCCGCCGCCCTGGCGCTCCGCTCCTCGGCGGGCGCGGTGGGCGCGGGGCCCTGGGACCTCGCGCTGATGGTCGCCGACGGCCAGCTCTCCAGCCTCGTGCTGATCGCGGCCGCGCCGATCCTCGGCTCGCTGGGCGGTCTGCTCGCTCTCGCCTGGCACACGCCTGAGGCGCGGACGGATGATCGAGAGGGACTAGGGGCTCGCCCCCAGGGCACGTGGGTACCCGGTGAGAGCAGCCCGGCGCCAGCCTCTATCGACCCGGACGCCCCCGGAGCCGATGAGTTTGATCGAACGGGGAACGAACCCCGACGCACGTGACGACGACACTGAACCCGCAACGCAAAGAGGCCCCCTTGACTGAGCTCAAGCAACGGATCGCCCAAGGCGAGTACGCCGTGGACCCCGGCGTACTCGCCGGCGAGATCCTCTGGAAGGTCGGGGTCGTCAGGCGGGTTCGCCTGGATCTGGTTTCCGAGGGCCGCGAGCCCGACGAAGATGGTCGAACCCCTCGGGTGCGATCTGAGGGCTTTGCCCCCGGAGGCGGAGCGCCTCTCCGGGCACGACCCGGCCGATCCTTCTAAGCGGCGGGTCGCCCGACGCCGCCCCGGCGGCGTATGCCGCCTCGTCGGGCATGGCAGTCAGCAGCTCGTAGTCCTCACCCCCCGCGGCCAGCGCCAGCGTCTCGACGCCCGCCGCCTCGGCTACCCGCGCCACCCCCGCGGCGAGCGGCAGCAGCTCCGGGTCGAGCTCGATGCCGACGCCGCTCGCCACGGCCAGATGCCGGGCGTCGGTCAGGATCCCGTCGCTCAGGTCGATCATCGCGTGCGCGCCCGCTGCGGCCAGCGCGGCGCCCGCGGCCAGGCGGGGGACCGGGCGAAGCTGGCGCTCCACCAGGGCATCGGCTACGCCGGCCGGGACAGCGTCACGGAGCTCCGGGTGCTCCAGCAAAAGCAGGCCCGCCGCCGCGCCGCCAAGCTCGCCGGTGACGAGGATCGCGTCGCCCTCGGTGGCGCCCTCCCGGCGCACGAGGTCGGCGTCGGCGCCCGCGTGGCCCACGACCGTCACCGCGAGCAGCAGGACCGGCGCCCGGGAGAGATCGCCCCCAAGCACCACGACGCCGTGCTCGCGTGCCACCGCGGACATGCCGTCGGCCACGGCCAGGCACTCCTCCTCGTCCACGTCCTCCGGCAGCCCGAGCTGCACGTAGGCCTCACCGGGCACGGCGCCCATCGCGGCCAGATCCGAGAGAGCCGACGCCAGCGCCTTGTGGCCGATGTCGCGCGGCGACGCGCTCGAGCGCCTGAAGTGGACGTCCTCCACGAGCAGGTCCACCGAGGTGGCGGTGGCCCCGGGCGGGACCGTGACCGCCGCGTCGTCCCCGCTGCCGGTTGCTATCCGGGCCGCGAGCGGCGACCGGGCGCTCTCGTCGACAGCGAGCCGGGCGCGCAGCTTCGCGATCAGCTCGAGCTCAGTCGTCGGCTGGATTGGCCCCGTCCTGGAGCTGGTCGTCGTTGTAGGCGCCGCTGCCATTGCCGTCGTCCTCGCTGGTGCTCTCCGTCGTGGAGGTGGTCGAGGTCGACGGCGCGGGCGTCGTGTAGTCGTCGTCGGAGCTGGGCTCGGAGACCGTGTGCTCGCCGTAAAAGGAGCTGAGCGAGGGGAGCTCGTCCGGAACCTCGAACTCGGCGCAGTCGGGATCGGCCTGCGACATGAACTCGTTCCAGATCGGCGCCGAGTAGGTGCCGCCGAATGCGGAGGAGCCCAGCGTGGTGCGGCTGTCCGGGTAGCCGATCCACACCGCGGTCGAGAGGTTGGGCGTGTAGCCCACGAACCACGCGTCGGTGTTCTCGTCGGTCGTCCCCGTCTTGCCCGCGATGGCCGAGCAGCCGTAGTTCGCGGCGGTCGCGGTGCCGCTGTCGACCACCGTCTCCAGCACGCGCGTGACCTCGTACGCCTCGCCGTCGGTGAGCGCCCGATTGGTCCCGGCGGGGTCGGGCTCGTCGGTCTCGCCGTTGGGGAAGCTGACCTTGGCGATCGCGGTCGCCGGGTTGTGCAGGCCGCCGTTGCCGAACGTGGCGTAGGCGTTCGACATCTCCAGCGGGGAGACACCTACCTCCAGGCCGCCGATGGTCTCGGCGGGATAGCCGTTCAGCGGGGAGGTGATCCCCAGGTCGTGCGCCATGTCGGCCACGTTCTCGGGCCCGAGGTCGAGCGCGAGCTGCGCGTAGACCGCGTTGGTCGAGTTGGTCGTGGCGGAGGTGAGGCTGAGCGTGCCGCTGGAAGCCTCGCTCGAGTTGTTGACCACCCAGGGGGCCGAGTAGGCGCCCATGCTCAACGTGATCGGGCTCTGGCCGCTGTAGTAGGTGGTGTCCGGGTCGACGCCCTCGTGGATGGCCTCGGCGAGCGCGAACGGCTTGAACGCCGATCCCGGCTGGCGCTTGCCCTGCGCGGCGAGGTTGAAGTTGCGGTCGGCGAACTCGCCCGAGGACGCCATCGCGACGATGTTGCCGGTGTCCACGTCGGTCGAGACCAGCGCGCCCGCCGGGCCGCCCAGCGGAGTGACCCCGTTCGCGACCGCCTGCTCGGCGACGGCCTGGAGCCCCGGGCTGATCGTCGTGTAGACGTTGAGGCCGCCCTGCCGGACGGTCTCGACGCCGTAGCGCTCGATCAGCTCCGCCTCGACGTAGTTGAAGAAGTAGGGCTCGCGGATGGTCTCGTAGCGATAGCCGCGCTGAAGGCCCAGGTCGGCGGCGAGGGCCTCGCGCTCCTCCGCGAGGGAGATGTAGTCCTGCTCGTACATCTCGCGGAGCACGATGTTGCGACGCACGCGCGCCGCCTCGGCGCTGTCGAACGGGTTGTACTGCGAGGGCGCCTGGGGCAGGCCGGCCAGCAGCGCGGCCTCGTGGAGCGAGAGGGCGTTGACGGTCTTGTTGAAGTACACCTGCGAAGCGGCCTCGACGCCCACGGCGGTACGGCCGTTGTTGGTCCCGTAGGAGGCCGTGTTCAGGTACTGCTCGAGGATCCACTTCTTGGAGTGCTCGTCCTCCATCTCCTCGGCCAGCTTCGCCTCGCGGATCTTGCGCTCGATCGTGTCCTCGGGGTCGGAGAGGTAGAGGTTGCGGGCGAGCTGCTGGGTGATCGTCGAGCCGCCCTGCTTGACCTCGCCCGCCTCGATGTTCTCCACGGCCGCGCGGACGATCGCCTGGTAGTCGACGCCGGTGTGTTTCTTGAAGCTCTCGTCCTCGATCGCGATCGTCGCTTCCTTCAGCTCCTTCGGGATGTTTTCGATCGAGACCTTCTCGCGGATCGAGTCGTCCTGGATCACCCCGAGGCGCGAGCCGTCGGCGGCGAAGATCGTCGAGACCTCGCCTTTGTCGATCGCCTTCAGGTCGTCGATCGAGGGGGCGTCCGCTCGCACATCGAGCACCCAGAAACCGACGCTGGCCACGCACAGGCCCAGGATCGCGAGGACGACCCCGAATCCGAGGGCGATCTTTTTCGCCGGCGACCCCCCGGAGCGCCGCTGCCTTCTCCGTACACGAGCACTCATCAGCTACCGGGGAAGGGTAGCGAGAGCCTCCGGCCGGCCATGCCGGTCAGCTCGCGAGCAATCCGGCCGACAGGAGCGCCTGGTGGGCGTGCTCGCGCAGCGCCGCCTCCTCGCCCACCACCACGGTGCGGTGGGGGTCGCTCGCGCCGTGGACCTCGAGCCGAACGCCGTCGGGGGTGATCTCGGCCACGTCTACCGAGCTCAGCTCCAGGTCCTCGAGAGCCGCTTTCGCGCGGGCGAGGTCCGCCGCCGGCGGCAGCCACACCGACACGCTCGCGGGGGCGCTGCGATCGCCGGTGGAACGGTTGAAGAGGATGCTCGATACCACCTTCTCGTTCGGCACCACCATCAGGCGCCCGTCGCCGGTGTCCACGAAGGTGTGGGCGAGGGTGACGTCGTCGACCCTTCCGGAGACGTCCTCGATCTCGATCGAGTCCCCGATCCGGATGGGCTGGGTGATGGCGAGCATGATCCCGGCCAGGGGGTTGGCCAGGACCTTCTGGGCGGCGAAGCCGAGCACGAGGCCGAGCAGGGCGCTGGAGGCCAGCAGGCCGGCGGCCAGCTTGTTCAGCTTGTCGAACTGGCTGAGCGCGATCGCGGCGCCGATCAGGACGATGACCAGGAAGACGAGCCTGCGGATCAGGCGCAGGCGCGTCTGCGCCCCCCGCGAGATCCCGGCGTCTGCGACCCGGTCGGCGACGCGAGCCGCGCGGCCGATGACGAGGCGGTCGATGACGAGAGCGATCGCGACGGCGACGGCCATCGAGATCGCCGCCGTCACCCAGTCGCCGTTCTCCTGCCAGAAGGAAGGCTCCACGCTCGTCCCTTCGCCTCCGCGCGGCGGGGTTCCTGCGCGTGCATGCTCGCGTGCGGTGAAAAAATGGGGCGCAGCCGGGGACTGCTGCGCCCCATCGGACAAAATTCCCGGGATGGAGACCGGCAAACAGTCCGTCCCGTTTGTGCGCATGGTGACTTCGGACGCCCCCAGGACGCTCGTCCAGCTCGAACCGCCGTGGGTGCACCTCGCGACGGCGACATCGCTTCGCTGACCGAGGTCGCGGGGTGAGTTGCAAGCATGGGCGCGTGACCGAGCCCAGCCTGCCGCCCCCGGCGCCCCTCACCGAGCCGCCGCAGCCCGCTCCGCGCCCGGCCGCGGGCAACCTGCCGGCGTCGGGGTGGGGACCCGTGCAGGCGCTGACCGGCCTCGCCCTGCTGCTCGCCGTGACCCTGGTGCAGGTGGGCGTGATCTCTGCGTTCGACTCCGACCTCGAGAGTCTGGGCGCGCGGCTGGCGGTACAGGCGGGCCTCGCGATCTCGCTGGTGGCGGTGGCGTTCGCGATGGCGCCCCCCGGCACGATCGCCGACCCCACCACGCTCGGCATGCGCCGCCCGGTCGTCCCCGCCCTGCGGCCGTCGTTTCTCGCCTACCTCACCTACGTCGGATGCGCGATCCTGATCGCCCTCGCGATCCAGCCTGAGCAGGAGGACGTCACCGACCAGCTCGGCTACGGGGAGAACGCTCTCGCCGACGTGATCGTGGGAATGCTGGTCATCGGGGTGGCGCCGTTCACCGAGGAGGTCTTCTTTCGCGGCTTCATGTTCGCCGGGCTTCGCCACCGCCTGCCGTTCATCGCGGCGGCGGGGATCTCGGCGGGGATCTGGGGGCTTTTCCACTACACCGGCGCGGGGACGCTGGGGGTGGTGCTCCAGCTCGCGGCGTTCGGGGTGATCCTCTCCTGGCTGTACGAGCGGACCGGCTCGATCTGGCCGCCCGTCGCCGTGCACGTCCTGAACAACGCGCTCGCGTTCGCGATCCTCACCTCGTGAGCTACGCGTTCCGGCCACGTCCGCCGCCGCGGTTTGGCAGAATCAACAGCGTGAACAGCATTCGAGCTCTTTGGTCGGCGGGGGGGCTCGTGCTGACCATCGCCCTGTTCGTGCCCTCCGGCGCGGCGGCACAGGAGCCCGCGCCCGCCGCGGTCGAGCCCGAGGCCGCGGTCGCCGCGGCCCCCCGGGTCGCCGAGCGCGGACCGCTCCCGACCCGCGCGCCGGCCAAGATCTACCTGCGCACGTTCAACGCGTCGGGCGGCACCGTGGACGTGAACGACCGGGTGCGCGCCGTCGCTCGGATCAAGCCGTTCGTCCCGGACGAGGTCATGCAGATCCGCTTCGTCCACGGCGACGACATCGTCAAGCGCAGGAACCTCCGCATCAAGAAGATGGGCGACCGCGACGCCGGCAAGGTCAAGCTGATCTCCGAGAACATCCTCGAACCCGGCCGCTACCGGGCGATCGCGGTCAAGAAGGGCACCTCCGAGCAGGAGCCCGACTCCGACCGCTCGAGGCGGTTTCACCCCGTCTACCCGGACCTCGACCCGGGGGATCACAACGGCTACGTCTCCCTCTTCAACAGCCTGCTGAAGAAGCGCTCCTACTACCTGGGCGGGGGGCGCAGCTACAGCGACGGCACGTC
Organism: Solirubrobacterales bacterium; assembly: GCA_051004675.1. Lineage (GTDB taxonomy): Bacteria > Actinomycetota > Thermoleophilia > Solirubrobacterales > 70-9 > JBDTSW01. The sequence goes on from JBPCKC010000090.1 coordinate 16,402, forward strand.
TCGCGCCGTCATGGCCTTCCGCAAGGTCAACAACATGTCGCGCAGCTTCAACGCGTCGCCCCAGATCTTCAAGATCCTCGCCGACGGCAGGGGCGGCTTCAACCTCCAGCGCCCCGGCACCGGGCATCACGTGGAGGTGGACATCTCACGGCAGGTCATGGTGCTCGCCGACAACGGCAGGCCGCAGCACATCTTCCACGTCTCGACCGGGGCGCCATCGACGCCGTCGGACCGCGGGTCGTTCCGCTTCTATCGCAAGGACCCGGGTTTCAACTCGATCGGGATGTACTACTCCGTCTACTACAACCGCGGCGAGGCGACGCATGGCTACAAGTCCGTGCCCCCGTACCCGGCCAGCCACGGCTGCATCCGCAACCCGATCCCCAACTCGGTCTTTATCTACAACTGGATCCATCTCGGGGATCCGATCTACGTCTACGGCTAGGTTCCTCTTGGGGGATCTCGCCGCCGCCCGGGAAACCCTCCTGGACGAGGTTCGCGAGCATGGGCTCGTGATCGGCCGGGTGACGCTTTCCTCCGGCGCCGAGGCCGACTACTACGTGGACGCCCGGCAGGCGCTGCTTCGCCCCGCGGCGTTCCGCGCCGCCGGCGACCTGCTGGCCGCCGCCGCGCTCGACGCCGAAGCGACGGCGGTGGGCGGCCCGACGATGGGCGCGATCCCGCTCGCGTGCGCAGCGATCGCGGCGCCCGCGGGTGAGGGCCTGGTGGGGTTCTTCGTACGGGGCGCCCGCAAGGAGCACGGGATGCAGCGCTGGGTGGAGGGACCGGTCGCGGCCGGGGCCCGCGTGCTGGTGGTAGAGGACACGGTCACCAGCGGAGGCTCAACGATCGCCGCGATCGAGCGCATCGCCGAGCAGGGGCTCGAGATCGCCGGCACCGTCTGCGTAGTCGACCGCCTCGCCGGTGGTGGCGAGGCGATCGCGAAAGCCTCCGGCGCCCCGTTCACCTCGCTGCTGACGATCGACCAGATCTACCCGGGGCGCCCGGATAGGTAGGCACCCGAGGGGGCCCGGACCGGCTACCTCTCGCGCCACTCGAGCGGGCGCAGCACGTGCTTGCCGGGGAGGCCCTTCAGCTCGACCTCGCGCGAATCGCCGAACGCGAGGTCGTCCTCGTCGTCCACGGCCCCGCTCGCCTGCTCGGTGACGAGGATCTCGCCGCCGGTCGCCTGGTCGGCGACCCGAGCGGCCAGGGCGACGTTGCGCCCGAAGAGGTCGCCGCCCCGCTCGAGTGCCTCGCCGGTGTGGACGCCGATCCTGACGGCGATCTTCTTCCCCCGCAGGGAGCGCGGCGGGTCCTTCAGGCGGCGCTGGATCTCGACAGCCGACCGCAGCCCCTCGGTCGCGGCGGCGAAGGCGACCATGAACCCGTCGCCCTGCGACTTGACGACGTAACCGGACTTCCGCTCGACCTCCCTGCGGACCACTCGGTCGTGGGCCTCGAGCACCTTCAGCCAGGACCGGTCGCCCATGCCCTCGTTGAGCGCGGTCGAGTTCTCGATGTCCGAGAAGAAGATCGTGATGGTGCCGTCGTCCGCCGCCAGCCGGCGAAGCTCCGGCTCGGCCTCCTCGGCCAGGCCGGCCAGCTCCTCGAACGAGCTGCGAAGCACCTCGGCCAGCCCCTCGTCGCGAACCCGGGCGGCCGTCAGGAGCATCGCCTTCAGCGACGGTGGCGCCGAGGGCCGGGCGGGCTTCGTGCGCTCGCGCGCCAGCTCCTCCTCGAGCTGCGCCGCGCGCCGGCGCTCGAACCGCCACATGCCGCTCACGCCGATCAGGGCGAGGACGGCGGCGGCCAGCAGGATGAGGAGCAGCGTCTCGGACATGGTCAGCCGGATGCGACGCGGACGGGCTGCGAGCGCAGGGTATCGAGCGCCTCCTTCGCGAGTTCGACGGCCGGCTGGGTCGGCTCGTCGGCGTTGGCGGCGATGACGGCCGTGAAGTTGGCGACGCCCTCGCGGCGCAGCACGGCGACCGTCACGTCCTGTTCGACGCCCGTTCCGACCGCCTTGCCGGAGCCCTCGACCGTGGCGCCATCGTAATGGCCGCTGAAGCTCTTTGGCTTGCCCGGTTTCAGGCCTTCGTAGCTGTCGGCCAATCCGGTCATCGTGCGCGCGGCGAAGTCCTCGGGGCTTAGCTCCAGCGCCTCGTTCGTTCGATCCGCGGAGACCGAGAGCGTCACCAGCTTGTCAGGCGAGCACAGGATCGTCACCGGGACCGCCTCGGCCCCCCCCTCCAGGCACTCGCCGCCCGAGCGCCACCCGGGCGGCGCACCCAGCGAGAACCCTTGGGCCTCGTTTTCCTCCTCCGTCCAGCCCGCCGGCAGGCCCTCGACGAACTCGGGCTTCTCCGGCCGCTGGGTACCGGACGGCCCATCGCCTGCGCCCGGCGCCTCGTCCTCGTCGCCGCAGCCGGCGAGGAGCGCTGCGCCCGCGAGCGCGGCCATGAGCATGAGGGGAGCCCGCATCGGCCACGAGGCTATCGCCGGTCGCGATAAGCCGCCGGCGGCGTCCGGCGTCTTGGCTTCGGGATCACCCCGCTCGCCGCCGGGACCGCGGGCGTTGGCCAGAGCGAGCCCGTTCCCGAGGACCGGGCCGCCGCGATCGGGGCGCTCGGCCAGCTCCGTCCGGCGCGACGCCCGCTCGTGCTGCGCCTCAACCGGATGTTCTGGTTCAACCTGCGCGACGACTACACGCGAAAGCCGGCGTTCGCCGAGCTGCGCCGCGGCATCCGCGCCTTCGGTTCACGTCCGTAGGAGGCCCGCGGCCGGCCCACACGCGTACCAGCGCCCATCGGCTGATGCTTTCGGTAGTCCATGGGCTACCGGATCCATCAGCCGCGGCCGGCCCAGCGCCCCGAGCAGGATTCGAACCTGCGGCCTACTCCTTAGGAGGGAGTCGCTCTGTCCAGCTGAGCTATCGGGGCCCGATGCCAGCTTACGTCTCTACTGAGCGGTTTCCCACGTGCGCCGCTGTGCTGACACAGATGCTTCGTCGGGGCCGCCAGTGCCCAATAGTGCCCATTCAGAGGCAGTGTCGACTCCCTCAGGTAGTTCCCGAAGAGCCGCTCACGGCGCTTTACGGCCTGCGCGTAGACCTCGATCGAGAAGGCGCTCTCTGTGTGGCCGAGGATCTGCGCGACGTACACCGGATCGTCTCCGAGCGCAAACCGCTCGGCCTCCTCCGATCGGAGGAAAAGTCCGATCGGAGGACTTGACGATCGGAGTCCCTTTGCCCTAGCCTTTGACGGGATGAAGGTGGCCGGGGGGCTCAGGTTCTCAATCGCGACCGTCGTCGCGGTTGCCGCGCTCGTGCCGGCGAGTGCGACCGCGCATACCGTGCGCTGGAGCACGAGCTCGACGATCGACGCTTATTACGAGCACTCGTACTACTCGGGTCCCCCGGATCTGACCACCGACGGATGGGCATACGGCGACATCTCCTCCCCAAAGCCTGCCTGCATTGCCAACCGCACCGTGGAGGTCTACCGAAACGGCGTATACGTGGGGCAGGCGACCTCCCAAGAGTGGGACTGGGACCCCGGGTTCTGGCAGACCGGTTACTACCAGCCGGGGGACGGCATGATCTCCGCGACCGTGAAGCGCAAGAACATCGGCCCGGCAGGCCACCGCCATCTCTGCGAGCCATACGTCGCCGGTCCGGTCGACGCCACCTATACAGTTCGTGGCTAGTACTTCATCTCGAGTTGATCTCGAGTTGATCGCGCCGTAAGCCCGCGGCGAACCGGGCGGACGACGAGACACGGCACACATGGCCCCCGCTTAGGACCAGCAGCGACCGGTTGAGTCCGCAATGCAAAGCGAGCATTCGTAGCTACGTCCGGCAAGTACGTGCCTGCGGAAGGGAACTCCCAGGGAGCGGGTTCCCATGCGGACCCTGGAAGGGGGTGGCCCCCCCAGTGGGCACCGGAGGAGGGAGTCGCTCTATCCAGCTGAGCTATCGGGGCCGACACGCAGATTACGGCTCTGCGAAGCCGCTCCCGGCGCTTGACCGCCTTCGCGTACGGCTGACGCCGGGCCGCCGGTCTACTTCGGCTTGTTCTCGTAGGCGCCCGAGTCGCAGTTGGCCGGCCGCCTCTTACCCCGCTGGTCGCGCTTGGGGCACTCGTTGGCGAAGCCAACGGCGGCACTGAAGCTCTTGATCTTCATCGTCTTGGTCGGGCCCCCGTTGGCCGCAAGCGGCTGAGCGATCTCGCTGGCGCTGTAGGCGTTGAACGGGGTCGTGAAGCTGGTGATGCAGCCGGTGGTCGAGTTGAGGACGTTGCCGGCACCGCTGAAGACCTCAGTCGCGGAGCAGTTGTCGTCGCCCCCTGCGGCACCGTCCTCGTTGCTCGCGAGGACCGAGTCGTCAACACTGAAGATGGCGTCCGAGTGCTGATAGACGCCGCCGCCGACAGCGGTTCCGATGTTGTCGTTGTTGGCCCGGTTGAACCCGATCGACGAATTGTCGATGGCGACGGTGGCGAGGTTGTCGCCCATGACGCCGCCGGCGTCGTTGGCCGCCTTGTTCTCTGCGATGGTCGAGTTCTTGATGTAGAGGTCGGGATCCTCCGCCGGGTCACCGCCGCCATAGGGGAGGCCGTCGGCCAGTATGCCGCCGGCCTTGTTGGTGGCGGTGTTCCCGGAGACCGTGGAGGCCAAGATGGTGGTGGCCGGGAGCGAGGGGGCCGGTCGCAGGTCGATGCCGCCGCCCTCCACCGCGGTGTTCTGGGAGATCGTCGATTGCTTCACGAGCAGCGTCGATGCGGTCGACCCGATGCCGCCGCCGAACTGGGCCTGGTTGCCGGCGATCACGCTGCGCTTGACGGCGACCTCGGTCCCGTCGCCGAAGGCGGCGACGCCGCCGCCCGAGGTGGGAGCGCTGTTGGCCGTCAGTCGCACGCGCGAGAGGACCAGGTCGTCGCCTTCCGCCATGTGGATCGCGCCCCCGTCGTTCTGGGAGCCCACGCTGGCATCTCCGCCGGTGAGCGTGAGGGCCTCGAGCCTGAAGGAGTCGGGCTCGAGGTTGATCCAGTTGGTCATCACCTGGTCGAGGCCGTTCGCGTCGATGATCGTCCTGCCGGGCCCGCGGCCACGAAAGGTGACTCCGTCCACAAGGTCGAAGCTGCCCGAGTCGTACCCGGCCAGCTCGTGCGGGAGCTCGAGCTCGTACGTGCCCTCCCCGAGTACCACCGTGTCGTGATCCGGAGTGTCGTTCGACGCCCTGAGCGCCTCCCGCAGCGAGCAGTCGCTCGGCTTGCAGGCCCCCGGGATCGGATCGTCCAGGCGGGTGGGCTCATAGGTCGCCGCCCCGGCGGACGCGGCAGCGCAGGAAAGGGCGATCGCGGTCACGATCGCAACTGCTGCGCTCCGCTTCTCTCTCCAGGACACTTGAACCCCCAATTTACCGAGCCCCGACCCTGCACAGCGTAGAGCAGCGGAGCGGGTTCGCCCGTCGAGTTGACGGGCGAGGTCGAAGTCGGCGATCAAGTCGCGCCGGACTCTCACTCCCATGAAGACCGTCTCCATAGCCAAACGCGCTCTTTCGCTGAGCATCCGAAAGCGGCCCACTGATGCTGCGGCCACGGAGAGGGCACCATCGGTAGCGGCCGCAGCGGCTCGGTCGAGCGTGCCCAGGCGAGCGTCAGGCCTGAGAGGCCGACGCGCAGAAGTCATCGAGGGTCTGGGCGCTCCACCCCGCGACCGGGGTTTCCTCGCTTGTCTTGAGCGTCCCGGCCGGCCCCAGCACCGCCAGCCCGTAATCGACCTGTTGCTGTCGCTTTGCCTGGTCCTTTGCGACCACGAGGGCGCCGTCGATGCCCGCGCCGGGCAGCGCGCCACGGAGCGCGAAGAGCGCAACGCCGGGGATGTCCGCCCGGACGTTCTCGCTGTGGAAGCGCCTGCCCTCGACGAGCTCCAGGCCGTTCTCGCCGGCGTAGAGGCGGAGAAACGCCTCGAGACCGAGCATCGTCTTTCGGATCTCGATCTGCCCCCGCGCGAGCTTGATCGTGAGAAGAAATGCGACGAGGGCATAGATGGCGGCGACGCCGGCCCAGATCGCGCCCCACGGGAGGTCGGCCCCGTCGGAGATGAACCCGACCATGCCCACGAGCACCACGGCAGGGAGGGCGACGATGACGAGCGCGAGGAGCATCGCCATCAAGAGCGCCGAGATCCACACGAACGGCATCCGGCGGACCCTGCCCGCAAAGCGATCGGCGGCGGCGCCCACGGTGGCGGGGAGCCGCTCGAAGCGGACGCCGGCGAGCATCTGGTGGTGGTCCTCCTCATGGCGGCGAAGCCGCTCGTCGTCGGCTCCACGCCACGATCGCCCACCGAGCCCTTCCTGCTCCAGAGCCTCCGCCCGCAGCCGCTCAGCGACCTGGACGGCGACGGCACAGAGCGCCTCGAGCGTGCTCTCGCCCGGCTTCTCGGGGGTCCCGACGGCGAGGACGCCGTGGTAGAGCTCGAACTCGCACTCGGGCGGGGCAGTTTCGGCGAGGTAGTCGACGAACGACGGTGAGAACAGCTGGCGCACCCAGTTCTCGTCCTGTCCCTCGGCGACGCCGATCAGGAACTTGCGGCCGAGCTTGATGCTCTCGAACTCGACCTCCTTCTGGAGCTTGAAGATGCCCCCAGCTCCGAAGGTTCGGTCGAGCAGGTCCTTCCGTGCATCGCGGCACGTCAGCACCGGGAGGAGGCCGATCGTCTCGGGGATGCGCGTCTCGAGCCCGGTGCGGAGGGTCGGCGGGCGCGGCGGGTGGTTCGGATCCTGACCCATCGTCTCCACCTCAACGCTGGCGATGGTGCCCTCGAGCCCCGCAGCGAGCTGCCCCCGCGCAGCGCCCAGGGAACGCCCCTCCTGCAGGCGGGAGAGATACGGCGTGGCGTCGGAGGTCCGGCCGGCCGGATTGAACTCCAGCGAGCGTTTGCGGGCGAAAGCGACGATTCCGCCCTCAGCCGCGGCCGCGGCCGACCCCGGTTGCACCCCCTCATCCATCGGCGCCAGCCTACACCGGCGGTCGCGCTTAGCCGCTAGAGGCCGGTCTCGGAGATGAGCCAGGTGTCACCGTCGCGGACCAGGGTCGCCTCGGAGAAGGCGAAGGTCACCGTGGCGTTGTCGCCGTTGACCTCGACGGACTGGATGTCGTAGAGAGTGTTGGAGGGGTTGCCCTTGGTGGAGAGGAATGCGATGCCCTCCCCGCACGTGCCGGAGTTCGTCTTGTAGACCTGCGCGAAGGCCTTCTCCGCCTCGGGGGTGAGCAGGTCGCAGGCGCCGAGGTCGCCCTTGGTGAGGCCGTCCGTGAAGAACGCGTTCGCGACCTCGGTCACGGCCTCCTCGTCGGCGGCCGACGCCGAGCTCCCCTCTTCCTCCGAGTCCGAGCCGCCGCAGCCGGTGAGCGCCAGCGCCAGCGCCGCGACGAGCGCCCCTGTTCGCGGCTTCCACACCAAGGTGACGACCCTATCCCGCCGCGCGGCGCGGCGCAACCCGACCGCTCATTCCTCGTCTGCTTCGTAGAGGCTCTCGCGGGCCAGCATCGTCATCCGGCGGTCCCAGAGGACCACGTCGAGGTAGTGATCGTCGCCGAAGCCGTGAACGGCGTCCACGGCGACGAGGGTGAAGCGCCCGTCGTTGATCGCGGCCTGGTCGATGATCTGCTCGTCGAGCTCGGCGGTGGCCGCCACGGCGCCGCGAACCATCGGCAGGCCCCAGATCAGCGTCACGTCGCCGCCGCGCTCGCCGTCTGCCCGCCACTGGCCGATCACGTCGTCGTTGAGGTCCACGTTCCACTCCGGGTTCTCCGCGGCGGTGACATCGGTGAAGTCGGCCTCGCCGCGCAGGTCGGTGGGCTCCTCGTCTGCGGTCCGCACGAAGGAGACGTGCCCGAAGTACTCCACGGCGGCGGCGCCGGGCTCCTCCGGCGGCGCGGAGGCCCCGGTCACCGGCACGTACACGCGGCCTCCCCAAGCGCGCTCCGGGAACCATCTGAGCTCCCCGGCCTCCAGCGTTGTGCCCGACTCGGCCGCGAGGGGCTCGCAGGCAGCGGCGAAGGCCTCGGCGAGCCGCTGCTCGAAGCGGCCGTAGGGCGGTTTCTCCTGGGGTGCGTCGGCGACGAAGCGCGGGTAGGGTCGGCCGGTCGGGGGGCTCACGAGGGGCGCCAGGTTACCGGGGCGCGAATCGCCCTCGCCGGTCCGGCGACGCGCGCGGACGGCAATTTAGGAGCCCAGCGCCGCCCGCAGGTCGGACGCCGCGCGCTCGGGCGGGTAGACGTTGATGTCCACGCCCGTGCCCAGCTCGAAGCCGGCACGGATGGTGAGCCGCGGGACGATGTCCACGTGCCAGCAGAACTCCTCGGTCCCGCGGGGCGCGGTGCGGACCCAGAGGTTGAGCTGGGGCGGCGAGGGGAAGGTCGTCGCCAGGGCTCGCAGCGCCGTCGCGATCATCGCGCAACCGACCTCGCCGTCGTCCTCGAAGGACGCGGCGGGGCGGCGGGGCACCACCCTCAGCTCGAACGGCGAACGCGAGGCCCACGGAGCGATCAGGAGCGCGTCGTCGTCGAGGGCGACGAGGCGCTCGGAGCGGCGGACCTCCTCGCTGGCCACGTCGCCCAGGAGATGGCTGCCCATGGTCCGCTCGTTATAAGCGCTGGCGCGCTCGCGCTCACGGGCGACCTGGGCGGGCACGAACGGCATGGCGTAGAGCTGCGCGTGACTGTGCTCGAGCGAAGCCCCCGCAGCCGGCCCCTCGTTGACGATCAGGTGAAGGTAGGCGGCGTCTGAGTTGGCGCGCATGCGCTCGCGCCAGGCCGCGACCGCGCTCGCCAGGCGCCCCTCGGGCAGCGACGCCAGCGTGGTCGCGTGCTCCGGGGCGCTGACGATCACCTCGTGCCGTCCGGTCGCGGGGCGGGAGCCAAACAGGCTGGGCTCGGCGCCGTGGCGGCTGGCGCCGAGCGGATCGGCCGAGTCGGCGAGGGCCGTCTCGCCGCCGGCCTCGCCGCCCGCTCCCAGGACGGGGTAGAGGTTCGGGACCGACCGCGTGGCCCAGCCCGGCGTGTCCGGTTCACCTCCCCCGGGGCGCTCAGCCCAGACCTCGGGCGGGGTTCGATCCTCCCGCCCCTCGCAGAAAGGACAACTCGCCGACCCATCGGTCGGCGCCCCGTGGGCAGAGGGCTCGCTTGCCTTCGTCTGCGCCGGGGTCGGCGCGAACTGATCAGGCCGCTCCGCGCGACCCGGGGCGAGGATCACCCGCAGGCCGGTGAGCTGGTCTATGCGGACCTCGGGGGGGCTCAGGAGGCCGGCGGGTCGACGGGCTTGCGCGGCGGTGGCCGCGGCGTGTTCTCCCGCGCGACGAAGGCCGACAACAGGTCCATCGGCAGCGGGAAGACGATCGTCGTGTTCTGGTTCACGCCCATCTCGAGCAGGGTCTGCAGGTAGCGCAGCTGCAGGGTGGCCGGGTTGTGGCTCATGATGTCGGCCGCCTGGGAGAGCTTCTCCGCGGCCTGGAACTCGCCGTCGGCGGAGATCACCTTGGCGCGGCGCTCGCGCTCGGCCTCGGCCTGGCGGGCGATTGCGCGCTGCATGTCGGCGGGCAGCTCGACGTCCTTGACCTCGACGGTCGAGACCTTCACACCCCACGGCTCGGTCTGCTCGTCGATGATCTGCTGAAGCTCTTGGTTGAGGCGCTCGCGCTCGGCCAGCAGCGAGTCGAGCTCCGCCTTGCCCAGTACCGACCGCAGGGTGGTCTGCGAGATCTGCGACGTCGCGAGCAGGAAGTTCTCGACCTCGGTCACGGCACGGTTGGGATCGATCACACGGAAGTAGGCCACCGCCGTCACCCGCACGGTCACGTTGTCCTTGGTGATGACCTCCTGCGGCGGCACGTTGAGCGTGACCGTGCGCAGGTCGACGCGGACCATCTGGTCGACGACCGGGATCAGCAGGACCAGCCCCGGCCCCTTCTGGGCGATCAGGCGCCCGAGCCGGAAGACGACGCCGCGCTCGTACTCGCGCAGGATCCGCACCGCCGAGGCGAGGACGATCAGCAGAAAGACCGCCACGACGGCGACGATCGCGATGCCTACTCCCACTTGTCAGTCTCCTTCCTGCTCGAGCGGCCGGACTTTCAGCGTCAGGCCGTCAACGGACTCGACCCGCACTCTAACGCCGGGGGCGATCGGGCCGTGTTCGGTCTCGGCGCGCCACAGCGCGCCCTCCACGAAGACCTGGCCCACCGGGGCGATGGCCTGGCGCACAACGGCCTCGGCCCCGACCAGCTCCTCCCAGCCGGTTCGCACGGGGCGCCGGCGCGCCTCGACGACCTTGTTCACGGCGAAGGCAAGGAAGCCGCCGACCAGCAGGCCGGCGACGATCACCACGGGAGCCGAGACCTCCAGCGCATCGCTGTTGGTGTCGTAGAGCAAGAGGCCCGCGAGGACGATCGCGACCACCCCCACGACGCCCAGCACGCCGCCCGAGACGTGCGCCTCGGCGATCACCAGGACGACGCCGACGACGAGCAGCGCGACGCCGGCGAGGGTCACCGGAAGCTGCGAGGTGCCGTAGAGGCCGAGCAGGAACGAGACCAGCCCGAACGCGCCGGGCAGGATCAGGCCCGGGCTGAAGATCTCGATGACGAGGCCCAGCATCCCGGCGGCCAGCAGCAGGAACGAGACGGTGGGGTTGACGATGATCTGGAGAAGGTCGAACTGGAGCGGCATGTCATGGCGCTCGATCTCGACGCCTGCCGTGTCGAGCGTCTGCGCCTTCGGCCCCTCGACCTCGAACCCGTCAAGCTGGGCCAGCAGGTCGTCCTCATCGGTGGCCACGAGGTCGATCAGGCCGGTGTCGAGGGCCTCCGCGGAGGTGACGTTCTCGGCGTCAGTGACCATCGCCTCGGCCAGGTCGCCGTCGCGGCCGTGCTCCTCGGCGAGGGCCCGCACGTAGGCGACGGCGTCGTTCTCGATCTTGCGCCCGAGCACGTCCCCCACGTCCTCCCCGCCGATGCTCACCGGCGAGGCAGAGCCGATGTTCGTCTGGGGCGCCATCGCAGCGACGTCGGCGGCCTGGGTCACGAACAGGCCGGCGGAGGCGGCGCGAGCGCCGTCCGGCGAGACGTAGACGACGACGGGCATCGGCGCCGCGATGATGTCCTTGACGATCTCGCGCATCGACGTGTCAAGGCCGCCCGGCGTGTCGAGGCGGATGATCACGAAGCTGGCGTCTTCGTCCTCGGCCTCGTCGAGCGCCTTGCCGGCCCAGGACTCGGTCGCGGGGTCGATCGTGCCGGTCAGCTCCATCGAGTAGGCGGTGCCGGCATCCTGGGCGAGCGCGCTCGAGAGCAGTCCAAGGGCGCCGATAACGGCAGCGATGAGGGGCAGAAGGAGGCGAAGGGCGCGGCGCGTCACTGGCCCATTATGGGCCGGATGGCGCTTCGGTCATGCGCCGGATGGCGCTTCGGTCTCGATAATCAGGACCGGGGCGCCACGACGGGGCTATTGGGCGTACTTGTCGATGTCGGCGGCGAGGGTTTCCTCGTCGGGGTAGCCGCCCAGGTGCACGTAGGCAAGCTTGCCGTCGGAGTCGTAGAACCCCGTGGCGGGGAACTCGCGCGCGTTGTCGAGGAACTCGTTTGCGAGCTCCTGGTCGGGATCGAGGTAGCTCGGATAGGGCAGCGGCAGTTCCTTGAGGAAGGTCGCGGCTGCCTCCTCGGAGTCGTTGGAGTCGATCCCGAGAAACGCGACCTCCGCGCCGCGCTCTTGGGCCTGCGCCTGGAAGAACGGGAACTCGAACCGGCACGGCCCGCACCAAGAGGCCCACTTGTTCACCACCACGGGGGTTCCGTCGAGCTCGTCGAGCCGCTCGCTGAACGCCGCCACCCCCCCACCCAGCAGCTGGTTCGCTTGAGCCCTGAGTTCACGCAGTTCGGACGACCCACCCTCGAGCGGCTCGGAGGCCTCTTCCACGGACACCTCGGACTCGGGATTGGCCGACCCGGGATCGCCTGAGTCGTCGGCGCCCATGCAGCCGGCGAGGGCGAGGGCGACCGCAACTCCGAGTGCGGCGATGACGTGTCTGCAGTTCATCCGTCGCTGGGGCTGGTACTTTTAAGGTCGGCTCCTTCATATGGAGCCCCGGAGATGCCGCCGGCCGGGCCAGGGGAATCACCCGCTCGGCGTCCACCTCCATCGAGGTTACTGCGCTCCTCATCCCGATCCGGATCAGCGGCGCGGAGCCCGAGATCTCTCCCATCATGGAAAAAACCACTGATGTCGCCGCGAGCGCGGCTAAGGCGTCGCTTTCAGACGCCGATCTCGAGCGGGTGCGCGAGTTCACCCGCGAGCCTGTGCTGCTCGAGGGCGAGAGGATCGGCGCGCTCGCCCCGGGGACGGCTCGCCGCCGCGCCGTGGACGCCGCCCTGGCCGAGCTCGACGACGGGGCGGAGGCGCCCTCCGCGAAGTGGCGCAGCGAGTACTCGCTCATGCTGGGGCTCGAGCGCCTCCTCGCCGACGAGCCGCCGAAGCTCCTGGACGGCGCCGAGCTCTCCGAGCACCAGGTGGATGCCCTCTCGGGAACCCTGGCGGCCCTCGTCGCCGAGCTGGAGCTGAACGGCGAATCCCGCGCGAACGGATCGGCCAACGCCGAAGAACCGGACGCCGAAAAACCGGACGCGGGGTCAGATCCCGTAGAACCGGGCGACCTCGAACCGGACGGCAGCGAGGGGTCTGACCCCACGAGCGACTCAGAGGACGCCGAAGAACCGGACGCGGAGGAACCGGAAGAACCGGACGCGGGGTCAGATCCCGTAGAACCGGGCGACCCCGACCTGAACGGCGACCTGGGGTCTGACCCCACGAGCGACGCGGGAGACGTAGGCGACCTGGGGTCTGACCCCACGAGCGACGCGGGAGACCTAGAAGCGGACGACGCGGACGACTTGGACGACGACCTCGACGACGTCGCTCCCGAACCGGAGGACCTCGCGGAAGACGAGGAGCCCCAGGACTGGGACGAGGACTCCGAGGAGGCCGACGACGAGGTAGTCGACGAGGCGCCCGAGGACCCCGGCGCCGATCGCCGCTTCTGGTTCGAGCACGCCACCGGCGCCGGCAAGACCGTGGCGGCCGTCGGCTTCATCGACGCCTCGCGCACCGGCGGGGTCCTCATCCTCACCCACCGCCGCAACCTCGTCGATCAGTTCATCGGCGAGATCTCCGACCGTGGCTACAAGGAGCGGCTCTGCCCACCCCTCCTGGACGGCGCCGACCACCCCTACGGCCCCGTCACCGTCGAGACCTACCAGTGGTTCGTGCGCAACTCCAAGCGCGTCTCCGACGCGTATTCGATCGCGATCTGCGACGAGGCCCATACCGCGCTCGGCGAGAAGACCAGCGCCTGCGTCCGCGAATGGCCCGGCCCCGTCTTCATCGGCATGACCGCGACCGGGGCGCTGATCGCCCGCCACGTCGCCGACCTTTTCCCGACGCAGACTTCGCGCTTCGATCTGGCCCAGGCGGCCCGGCGCGGCGTGATCTCACCGCTTCGGTGCCTTCGCATCCCACCCGGGCCCGGCGTCCGCACGATCGCGAAGGTTCCCCTGCGCAAGGGGGAGGTGGACCAGGACTTCGACCAGGAGGAGCTGGCGAAGCTGCTCGACCAGGAGCCGTTCAACGTCGCGATCGCCGACCTCTACCGCTCGCGCTTCCGCAACGTCCCCGGGGTCGTCTACACCGCGGGAGTCCGCCACGCCGGGAACGTCGCAGCCGCCTTCCGCGATGCCGGCATCAACGCCCAGGCCGTCTCGGGCGAGACGCCAAAGCGCGACCTGGCCGAGATCCTCGCCGGCTTCGAGCGCGGCGAGGTCGATGTGCTCTGCAACGCGATGCTGCTCGCCGAGGGCTGGAACTCGCCCCGGGCGACGATCTGCATGCACCTCGCCCCCACCGCGTCGCGGCGCGTCTACCAGCAGCGCGTCGGCCGCGTCACGCGCCGGGCGCCAGGCAAGGAGGCGGGGCTCGTCATCGACCTCGTCCATCCGGCGACGACCAGCGACGAGACGATCGTGACCCTGCACTCGCTGCTCGACCGCGACGTCTACCGCGGCGGAGCGATCGTCGTCGGCCCCGTGCGCCGCGGACGCGGACGCCGGGTGCGCGTCGAGCGGCGCGTCGTCCCCGTCTCGGCGGACCCCGAGCGCCGCCTCCAGATCCTCGAGCGCGAGCTGTGGCGGATCGCCGTCGAGAACCTGAACTTCACCGAGCAGCACGCGTGGGCCGCGCTCGCCGGCGCCCGAGTGACGCCCAACAACTGGCGCCGGGCAAAGGCGATGATCCAGCACGATCAGTCGAAGGAGCTGCGCCGCCGCTACCTGCTGACGTGCGTCCAGCGCAACCGAAACCACCAGCTCCGGCTGAAGGCGCTGGGCGAGATCGCGGCGCTTCGCGACGCCGAGGCATTCGACGACGCCGCCGAGGTCGTGGCGAGCTGGCCGCGCGACGAGCGCCGCGCCGGCGTGAAGGCTCTGCTCCAAACCCTCGCCGAGCAACGGATCGGACGCCGCGACCAGGCCCAGGCCTGGGTCTGGCGCCTGGCTTCGCTCACCCGCGAGCTCCACGAGGAGTACGCCGTGCAGCGGTGGCCGGAGACCAAGCGCCTGTTGGGGCTCTTCGTCAACTCCTCCGGCCGCGCCCACGGGCGCAACGCCCGCCGCATCGTCCACGCCGCCCGCCAGCAGGACCGCCGGCTGGCGGTGGCGCTCCTGGCCGCCGCCGTCGCCCATACGCCCGAGGCCGAGGAGGTCCTGCGCGGCGCCCGGATGCGCATGGCCCGCAAGCCCTCCGCCGTCGCGCGCGAGTTGCTTCGCAACTTCCCCAAGTCCGGAGGCTCGCGCCGGCGGCGCCGTCGCGGCGGCAAGGCCGGCGGCGGCGGCAACGGCGAGAACGGGGCGGGCCGGAACGGCAACGCCAAGAAGGGCGAGGGCAGAGGCGGGCGCGAGCGCGAGAAGCTCGATGCCTCAGCGGCCGAGGCCGAAGCCCCGGCCGCCGAGGACGCCGCCTCCTAGGAGGCTCAGGGCGCGACGGTCGCCGTGACCGCGAACTGCGAGCCCGGCGTGGCGAAGGCGTTGTCGACGCCGATCAGCCACTTGCCGCGACGCGGGGCGTTGATCGTGCAGACCTCGTCCGAGGTGGTCTTCGACCGCTTGCGGCAGTCGAACTCGGTCCGCGTGGGATCCGCTCCCCGCCGCGCGTAGAGGTCGAGGTTGGGCTCGCACTGCGGGCCCGAGAGGAAGCGGCAGTCCGATCCGTCGAGGCTGACGGTCAGCTGGCTGCTCCCACTCGGCACCCTGATCAGGTAGCGCTTCAGCGTGCCGCGCGCGCCGATCGTGTCGCTGAAGGCGGCGCCGCTGGTGAGGGCCTGCACGCCCTCGGTGACGGTCACCGGCTTCGTGATCGAGTCCCACGACTGGCGGTCGTCGCGCACCTGGAGCTGGACCTGGTAGGTGCCCGGGCCGGGGAACGTGTGGGCCGGGCTCGCCTGGCCGGAGCCGGCGCCGTAGCCAAAGGCCCACGCGCTCTCCACCACGCCCGCGTCGTCGGTCGACGTGTTCTGGAACTGGCACGCCGTCTCGACGCAACTGACGTTGAAGTCAGCCTCCGGCGTGGCGCCGCCGGTGCCGCCGAAACGGATCATCTTGTTCAGCGATGAGCCCATGTTCCAGTGCGTGGCGAGGTACTCACCGGACTCCGGGTTCGCGTCGAAGTAGTCGTCGAACCCGCAGTCGAAGTACTCGCGGTCGGAGCACAGCGTCTCGGTGCCCTCCTGGTGGTTGGTGCCGCCGTCGGGCGAGTAGCACATGATGTCCTGCTCGTCCCAGCAGTGCCAGCCGCCCTGGCCCGTCGCGTGCGGAGCGGTGTTCTGCACGGCACCCGAGTTGTGGCCGTTCTCGTGCATGACCGTGTTGCCGTTCCAGCAGCTGCGGTAGGTGACGCCGTAGTCGCCCGTGGCGCCGGCGATGTCGGGGTTGTTGTTGCGGTTGTTCGCGGACAGCGAGTCGTCGTTCCAGATGTTCCCGATCCCGCAGGCCAGGCCGGTCGGATCCTCACCGTCGAAGAAGATCGTGAAGTCGGCGCGGTAGTCGATCCAGCCGGCGGCCTTTGCCGACGCGACGATCTCGGCGTAGGTCGAGCCGTTCGTCGTCAGGTTGCCGACGAAGATCTGCTGGTCGGAGAGCGGGAAGTTGCAGCCCACGCGGTAGTCGGCCGTGGGGCCGCCGGAGGCAAGCGAGTCGCGGTTGAGCACCCAGTTCATCCGCCGCATCTGCGTGCGGATGGTCGGGATCGATTCCGTGCGCCGGTCCGGGCTCGTGGCCGGGCGGGCGTAGATGACCGTCTGGAACCGCTCGGTGGCCTCGCGGGACAGGGTGCAATCCACTGCGCGCTCGGGCGATCCCGCTCCGAACTGCGCCGACTGGCCGGCGGCCGCGGCCTCCGCCTCGATCTGGGCCTCGGTATCGGGGCCGTGGGTAAGCAGGTCCGGGCCCTGGCCGATGTCGACGCGGTAGAGGCCGTTCTGCGTGATCTCGACGTCGCCGCCGAGGCTGCGCTCCACCGAGCTCGGGATCTCGTCGCCGGGCTCGACGGGATCACCGGGATGATCCGCGAACGCGGAGGCAGCCGGGATGAGGCTGAGGGCGGACAGGGCGAGGGTGGTTGCGATTCGATTTCTCATGTCCCGGATGATCGGGCCGCGCCGGTTCCCCGCCCAGGGGCCCCAGGCGTGGACCCCGCCCTCCCGGGGGTGGGTCCGTTTCACACCTGGGGGTGACCTCGGGGTCAGACGCTGGGGGTGACCTCGGGGTCAGACCCGTGCCGGATCTGACCCCGCGCAACTGGCGCCGGGCGGGCGCCGGGCCTTCAGAGCCTCAGGCTGACCTCGCCGGCCCCGAGGGTCAGGCGCTCGCCGGTGGCGCTCGCCACGACCAGGTTGCCGTCGGCGTCGATCCCTGCGGCGGTGCCCGCGCCGTCCGGGACCCCCGCCCCCTCCCAGCCGATCTCACGCCCGCGCAGGGCATCGCGCGCCGCGAACTCCGAGAGCACACGATCGGCCGGCGCCTCGGCCCAGCGGCCGAGCGCGGCGTCCAGCGCCCGGCGGGCGGCCACGGGCGTGGCGCCGGCTCCGACCGACGTAGCGGGCCAGCGCAGGTCGGGGGGGAACTGCTCCGCGGGGATCGTGAGGTTGACGCCGACCCCGATCACGGCCCAGTCGGGCGGGCGGGCCTCGACCAGCACGCCCGAGACCTTGCGCTCCTCGATCCAGACGTCGTTCGGCCACTTCACCCGGCACTCGCACCGCGCGAGCGACTCGACCGCCTCGCAGACGGCCAGCGGCACGGCCAGCGGCAGCAGCCGGTGGGCGGCGCCGAGTGGGCGCAGGAGCGCCGAGTAGAGAAGGGCGCCGTCCGGCGGAGCGCTCCACCTCCGGCCTGCGCGCCCGCGGCCGGCGGTCTGGTGGCTCGCCGTGACCACCGTGCCCGACGGCGCGCCCGCCTCCACCAGCTCGCGCGCCCGCTCGTTCGTGGAGTCGGTCGAGCGCAGGTGGCGGTGCGGACACCCGAAGGCAGTGGCCCTCACTCGGCCTCCAGTCGCACCTCGGAGCCCGGCTCGAGGTGCAGCAGCTCGGCGGCGCTGCCGCGGTTGACGGCCAGGCCGAGGGCACGCCAGGAGTTCTCGTAGAGGATCAACTTGCCGGGCGCTACGTCGGCGAACGTGAGCGCGTAGCCAGCGCGGTGCTCCTCGCCCCCCGTGATCACGCAAAGGGGGCGCCCCAGCCGCAAGCCGGTGCGCGGCAGGTCCTCGTGCCCGAGGTCGAGCCCCGCGTTCCCGAACCGGTCCACGCCGACGACGTGCGCGGTGACACCGCGTTCGTCGAACGCGGCGACCGCGAGCGGGGACGCGACGAGCGAGACCGGGTCGACCGCCTCGCCGGCGTCGGCGAGCGCCGCGCCTGCCGCCAGATGCGCGGCGACCGGGGCGAAGAGGTCACGGCCGTGGAAGGTCGCCGACACCGGGTCCAGGCGCAGGGGCGAGAGGGAGATGTCGACCGCGTCGCGGGCCCCGCCCAGGCGCTCGGCGGCCGCGGCGAGCAGGCCGTTGTCCGGCCCGACCAGGATCCGTCCCTCCTCGCCGACCGCCACCGCGACCCCGCGGCGGTCGGTGCCGACGCCCGGGTCGACCACGGCGAGGTGGACCCCGGCGGGCGTGAACGGGAGGGACCGCGCCAGGACGAGCGCCCCTTGGGCCACGGCGTGCCGGGGGATGCCGTGGGTGAGATCGATCAAGGGCGCGTCGGGCGCAATCCGGGCGATTACCGCTCGGCAGACGCCGGCGAACTCGTCGTCGTAGCCGTAGTCGGAGAGGAACGTGATGGGCGCGGCGGCCATGGCTAGCGGAGAACCGCGTCGGCGAGCAGGGCCTCGACGACCCCGTCGGGCTCGTGGCGCTCGGCCTCGACGTGGACCTCCAGGCCCGCCTCGCGCGCGGCCTCGCTGGTGACGGGGCCGATCGAGACGACCCTCGCGCCCTCCGGGAAGCTCCCGTCGAGGACCGCCATCAGATTCCGGACCGTGGACGACGAGGTGAAGGTGACGTAGTCGGCCGCCATCGCCGCCTCGATCGCCTCGGGCTCAGGGTCCTCGCGCACGGTCTCGTACAGCGCCACGACGTCCACCTCGGCCCCGCGCTCGCGCAGGGCTTCGGGGAGCGCCTCGCGAGCCTCGGCCGCTCGCACGATCAGCACGCGCTTGCCCGCGACGTCCGTGTCCGCGAGCGCCTCGATGAGGCCCTCCGCCACGAAGCGCTCGGGCACCACGTCGGGGATCACGCCGAGCTCGCCCAGGGCTCCCGCGGTCCCGGGGCCGATCGCGGCGATCGTGGCGCCGGCCAGCGCTCGCGCGTCGCGGCCCCGGGCGACCATCGCCTGGCGGAGGAGCCGGACGCCGTTGGGGCTCGTGAGGCAGACGAGCGAGTACTCCCCCAGCTCGGCCACCGCCCGCTTGACGTCCTCGGAGTCGATCGACGGCTCGATCCGGATCACCGGCAGCTCGATGACCTCGGCGCCGAGGCCGGCGAGCGTTGCCGCGAGGCCGCTCGCCTGGGCGCGCGCGCGGGTGACGACAACCCGGCGGCCGTGGAGGGGCCGGCGCTCGAGCCAACCGATCGCGCCGGCGCGCCCGGCCACGGCCCCGACCAGCAGGATCGCCGGCGGGCGCAGGCCGGCGGCCTGGATCGCAGCGGCCAGCTCGCCGAGGGTGCTGACCACCGACCGCTGCCCCGGGAGCGTTCCACGCTCGACGGCGGCCGCGGGCTCGGCCGCATCGCGCCCGGCATCGATCAGCGCCCGTGCGATCTCGGCGGCCCTGCCGACGCCCATGTAGAGGACGAGGGTGCCGGGGAACCGGGCGAGGGCCTCCCAGTCGATCGCGCTCTCGTCCTTGGCCGGGTCCTCATGCCCCGTGACGAAGGCGACCGCCGCTGCATCGTCGCGATGGGTCACCGGGATCCCGGCGTAAGCAGGCGCGGCCACACCGGAGGTGACGCCGGGCACCACCTCGAAGGGCACGCCCGCCGCCGCCAGGGCCTCGGCCTCCTCGCCGCCGCGGCCGAAGACGAACGGGTCGCCGCCCTTGAGCCGGACGACGCTGCGACCCGCGCGGGCGTGCTCGATCATCAGCTCCTCGATCCGGCGCTGCTCGATGGAGGCCTCGCCGGGCCGCTTCCCGACGTAGACCAGCTCGGCGTCCTCGCGGGCGCCCGATAGCGCTCCCGCAGGGATCAGCCGATCGTGGAGGACTACGTCGGCGCTCTCGATCACCTCCAGCGAGCGCACGGTCATGAGGCCCGGATCGCCGGGACCGGCGCCGACGAGGTAGACGACGCCGGGGCGCGCCGCCGGCGCTCGGGGTTGGCTCATCTGCGGATCACGGTTCGAACCGTAGTGGGAGCCGGACCTGGCGCACGAAAAGGGGCGTCTCCATGGTGAATGGGGAAGTTTCTACGCTATTCTACGCTCGTAGCATGAACCCGGATCGTGACATCCCCCAGCGAGAGCTGCGAAACGACACCGGTGCTGTGCTGCGCGAGGTGCAGGCGGGCGCCCGGCTGCGCGTGACCGTGCACGGCAGGCCGGTCGCCGATCTCGTACCGGTCGAGCGCAGGCGAGCCTTCCTGCCGAGGGGCGAGGTCCTTCGCATGATCGCGGAGGCGCCACTCGACGCGGGCTTCCGGGCGGACGTCCGCGAGGCGATCGACGAGACGCTCGAGTAGTGGCCGCCACAGAGCCGAGCTCGGATCCGCAGCGGGGGCTCCTCGATACCTCGGTCCTCGTGGGCGCCGAGCAGCGGCGCCTTGAGGCCGAGCTGCCGGAGGAGCTGGCGATCTCGGTGATCACCCTGGCCGAGCTGAGGATCGGCGTGCTGCGCGCCGAGGATCAACCGACGAGGGCAAGGCGCCTCGAGACGCTCACCCGCGCCGAGGCGTTCGACGCGCTGCCCGTGGACCGGCGCGTGGCGTCCGAGTTCGCCGCTCTGGTCGCGGAGGCGAGGGCCGGCGGTAAAAGGCCTCGAGCGCTCGACGCCCTGATCGGCGCCACCGCCAGGGCCCACGGCCTCGCGGTGTACACGCAGGACTCCGACTTCGAGGCCATGCCCGGGGTTGCGATCAAGCGCATTTGAGCCGGTGGGTTAGTCTGAGCACTGGCGAAGAGGGGAACGACTTGAGCAGACGATGGATTGCAGGGATCGCGGCGACGGCCGCAATGGCCGTGCCGGCGCAGGCGAGCGCGGTCGGAACCGACGTCTTCCTCAGCGGCGGCAAGCTCAACGTCCACGCCCAGAGCGGGAGCGGGATGGCCGGCTTTCAGGTCAGCTACCAGGCGGGCCCGCAGGACTGGCAGGTGATCGGGGCCGGCGCCACGGCGGGCGGCGGCTGCAACCAGGATTCGAGCGCGGTCGTCTCGTGCCCCGAGAGCGGAGAGGACGTCGACGTCGAGTTCGCGAACGTGGAGGGCAGCATCACGTTCGCGGTCGCCGACTCCTTCCTCGACTTCGACACCGACATCGAGCTCGGCACCGCTACCGACAACGTGACGGGGACCGAGGGGATCGACACGATTCACTACGACGGCGCCGCGGGCAGCACAACCGCCGGGGACGACATCACCGCCCTCGGCGGCAACGACACCATCACCGACGTCAGCCAGAGCAGCGACCTGATCGATGGCGGGGACGGCGGGGACACGATCGACGCCGGCAGTGGCAACAACATCCTCAACGGTGGCGACTTCGCGGGCGACGACACGGACGGCGACGACGTGATCACTGGGGGCTCGGACTTCGACGACATCGATGGCGGCGCGGGCGCCGACACCCTCAACGGGGGCGCCGACAACGACAAGATCACCGGCGGACCCGACGGCGACATCATCAACGCCGGCCCCGGGAACGACGGCACCTCTACGTTCGGCGTCGATGGTGAGGCCGGCAACGACACGATCAACGGCGGCGACGGCGAGGACATCCTCGCCGGCGGGGCGGACACGGACACCCTCAACGGCGAGAACGAGGACGACGTCCTCGACGGCGGGGATGGAAGCGACAGCTTGAACGGCGGGCCGGGCGACGACCTGTTCCCCAACAGCGCCGGCCCCGACGCCTTCAACGGCGGCACGAACGGCACGGCAGGCGGTCAGAACGGCGCGCTCGGCGACGAGGTCGATTACAGCGTCGGCACGGGCACTGCCGTAACGGCCGACATCGACGGGACCGCGGACGACGGCCGAAGCTGCCCCGCGACCTGCGAGGGCGACAACGTCGCGACCGACATCGAGAACCTCACCGGCGACAGCGGGGCCGACACCCTGACCGGTGGGACGAACGCGAACATCCTCGACGGCAACAGCGGCAACGACACGCTGGCGGGTGGCCAGGGCGCGGGGGCGGACGGCGGCGATCGCTTTAACGACGCGTCGGGCACCGACACCGTCACCTACAACCCAGCCTCCGGCACCGCCCGCACCGGCAATCTCATCGTCGATATCGACGGGACCGGCGACGACGGCACCGCGGGCGAGGCCGATGACCTCGAGACGAACATCGAGAACGTCATCGGCGGCTCGGGGACCGACAACATCACCGGCAGCACGCTCGTCAACGACCTCCGCGGCGGGCCGGGGACGGCGGCGGACACGCTCAGCGGCGGAGCCGCAAACGACACCCTCTTCGGCGGCCTCGGCACGAACACCGGCCCCGATGGCGCCGACACCTTCAACGGCGACGCCCACACGACCGGCGACACCGTCTCCTACGCGGGGCGCACCGACGCGATCACCGCCGACCTCGACGGCACCGCGGACGACGGCGGCACGGGTGAGGGCGACGACATCAACACGACGGTCGAGAACCTCACCGGCGGATCCACCGGCGACACGCTCACCGGCAACGCCTCCGCCAACACCATCGACGGCGCCGGCGGCAACGACGACCTGGCGGGCGGGACCGGGGCGGCGGCGGACGGCGCCGACTCCCTCATCGGAGGCAGCGGCACCGAGGACGAGGTCAGCTACGCCAGCCGCACCGACGGCGTTAACACGGGCACCGCCGACGACCTCGACGTGGACCTCGACGGCGTGGCCGACGACGGCTTCGCGGGCGAGCTCGACAACGTGGGCGCCACGGTCGAGAACGTGATCGGCGGTGCGGGCGACGACGATCTGACGGGCAACACCGGCGCCAACGAGCTGACCGGGAACGGCGGCGACGACGAGCTCAAGGGCGGCACCAGCGTCGGCGCCGACGGCGCCGACGCGTTCTCGGGCGGCACCGGCGGGACCATCGGCGGCCAGAACGGATTCGCCGGCGACGAGGCCGAGTACGTAGACAGGACTTCGGCCGTCAACATCTCGATCGGGGGGGCGGCCGACGGGGCGGCCGGCGAGAACGACTCGATCGGCGCGGACATCGAGATCCTCTCCTCGGGCTCCGGCGCGGACACGCTTACGGGCTCTGGCGCCCCGAGCGAGTTCTTCTTCGGCCGCGACGGCAACGACACGATGCGCGGCGGGACCGGAACCGGGCCCGACGGCATCGACCGCTTCAACGGCGGCAACGGCGTCGACAACGTCTCCTACTCGACTCGGACCGACCCCATAACCGCCGTGATCGACGACCCCGCCGTGATCTCCCCGCCCGCCACCACCGACAACGACGACATCGGAAGCGATGTCGAGACCGTGTTCGGTGGGACGGCCAACGACACCCTGATCGGCAACGACGCCGACAACACGCTCAGCGGGAACGGAGGCGACGACACGCTTCGGGGCGGCCAGCAGGGCGTGGACGGCGCGGACGAGTACGTCGGCGGCGCCAACGGGGCCGGCGGCGACACCGTGTCCTTCTCGCACCGCGGCGACGACGTCAGCGCCGACATCGGCGGCGGCGACGACGACGTCGATCTGGACGACGTCCAGACGACGGTCGAGAACGTGACCGGCGGTGGCGGCGACGACACCTTGATCGGCAATGGCTCGGCGAACGTGCTCAGCGGCGGCGCCGGCGACGACAACCTCGCGGGGGGCCAGGTGCCCGGCCCCGACGGCGCGGACACCTTCATCGGTGGAACGGACGGGACGCCGGGGGGCGCGCACTCCGAAAACAAGGACCTCGTCACCTACTTCAACCGCACCGACGACATCAGCGCGAACCTCACCAGCGGCGTCGGGGGCGCCGCGGGCGAGGCCGACGTGATCGACGCCACGATGGAGCGGGCCACCGGCGGCTCGGGTGACGACACGCTCACGGGCGACGCCGAGGCGAACCTGCTGGAGGGCAACAACGGCGACGACACGTTCGCCGGTGGTCAGGGGGCCGGACCGGACGGCGCCGACACCTTCAACGCCGGTGGGCAGGGCGTGGCCGGGGACACCGTCACCTACGCGACCCGAACCGACGACGTGACGGCGACGATCGGCGGCGCAGCGGACGTGGACGGCGATGACATCCAGTCGGCGATCGACAACGTCACCGGCGGTTCAGGCGACGACGGTCTGACGGGAGATGCCGATGCGAACCGGCTCGAGGGCGGGGGCGGCCAGGACGCTCTGAGCGCGCTCGGCGGCGCCGACCGCATCGAGGCCCGCGACGGCTTCGCCGACACCGTCGACTGCGGCACCGAGGCCGACACCGCCGTGCTCGACGAGGGCAACCTCGACACGCTGTCCCCGCCCGGGACGTGCGAGACGCTCGACCAGCCCCCGCTTCAGGCGCCCGAGACGACGATCCTCACCGGGCCCGACAACCCGACCACGCGGCGCAAGGCCATCTTCACGTTCGAGGCCGACGAGGCCGCGACCTTCCGGTGCAAGATCGACAGCAGGGCGCTGCGGGCGTGCACCTCGCCGAAGGAGTACCGCAACCTCACCCCGGGCCGCCACAAGGTGACGGTGATCGCCACGGACCTTGTCGGCCAGGCCGACCCCACCCCGGCCAGGTACCGCTGGCGGATCACCAACTGAGAGGCGTCAGAGCCCGCTGAGGATCTCGGCGGCGCCGGCCGCGAGCATCCGCTCGGCGAGGAGGGCGCCCAGCTCGGCGGCGGCGTCGCCCTCTCCCTTGACCGAGTCGCGGACCCAATCGCCGCCGTCCGGCGCCCCGGCGTAGCCCTCGAGCCGCAGCGAGTCGCCGGAGGCGCGCCCAAGCACGCCCACGGGCGTGTCGCAGGTGGCGCCGAGGGCGGCGGTGGCGGCCCGCTCGGCGATCAGCTCGATGGTCGCAGCGCGGTCGCCAAGCTGGCTCGCCGCGTAGCGCGACCCCTCGTCGCCGGCCCTGGTCTCCAGCGCGAGGCAGCCCTGACCCGGGGCCGGTGTCATCTGCTCGGAGGTGAAGGCGAACGCGATCTCCTCCGCGCGCCCGAGTCGGCGCAGCCCCGCAACCGCAAGGACGATGCCGTCGCACTCGCCCGCCGCCAACTTCGCGAGACGGGTGTCGATGTTGCCACGCAGCTCGACGACCTCGATGTCGGGGCGCAGAGCCAGCAGCTGCGACCGGCGCCGGAGGCTCGCGGTTCCGATGCGCGCTCCCTCCGGCACCTCCTCCAGCGAGCCCGCGGGCCCGATGAAGGCATCGGCGGGGTCCTCGCGGCCCGGTACCGCGATCAGCTCGAGCCCGTCGGGCAGCTCGCCCGGCAGGTCCTTGGCCGAGTGCACCGCCACGTCCACCTCGCCCGCCAGCAGCGCATCCTCGACGCCCCGGACGAACCGGGCCTTGTCGCCGACGTCGCCGTCAGCCGTCTTGACCGTCACGATCTCGGCGCCCCCCAGAGCCCGCGAAACGGTCCCGGCCTGCGCGAGCGCCAGGGCGCTGCCGCGGGTGCCGAGGAGTAGCCGTGGGCTCATGAATATCTTGCGGCCGCCTTCGGCGGCCTTACATGCTGCTTTCGGGGCTAAAGCCCCTCACGACCACTCCTGCGGAACTCGCGGACGTCCGCGGTGTCGCTCATGGGCTCGGTCTCGGCGTCGAGCCCGAACAGCTCCCGCAGGGCGGCGACATACGCGAAGGCGGCCTCATCGTCGCCGGAGCGGCGCAGGCGCAACGTCGGCTCGTGCAGGATCCGGCTGGCGATCGCCCGTGCCATCGCCTCGAGCCGCTCGCGGTCGCGGTCGGTGACCCCCTCCCAGCGCGTGGCGTTCTCGGCGAGCACCCGTTCGACGATCTCGTCGGCGCGGGTACGAAGGGCGGCGATCGTGGGCGTGACCTCCTGGGTCGAGAGCCACTGCTCGAAGCGGCCCAGCTCGGCGCGCAGCACGGAGCGGGCCCGCCCGGCCTCGCCCTCTCGGCCGGAGACGTTTCTCTCGGCGACCGACTGCAGGTCGTCCATGTCCTGGAGCGTCACCCCTGGGACCTCGCGGCAGTCGGGGTGGATGTCGCGCGGCACGGCGAGGTCGATCAGCAGCAGGGGTCGGCCGTCGCGCTCGGCCATCACCTCGGCGAGCGCGTCCCGTTCGATCACGTGATGAGGCGAGCTGGTGGAGGCGGCCACGATGTCGGCGGCGACCATCTGCTCGGGTAGCTCCTCGAAGCGCACCGCGAGGCCTCCGAAACGCTGGGCCAGGCCGATCGCCCGGTCGTAGCGGCGGTTGGCGACGAACACGGCCTCCACGCCGTGCGCGGCAAGCGCCTTGGCGGTCAGCTCGGCGGTCTCCCCCGCGCCCACGACCAGCACGCGGCGGCTGGTGAGGTCGCCCAGCGTGCGCTGCGCCAGCTCCACCGCTACCTGGGACACCGAGAGCGTGCCCTCGGAGATCCGGGTCTCGGTGCGGGCGCGCTTGCCCGCGGCCAGCGCGCCGCGGAAGAGGCGGTTCAGCACCGGGCCCGTCGCGCCCTCCACCAGCGCCAGCTCGTAGGAGCGCTTGACCTGGCCCTGAATCTCGGCCTCGCCGATGATCATCGAGTCGAGGCCGGCCGTGACCATGAAGAGGTGCTCGGCCGCCTCCGATCCGCGCACCGAGTACAGGTGGCCCATCAGCTCCGTGGGCCGGATGTCGGCCTCCCGCGCCAGCGCCGCGAGCGCCAGCGACTCGGCCTCCACCCCATCGGAGGCGTAAAGGTAGATCTCGGTGCGGTTGCAGGTGGAGATGGTCGCCGCCTCCCCGACCACGGCCGAGGCGACCAGCTCGCCCAGCAGTCCCGTCGCGTGGCCCTCGGTGAGCGCCATCCGCTCGCGGAGCTCCAGCGGCGCGGTCTTGTGGGAGACGCCGATGGCGAGCAGCTCAGCCATCGGCACGCTCCTCCGCGAGGGCTGCCAGCTCCTCCAGGTCGCGGTCCACCCGAGCCAGGCGGGCGGCCATGATCGCGACGTAGAGCAGGACCAGGGCGAGGAACACCAGGTACGCCGCCGCGACGTACTTGCCCGCCTCGTCGAGGGGAAGCGCCGGCATGCCTACCCCGCCGTGGCGCGGGTTGGGACCGACGGTGCGATGCGCGAGGCGTTCGCGACCGGCGCCTCCGCGTCGAGCGCGCGGCGCAGCCTCGAGATCCGCGCCCGGGAGGACTTGGCGACCAGCTCGAAGCGAACGAGGGCGCCCCACAGCAGCGCCATGCCCGCCAGGGAGACCAGGAAGGTCAGCCACATCTCGCCGGGCATGCCGCCCTCGGCGGTGGCGAAGGTGCGGGGGTGCACCAGCGACTCCGCCATCCGCACGGCCATGAAGTTGAGCGGCACGAAGGCCCCGGCCGTGATCGCGAAGACCGACGCGTAGCGCGCCTGGCGCTCGCGGTCCTCGATGGCGAAGCGCAGCGGGTAGTAGGTCGCGTAGAGCAGGAAGACGATGAGGAAGCTGACGAGGGTCGGCTCGTCCCAGACCCACCACTTCCCCCAGGCCGCCTTCGCCCAGATCGATCCCGTGACGAGCACCGCGACGCCGAAGATCACCGAGAGGTGGATCGAGACGTAGGCACGCGCGTCGTGCACGGGGTCGCCCGTGCGCAGGTGGCGGATCGCGTGGACAGCGGCGATCATGAACCCGACGAGCGCGCAGATCGCAAGGGGCACGTGCAGGTAGAAGATCTTCTGCATGAAGCCCTGGTCGGCGTCGTTCGGCGCGTAGAAGAACACGAGGGCGAAGCCGGCGACGAGCACGAAGACGCTGGCCAACGCGAGGTTGCGTGGGGAGAACGCGCGCACGAGAAACATCGTAGAGAGCCGGATCGGGCGATCCCCGTCCTCAGTCCTCCAGCAGGAAGTCGTACACCGCGTAGCCGATCGCCAGGAACACGGCGTCATAGAGCCCCAGCATCAGGACCCACCTGCCGACCTCGTCGTACTCGGGGCCGCCCGCGGCCAGCAGCGGCTCGGCGGCTCCGGCAGCGGCGATCATCACCGGGACGATCAGGGGGAGGAGAAGGAGCGGGACGATCAGCTCGCGTGCTCGGGAGTTGACGCCGATCGCGGAGACGAGCACCCCCACCGCGGCCAGCCCGAGGTCGGCCAGCACCAGCACGCCCGCCAGCGGGATCAAGCCCGTCCACTCGTCGAGAAAGAAGAACCCGAAGGCCGGGAGCGCCACCGCCTCCAGCGCGATCAGGTAGACGACCAGCGCCACGGCCTTCGCCGCGAAGAGCGAGGCGGGATCAACGGGCGCCAGGCGGATTGCATCGAAGCCCCCCTCCTCGCGCTCGGCGACGAACAGGCGGTTGACGGCAAGGATGGCCGCGAACAGCACGGTGGCGAGGATGACGCCGGCCCCGAGGCTGCCCTCGAGCGTGTCGCGGTCCAGCCCGAAGCGGAAGAGCACGAATGTGGTGAGCGCGAAGAGCGCCATCGCCGGGACCGACTGGAGGGTGCGCAGCTCCACCCGCAGGTCCTTGGCGAGCATCACCCGGAAGGCGCTCACGGGCGGCCTCCGTATGCGGCTCGTGCGTCTCCGGGTGCGACTCCCGAGGACGCACCCTCGTAGGCGACGTTCCCGCCGCTCGCCAGCACGAGGGCGCGGTCGCTCTCGGCAAGCGCGGCCTCCGCGTCGTGGCTCACGAGCACCCTGGTTAGCCCGCTCTCACGGCCGATCAGGGGCTCGACCATCGCGGCGGCCTCTGGGTCCAGGTGCGAGCGAGGCTCGTCCAGGAGCAGAAGCTCGGGGCGGTGCAGAACCGCGCGGCAGATCGCGGCGCGCTGCGCCATCCCGACCGAGAGGTTTCGCACCAGCTCGTTGCCGCGGCGGTCGAGCCTGACGGCCCCCAGCAGCTCGTCGACCCGGGCGGCGGCGTCCCCGACCCGGTGAAGGCGGGCGTGGAAGGCGAGGTTCTCGGCGACGGTCAGGTCGCGGTAGAGCAGCGGCTCGTGGCCCAGCAGGCCGATCCGCCCGCGCGCCTTCCACGCGTGGCGCGGCAGCTCCGCGCCCAGCACCGAGACCTGGCCCGAGCTGGGACGGAGCAGGGTGGCGAGAATGCGAAGCAGGGTCGTCTTGCCGGCGCCGTTGGGGCCGAGGACGCAAAGCGTCTCACCTCGCGCCAAGTCGAAGGAGACCTCGCGCAGGGCGATGAGCTCACCGTAGGCTCGGGAAAGGCGCGCGGCGCTGAGCGCCGGCGCGGCACTCGCCGCGCCCATGGGCCCGTCTCGCTCGATAACGACAACCTCTCGCACCAGAGGCTGATTGTCCCAGCCTCCGAGCCCCATCGGGCTGGGCCACCGGCAGATGAGGCAGCTGCCTCCCGGCCCCGATAGCCTCCTGGCCGTGCAGGAATTCACCCGCAGGCTCGCCGCCGCAACGGCGCTCGCCGCCGTCGCCATCCCCGCGTTCGCCTTCGGCGCGGCGCAGCAGATAGAGATCACCGACGACCAGTTCACCCCCCAGAAAGCACCCATCGTCGGCGCCGGGACCACCAGCCACAGCTGGCAGTGGCTCGGTGACCACGCACACAACGTCCGCCAGGACCGCAGGCTGTTCTATTCGGGACCGCCCGCGGTCGACGACACCTTCCTGATCTCGGCTTCGGCCGGCACCTTTCCCTACTACTGCGAGATCCACGGCGGGCCAGGCACGGGAATGCACGGCACGCTGCGGATCCGGCCGGCCCAGGTGGCGATGAAGACCAAACGCGGCGTCATCCAGATCGGCGTTCGCTGGGCGCCCGACTCACCCCAGACCGGTGATCAGTTCGACGTCCAGTACCGGGTCGAGCAAGGCGATTGGAAGAGCTGGAGGAAGAACACCTCGAAGACCGAGGCCAGCTTCGGCAGCAACGACAATCCGGTCGACGTGAAACCCGGCAAGACCTACCGGTTTAGGGCGCGCAGCGAGGTGGCCTCCAACCCCAGCCGCGCCAGCGCCTTCTCACCCCCGCTGGTCGTCGTCCCCGGCTGAACGCCCGCCGGCTCAGTCGCCCTTGCGCAGGGTGCGAGCGCCGACCTTCGCCAGCGCGAGCCCGCCGTCCTTGAGCGCCTTGACGCGCTGGCCGTTACGGCCGTAGAGGATCCTCGCGGAGGCGCGCAGCGCCTTCCCCAGGGTCTCGTCGTAGGGCTGCCACCACATGTCGCGGGTAAGCCCGGGCTCCCAGGCGACGAGCTTGACCTCGACGCACTCGTAGAAGCCGAACTTGGAATGCGAGCGGCCGAGGCCCGAGTCCTTGACCCCGCCCCACGAGCACTGAAGCGCGGCGTGGGTGTAGGAGTGGTCGTTGATCCAAACCATCCCCGACTCGATCCGCTTGGCCATCCGCTCGCCCTTCGCGCGGTCGCGGGTCCACACCGAGGCGCCCAGCCCGAAGTTCGAGTCGTTGGCGCGGGCGACGGCTTCCTCCTCGTCGGCCACGGTGATGATCGGGACCACCGGCCCGAAGATCTCCTCGTTCATGATCCGCATGTCGTCGGTGACTCCGCCGAGGACCGTCGGGGCGATGAACTTCCCGCTGAAGCCCTCGACCTCTCGCGGTCCCCCCGTCAGCCGCTCGGCTCCGTTGTCGAGCGCGTCGTCGACCAGGTCGGAGACGATCTCTGCCTGATCGGCCGAGACCATGGGGCCGGACTCGGTGTCCCACTTCGTGGGGTCACCGACCGTCAGCTCGTTGGTGCGGCGAACGACGCCGGCGATGAACTCGTCGGCGACGTCGGAGACCACGTAGGTGCGCTCGATCCCCGAGCAGGTCTGGCCCGAGTTGGCGAATCCGCCCCAGACGCATCCAGAGATCGCGTTCTCCAGGTCGGCGTCGGCGCAAACGATCTGCGGATCCTTGCCGCCCAGCTCGAGCACCGAGCCCTTCATCCGAGTGGCGCAGATCTCCCCCACCGTGCGCCCGACCTCGACCGAGCCGGTGAAGAAGACCTTGCGGATCCCGGGCGACTCACACAGCGCCTGACCGATCACGCCCCCACCGTGGACGGTGCGGACGAGGCCCTCGGGGAACCCGGCCTTGTCGAAGATGGACTGGATCCGCTCGCCGAGCAGCGGGGTGAGGCTGGCCGGCTTCAGCACGACGCCGTTGCCCGCCATGAGCGCGATCGCGACCTCGCCGAACGGGATCGACCAGGGGTAGTTCCAGGGCGAGATCACGCCGACGACGCCGAGCGGCTCGAAGCTGTTGCGGGTGCGCTTGTGCTTGAGGTAGGGCTGCGGATGGCGGACGCGCTCATCGGCGAGCAGGCCTGGCCCCGAATTGGCAATCCAATGGAGCGCGTCGACGGTCGAGAGCAGCTCCATTGTCAACGCATCGTTGCGCGGCTTGCCCTGCTCGCGCGAGATCAGCTCTCCGAGCGGGTCGAGGTTGTCGATGATCACCTGCGCCGTGCGGCGCATGTAGCGCGCC
>JBPCKC010000091.1:0-17288 GCA_051004675.1 Solirubrobacterales bacterium
CTCTCGCGCTGGCGGCGGCGCTTGGAGTAGTCGAGGAGCCCCACCGGGCGATCGTAGCGCCCACCTGGGGCCGCACCACCGCGCGGATAGGGCAACTACCGCGATCTTTCGACCGCTGGATAACCAATGTCAAGTTCGCGTTCTCTGCTTTGTGCAAAAGTGGAGAACCAAGACGGACTTGTCGTGCCCGGACGGGCACGCCGCGCATTAGGAGGAAGCCCGACAGATGAAGATCCGTGAGAAGAACGTGTCCGCCGCGCAGTGGAGCTCGAACGGGGCCGGCCTGGGCGCGACCGACTTCACCCGTGACGAGTATCCCTTCGGGGCGAGCGTCTTCTCGCCGACCGTCCAGGAGGAGCGGCTCGCCAAGGACACCTACAACCAGCTTCAGGAGACCCTCGCCGCCGGTGCGGCGCTCGATCCGTCGCTGGCCGACGAGGTAGCCGAGGCGATGAAGGAGTGGGCGCTCGAGCGCGGCGCGACGCACTACACCCACATGTTCCAGCCGCTGACCGGGCTCACGGCCGAGAAGCACGATTCGTTCTTCGAGCCGGGCAAGGACGGCACCTCGATCGCCAAGTTCAGGGGCTCTGAGCTGATCCAGGGCGAGCCCGACGCCTCCTCCTTCCCCACCGGCGGCGTCCGCGCCACGTTCGAGGCCCGCGGCTACACCGCGTGGGACCCGACCAGCCCGGCCTTCCTCCTCGAGAACCCGAACGGCTCGCTGCTTTGCATCCCGACCGCGTTCACGTCGTGGACCGGCGAGGCGCTGGACATGAAGATCCCGCTGCTGCGGTCGATGGACGCGCTCTCGAAGTCGGCGGTCCGCGCACTGCGCCTGCTGGGCGATGAGGACTCCAAGCGCGTCTTCACGACGGTGGGCCCCGAGCAGGAGTACTTCCTGATCGACGAGCAGTACTACTACGAGCGCCCCGACCTGGTGACGACGGGCCGGACCCTGTTCGGCGCGCTGCCGCCGAAGGGCCACGAGCTGGACGACCACTACTTCGGCTCGATCCCGGAGCGCGTCCTGGCCTGCATGCTCGAGACCGAGCTCGAGCTCGCGAAGCTGGGCGTGCCGGTGAAGACCCGCCACAACGAGGTCGCGCCCGGCCAGTACGAGATCGCACCGATCTTCGAGAACTCGAACGTCGGCACCGACCACCAGCAGCGGACGATGCAGATGATGCAGAACGTGGCCCGCAAGTACGGCCTTGTCTGCCTGCTGCACGAGAAGCCCTTCGCCGGCGTGAACGGCTCGGGCAAGCACAACAACTGGTCGATGAGCACCGACACCGGGCACAACCTGATGGACCCCGGCGAGACCCCCGCGGAGAACTCCAGCTTCCTGTTCTTCTGCGCGGCCGTGATGCAGGCGGTCAACAAGCACCAGGGCCTATTGCGCGCCTCGGTCGCCAGCATCGGCCAGGACCACCGCCTGGGCGCCAACGAGGCGCCCCCGGCGATCATCTCGATCTTCCTCGGCGCCGAGCTGGAGAAGGCGTTCGATGCGATCGCGACGGGCGGCGACGGCAACACGCCGGGCGCGACGCTCGACCTCGGGACGCCGGTGCTGCCGGAGCTCCCGCTCCACGGCGGCGACCGCAACCGGACATCGCCGTTCGCCTTCACCGGCAACAAGTTCGAGTTCCGGGCGGTCGGCTCGAGCGCGTCGGTTTCGTTTCCTAACACCGTGCTCAACACGATCGTCGCCGAGGCGATCGACGAGCTTGCCGACAAGCTCGAGGCCGGCTCGGAGGTCGGGGAGGTGGTCGGCGAGTCGTACACCGCCAACAAGGCGATCCTGTTCGCCGGCGACAACTACGACGAGGCCTGGCACGCCGAGGCCGTCGCCCGCGGGCTGAAGGATCTGAAGACGACGCCCGACGCGCTGCCGGAGGTGCTGGCCGACTCGTCCGTGAAGGCGTTCGGCGACTACGGCGTGCTCTCCCAGCGCGAGCTCGAGTCGCGCTACGAGGTCTGGGTCGAGCAGTACGTGATCAACGCCAACATCGAGGCCGAGACGATGGCGCGGATGGCGCGGACGATGCTGCTGCCCGCGGCGCTCCGCCACCTGAAGCTGATCGAGGACGCCGGCATGGACGAGCTGTCGTCCAACACCCGCAAGCTCACCGAAAGCTTTGTGGCGGCGATCCGCAAACTCGACGAGGCCAACGTCTACCCCGACGGCGTCGAGGGCCTCGAGCTCGCCGAGTTCGCGCGCGACAGTCAGATCGCCGCGATGGCGGACGTCCGCGAGGTCGCGGACCGGCTGGAGAAGGTCGTCACCGACGACCTGTGGCCGCTGCCCAAGTACTCCGAGATCCTGTTCATCCGGTAGGAGCGGGGCCCCAGCGGTCTGCCGTGTGGGGTCAGACCCCTCAACTGGGATCTGACCCCGCGCTCGGTTGGGATTAGGCTCGTCGCGGGGATGAGCGAGCTCGAGCGGCTTTCCGCGTCCGACATGTCCTCGCTTCTGGCCGAGCGGGGGCCCATCCACGTGCATGTCGGCGGCACGGTCATCGTCGACGGCAAGCCGCCCGCGTTCGAGGAGCTCGTCGATCACGTCGTCGGGCGCCTCGGTTGGGTGCCGCGGTTTCGCCAGAAGGTGACCAAGGTCCCCCTCGGGATCTCCAACCCGGTGTGGGCTCCCGACCCCGAGTTCGACGTCCACTGGCACGTCCGCCACGTCGCCCTCCCCTCCCCCGGCTCCGACGCCCAGCTCCGCGAGCTCGTGGGGCGGGTGATGAGCCAGCCGCTCGACTTCGCCCGGCCGCTGTGGCAGCTCTACCTGATCGAAGGGCTCCAGGGCAAGCGCCACGCGGTGATCTCGAAGACCCACCACGCCCTGGTAGATGGGGTCTCGGCCGTGGACATCGGCACGATCCTGCTCGATCCCAGCAAGGACGGCAGTCAGGTCGAGGTCTCGTCGGATCCCTGGGACCCCGACACACCCAGTCCCGAGATGCTCCTCGTCCGCGCCGCGTCCGAGCGCGTGCGAAGCCCGCTGCGGCGCGCGCGCAAGACGGCGCAGAGCGCGCTCAGCATGCCGCGCGAGACTGCGGACCGCGTGATCCGCACCGCCGAGGGATTCGCGGGCCTCGCGGCCGGCGGGCCGAGCGCGACGAGAACCTTCCTGAACGCCGAGATCGGCCGCGATCGCCGCGTCGGATTCGCCGCCGCCCGGCTCGATGAGCTCAAGGCCGCTCGCCACGGGACCGACGCGACCGTGAACGATGTGGTCCTCTCCGTGGCGACCGGGGCCCTCCAGCGGGCCTTCGAGCGCCGCGACGAGCCATTGCCGAAGAACCTCGTCGCGCTGGTGCCGATGAGCATCCGCCGCCCCGGCGAGGAGCACGACCTCGGCAACCGGATCGCGACCCTCATGGTCACGCTCCCCATCGCCGAGCGCGATCCAGCCGCGAGGCTCCAGACGATCCACGCGGAGACCACGCGCGTCAAGCAGAGCGAGCAGGCACGCGCCGCCTCGCTCGTGATCGAGGCGACCGGCTTCGTGCCGCCGACGCTCAACCGGGTGCTCGCCGCGGCGATCTCCCGGCCGCTCACCTGGAACCTGGTGATCTCGAACGTGCCCGGGCCGCAGGCGCCCTTCTACCTGCTGGGAAAGCGGGTGCGCGAGATCTATCCGTTCGTGCCCCTCTCTCCGCAGGGGCACGCGCTGGCCATCGGCGTCGTGAGCTACGACGGCGGCGTCTTCTTCGGCCTGGCCGGCGACCGCAAGGTCATGCACGACGTCGATTCGGTGGCCGCAGACGTCGCGGCCGCCCTCGCCGAGCAGCTCGAGGCAGCGGCCGCGTAGCGGCTACTGGCGGATCGTGACCGGAACGCCGGGCGGTACCTCCTCCACGAGAGCGCTCACGTCGCGGTCGGCGGCGCGCACGCAGCCGGAGGAGACCGCCGCCCCCAGCGGCCCCGAGGTGCCGTGGATGGCGATCCGGTTGCCGCCCAACCACCCCGACGGCAGGTTGGGCTGTACGGCCG
This sequence comes from Solirubrobacterales bacterium, assembly GCA_051004675.1. Lineage (GTDB taxonomy): Bacteria > Actinomycetota > Thermoleophilia > Solirubrobacterales > 70-9 > JBDTSW01. Next base: position 4,003 of record JBPCKC010000091.1, read on the forward strand.
TGAGCGCCACCGCGCAACATCCGTAGGCCGGGTTCAGGTCGCCGCGGAAGGTGTCCGTGACGGCGAAGCGGCCGGTGGGCGTGTCGGTCCCGGGGGCGCCGACGCTGACCGTGAAGGTTTTGATTGCCTCGCCGTCGCGAAAGAGCTGGGTTCGGCGCTCCGATATGTCCACGACGATCTCGAGCGAGGTGTATCCGCTCTCGAGATAGCGGCCGTCGAGGCGAACCCAGCCCAGCGCCCCGTTGCCGGTGAAGGGGCTGGGGACGCCGGCCCACTCACCCTCCACCTGCGCGACGGAGAGCACGGTTCGCGAGCCGAACTCGGTCTCCGCGCCGACGGTCTCGACCACCGTGCCGCCCGGCGCGGCGTGGATGTCGACCTTCTCGCCCCGCTTTACCCACACGAGCGGATTACCGTGCTTGGCGAGCACCAGCTCCCGCTCGGCGCCGGCGCGCCCGGCCCTCGTCGGCTTCAGATCGTCGGCGACCGTGGTCTCAGGCTGCGGACGGGATTCAGCCGTGGTTCCGGTCCGAGGCCCGGGATCGTCTCCGGCGCCCAGAATGAGGGCGACCGCGCCGCCGATCAGGGCAAGGACCACGGCCGCGAACGCAACGCCTCGCGTAACACCTTCCATCACCATCTACTTCGCCGCCATCGTCGCCTGCCTTTAGCTCCGGGCGCAAGGGTAGGGCGCTGAGGAGGCGGCCGGCATGGCTCAACGGTGCTGCGAGCGGAGAGGGCGGGATTCGAACCCGCGAGAGAGCTTGCGCCCCCTACTCGCTTAGCAGGCGAGTGCCTTCAGCCACTCGGCCACCTCTCCTTGCGGCCCGGATAGGCCCGCGGCCATTCTAGGAAGGGAAACGCCGGGCCGAAGCCTCCAGCATCCGGATACCCTCGCTGCCCGTGAGCGACTCCGCCGCACTCGAGGCCCAGCGAGCCCGCTACGACGCGATCTTCGAGGCGGTGCAGCCGCCGTTCGCCTTCCTCGACCTCGATGCGATGCGGGCGAACGGGGAGCAGATGCTCGCCCAGGCCGCCGGGAAGCCGGTCCGCGTCGCATCGAAGTCGGTGCGCTCGCTCCCGGTGCTGCGGCGCATCCTCGACCTCGCCCCCGGCTTCAGGGGCATCCTCGCCTTCACCCTGCCCGAGGCGCTTTGGCTTGCGAGCGAGGGCCTCGACGACATCGTTGTCGCCTATCCCAGCGCCGACCGCGAGGCGATCCGCGCGCTCGTGGCGCTGGCCGCCGACGAGGAGGCCGGGGGCCCCGTGCCGATGGTCGACGACGTCCCCCACCTCGACCTGATCGAAGGAGCGATGGGTGCAGGGCAGGCTCAGGTCCGGGTGTGCATGGACGTGGACGCGGGCTGGTGGCCGTTGGGCGGGCGGCTCGCCCGCGTGGGACCGAAGCGCTCGCCGATCCACGACCCCGCGCGCGCGGCAAAGTTCGCCGCCGAGGTCGCCGCACGCCCGGGCACCCGCCTCGCCGGGGTGATGGCCTACGAGGGTCAGATCGCCGGCGTGGGCGACGACGTCGAGGGCCAGGCGCTGCGAAGCGCCGCGGTGCGCTGGATGCAGGCGCGATCCGAGGGCGACCTGCGCGAGCGCCTGCCCGCCATCGTCAGGGCCGTAGAGGAGCGCACTCCTGAGGGCCTCGACTTCGTGAATGCGGGCGGGACCGGCAGCCTCGCCCGCACCGCCGCCGCCGGCACGGCCACCGAGTTGACGGCCGGCTCGGGCTTCTACGCCCCGCACCTGTTCGACAACTACCGCTCGCTCGACCTATCTCCGGCGGCGTTCTTCGCCCTCCCCATCGTCCGCCGCCCTTCACCGGGGACAGTGACCGCGCTCGGCGGCGGCTACCTGGCTTCTGGTCCCGCCGACGAGCTGCGCCTGCCCAAGCCCCACCTTCCCGATGGCCTGCGCCTGGACTCCCAGGAGGGGGCGGGAGAGGTCCAGACGCCGCTTCTAGGCATGGCGGCCCGTGCGCTTCGCATCGGCGATCGCGTGTACATGCGCCACGCGAAGGCCGGTGAGCTCTGCGAGCGCTTCGCCTCGCTCTACCTCGTCGAGGGCGAGCGGATCGTCGACGAGGTGCCCACCTACCGCGGCGAGGGCAAGACCTTCCTCTAGGCCAAGGGTGGCCCGCGCCTGAAGCCACGCATGGGACCTCGGCCCGCCCGGGACCGAGCACCTGGGCCTGGGCTACGACAGCTGAGGGGGTCTGACCCCACGCACGAGAGTGTGTCCTGCGTGACAGTCCCGGGATAGGGGTCTGACCCCTGTTACGGGAGTGTGCCGAGCACCCGATCCGTGTAGGCGTTTCGAAATGCTCCGTCCGGGTCCAGTCGCCCCCTCACCGCCTGGAACTCGCCCCACCGCGGGTAGAGCGACGCGAGGGTCTCCGCCGTCTGGAAGTGGCGCTTGCCCCAGTGCGGGCGCCCGCCGTAGGAGCGAGCGACCTCCTCGACCTCGCGGAAGTAGGGCTCCCAGGCCAGCCTGCGGTCCTGGTGGACGGCGATGTAACAGGTGTCGCGCTCGTGCGAGGGGCTCAGGAACGAGTCGTCGGCGGCGACGAACCGCACCTCGATCGGGAAGGCGACGGCGTGCTCGGGGCGCGCGGCGACATCGAGCACGCGCTCAATCGCCTCGCGCGCGTGCCCGCGCGGGATCCCGTACTCCATCTCGGTGAACTTGATCCTGCGTTCGGAGGCGAAGACCTTGTGCCAGTGGTCGACCTTGCGCGAGCGGCGGCCCACGCCGCGTGAGGCGATGCGCGAGACCCGGGGCGCCTGCGCCGGGAAGCGCCTGGCCGCCAAAGCGAACAACCCGCCCACCCAGTTTTCCAGCATCACCTCCTGCGCGTAGACGAGCGCCGGATGGCGGGGCGCCGCCGGCTCGTCCGTGCGCCGGCTCTCGCGGCAGAGGGACATCTCGGTGCCGGGGAAGACGTAGAACTCGAAGTGGTCGGCGCCGGCGTTGAGCTCGTCCAGGCGCTCGAGCGTCTCGGCGAGCGGCTTCGGGCTGTCGAGGCGGTCAAGCGTGTAGCTGGGGACGGTCTGGATCGTCACCGAGTAGACGACGCCGAGGGCGCCGATCGCAACGCGCGCCGCCCGCAGGAGGTCCGGGTCCCAGGGCCCGACCTCGACCAGGTCGCCGCCCGAAGTAACCAGCTCGAGCCCCGCGATCTGGGCGGAGACGTTGCGAAAGCGCTCACCGGTGCCGTGGGTGCCGGTGGAGATCGACCCCGCGACGCTCTGGCGGTCGATGTCGCCGAGATTCTCGAACGCGACCCCCCGTTCGTGAAGGGCTCGGTTGAGATCGGCCAGGACAATGCCGCCCTCGACCTTGAAGAGGCCCGACGAGCGGTCGAAGTCAAGCGGCTGGGTCAGATGATCGAGCCTCACCATCACGCCATCTGTGAGCGCCGCGTCGGTGAACGAGTGGCCCGAGGCGGAGGCGCGCACGGACCTGCCCGCCGTGGCCGCCGCCGAGACCGCCCGGCGCAGCTCGTCGAGAGTCGCGGGCCGCTCGATGGTCGCAGGGGTGCAGGTCTGATCCCCCGCCCAATTGCTCCAGGTGGGCACCGCGCGACCCTACCGGCGCGGAAGGCCCCCCGGGGGGGCGAACGTCCCCCGTCCCACTCCTATTGGGGGTATGAGGGACGTTCGGGTTGCGGAACTGGCTGGCCGGCAGTTCAACCGAGTCTCGCGGCAGCAGCTCCTGGGACTTGGCCTCAGCGAGCGGACGATCGATCGCGCCATCGCCACCGGACGGCTCGCCGTCGTCGAGATGGGTGTGTTCGCCGTGCCTCCCGTGCTCCAGCACGACGACTGGGGGCGGTGGATGGGTGCGACCCTCACCGCGCCGGGCACCGGACTGAGCCACGAAAGCGCGGCCGCCGCCTACGGCTTCTGGTCGCTGCGACGGCGCTACGAGACCGTCACCCGCCGGGGCAACGGCGGCCCCCGGCGCCATGGCGGGATCCTCGTCTATCGCAGCTCGACCCTCGCGGGCAACCGCGACCGCCTCAACGGGATACCGATCACCTCGGTCGGGCGAACCGTGATCGACCTCGCCGCGCACCAGAGCTCCAAAGCATTGGCGCGGTCGGTGCGCGAGGCGATCCGCTTGGAGCTGACCTCGCTGGACGCGCTCGGGGATTGTCTCGGAAGGCATCACGGCCGGCGAGGAGCGGGGCGGCTGGGGGCAACGATCGCCCGGTATGCGGGTCTCCCCCTCGAGCAAGCCCGCAGCGGCGCCGAGATTCGCGCGCTGGAGGTGCTTCGGGCCGCGGGTCGGGAACTGCCCAGGCTGAACGCTCGCATCGCCGGTGAAGAGGCCGACCTGAGCTGGCCGCGACACCACCTCATCATCGAGATCGACGGTCGCCCGTTTCACCTCGACAAGGGCGAGGACGCGAGAAAGCAGGGCCGGTGGGAGGCGGCAGGCTGGACCGTTCGGCGGCTTCCCTCCGGCGACGTCTACGAGCACCCGCACCGGCTCCTCACCCTCGCGCCACCGTGAACCGCACTGGCCTCTCACCCTCGCGCCGCCGTGAACGTCCCAGAACCCACCGTATGTGTGGGGACGCGGGACGTTCGGCGCGGTGAAGGGCGGCGCGGGGCTAGGCTGGCGGAGCCACGGAGGGGTGGCAGAGTCCGGTTTATTGCAGCTGCCTTGAAAGCAGCCGACCCTTCGCGGGGTCCGGGGGTTCGAATCCCTCCCCCTCCGCCTCAACCGGCGCGACCAACGAGTGGCGGCGCGGGCGGTTTCTTTCGTCGCGAACGCTCGGCGGCGCTACCTTTAGACGCATCGGCAGCGGACGCGACAGGCACGGCAGGGGCCTGGGCCTCGCCTTGACGGCGGCGGTCCTCGCCCTTGCGGTGGGCGCGAGCGGCGCCGCCGCGAAGCCCTGGCTGCCAGACCGGGGCAAGCGCTACCAGGGCGTCTCCGACACCGGCGAGGTGGCCGGCTTCCAGGACTTTCGCAGGCAGGTGAAGGCACACCCCGCCGTCCTCCAGGAGCTCTTTCACTGGGACGTCTCGCTGACGGCCAGCGGCGCCGTGGACCGTTGGGAGCGCACCGACACCCTGGGGATGGTCAGCCTCTCCACCAAGCTCCCCGCCAACGGCAAGCCGCAGATTTCCGTCCGGGGCATCGCACGCGGCAACGGCGACCGCTACATCCTGCGCTACAACGAGGTCCTCGGCAACCTCAACCGGCCGACGTACATCAGGCTGATGCCGGAGATGAACGGGTACTGGAACCCCTACTGCGCCTATAACGCAGACGGGACGTACCGCGGCGACTGGCACTCCACCCGCGCGTTCAAGCGGGCGTGGAGGCGGTTCGTGATCATCACCCGCGGCGGCCGGCGCGCGGCGATCAATCAGCGACTGCGCCGTCTCGGCATGCCTCGCATCCTGCGAGCCGACTCGAACAGGGATCGCGTGTACGACCGCTGGGACGTCCCGAAGCGGCTCGACCGGCCCAAGGTGGCATTCATGTGGGTGCCGCAGACGATCGCCTCGCCCAACGTCCCCGGCAACCAGCCGGGCGACTACTGGCCGGGCGGGCGCTTCGTGGACTGGGTCGGCGTCGACATCTTCTCCAAGTACCAGAGCGCCTTCGACAACATGCAGGCGTTCTTCAACCGCTACGACGACTACCCGTTCATGATCGGCGAGTGGTCGCCCTGGGACGGCGACCCCGGGGGGAACTTCACCCATCGCCTGCTGAAGTGGGCGGAGGACCACCGGCGGGTGCGGCTGATGGCCTACTACCGCAGCGTGTCGATCAACACCGCGTACGACATCGACCACTACCCGGCGGCGCGCCGTGAGCTGCGCTCGCACCTGAACAAGCGGACCTGGGACGAGTGGGCGCCGGGTCAGCGCGACTGAGCGCCTCGACGGCTGCGTCTAGCCGGCGGCGCCGAGCTGGCGCAACCGAGCCCGCCCTCGGCGAGGCAGCGGTTGACCTTCGTCAACGGATCGGTTCGTCCCCCGCCGCTGACAATCGGCGGGATACTTGCCACATGACGGAGGGGAACGCCGAGCTCGCAGCTCGCATCATCCGCGACCTGGAGGCGCTCTTCGAGCACCTTGCCCCCGACGTGATCTGGGACAACACGGTCAAATCGCCACCCGACCACAGCGGCCTGATCCGCGGCAAGGCGGCGGTCGAAAAGATCATCAGGGAGTGGGTTTCGTCGTGGAGTGGGTATCGGATCTCCGTGAATGAGGTCGTCGAGGCGGGCGACGACGTAATCCTCGATGTCTCCGAGTCCGGCTTCGGCAGGGAGAGCGGCGTGCCGCTCGAGCATCGGCACTGCTACCTCTGGTCGTTCCGGGATAGCCTCATCGTGAGCGGTTCCGAGTATGCGTCCAAGACGGCGGCGCTCGACGCCATCAAAGCCGGGCGTCCAGCTGGCGAAGCCGCGCCCGCCCCTCGGCCAGGCACCGGTTGACCTTGGTGTAGGTCCAGCCGGTGATCGCCTGGATCTCGGCGTAGGAGTAGCCCTCCGCCTGGAGCGCGAGCGCGCGGCGCTCCTGGGGCTTCAGCCTTGCGAGAAGGCGGGCGGCGCGGGAGACCCGCTCGCGGCGCTCGAGCCGCTCCATCGGACCCGGTCGCTCGCTTTGCGCTGCCGCCAGCGCCTCCGAGACATCGGCCGTGGCGCTCAGCTCGCGTAGGCGCCGCCTCCGGACCGCCAGCGCCTCGCGCCCGACCACCGTCAGCATCCATGGCAGCAGGCGGGCCCGGTCGAGCGTGGAATGCCGGGTGAGCAGGATCTCGATGGATCGCTGCAGCGCGTCCTCGGCATCGTCGGCGCACAGGGAGAAACGTCGCGCCCTGCGCGTCAGCGCGGCGCGGTGGGAGGCGAGCAGCTCCGCCGCGTTGGCGCGTGCCGGGGCGGCGATGGCGGTGATGGCTTCCACTCCCGCGTCAACCCCGCCGCGCGGGCCGATGCCCCGCCAGGCGGCCTGCACGCCCGCACCCAACCGCCCTGCGAGGGGACGGGCGCCGGTATCCTCGGCCGCCCGATGAGCACCTGCATCGTCACCGGCGGAGCCGGATTCCTAGGCTCGCATCTGTGCGATCACCTGCTGGCCAAGGGCCGGCGGGTGATCTGCATCGACAACCTCGACACGGGGTCGCTGCAGAACATCGAGCACATCGACAGCCCCGAGTTCTCGTTCTTGAACGTCGACATCACCGAGCCGCTGTTCACTGACGAGGACATCGACTTCGTCTACCACCTCGCGTCTCCGGCGAGCCCCATCGACTACGCGCGCCTACCCCTCCACACGCTCAAGGTAGGCGCCTACGGCACGCACCACATGCTCGGGCTCGCCAAGCGCCACCGCGCACGGTTCGTCCTCGCGTCCACCTCGGAGGTCTATGGCGATCCCCAGGTCCACCCCCAGCCCGAGGACTACTGGGGCCACGTCAACCCGATCGGCCCGCGCGGCGTGTACGACGAGGCCAAGCGCTACGCCGAGGCGCTCACGATGGCCTACCACCGCCAGCAGGGAGTGAACACGGGAATCGTTCGGACGTTCAACACCTACGGACCCAAGATGAGGCCGCACGACGGGCGCGCGATCCCGACGTTCCTGCGCCAGGCGCTTCAGGACAAGCCGCTGACGGTCTTCGGCGACGGCAGCCAGACGCGCAGCTTCTGCTTCGTCGACGACCAGATCGCGGGGTACGTCGCCATGGCCGAGTCGGGCGTCCACACGCCGGTGAACATCGGCGACCCGCACGAGTTCACGCTCCTCGAACTCGCGGAGGCGGTAATCGAGGTAACCGAGTCGCGGTCGGAGATCGTCTTCGAGGCGCTGCCTGTAGACGACCCCCAGATCCGCCAGCCCGACATCGCCAAGGCCAAGGAACTGCTGGGCTGGGAGCCGAAGGTCGAGCTTCAAGAGGGACTGCGTCTCACTATCGAGCGCGCCGGAGTCGAGCGCCTTGTCGGCGCGGGCATCTAGTCCCGCCCTGCGGATCGCGCACCTGACCGCCACCTTTCCGCCCTATCGGGGCGGGGCGGGCAACACGGCGTTCCGGTTCGCGCGGGAGCAGTCGGAGCGCGGCCACCACGTCGAGGTCTTCACCGCGCCGGCCCCGGGCGAGCCACCGGACCCGGGCGGGATCGAGATCCACCGGATCGAGCCTGCGTTCGCGTATGGCAACGCGCCGCTGATCCCCGCGCTAGGCCGGATCGAGGGCTTCGACATCGTCCACCTGCACTATCCGTTCATCTTCGGCTCGGAGCTGACCCTGCTCGGGCGGCTTCGGAGGGCGCGTCGATGCCAGCCCCTCCTCGTCCACTACAAGAACCGCCTGGTGGCGCCCGGGCCCCGGGGAGCGCTGTTCGAGGCATACGAGCGGACCGTGGCCCCCGCGCTCGTGCGTGCCGCCGACCGCGTGTGCGTGCTCTCCCTCGACCACGCCGACTCGGTGTCGTACCTGCGCCGCATCCGCGCGCGCGACCCCGGAAAGCTCGTCGTGATGCCGAACGGTGTCGACACCACCGCGTTCAGGCCCGGCTCTGACGCCGGGCTCCGCTCCCGGCTGGGCGTTCCCGGCGACGCGCCGCTCGCCGCGTTCGCCGCAACCCTCGACCGCGCCCATCACTTCAAGCGCCTGGACATCGCTATCGACGGCATCGCGCAGGCGAAGGCGCCATGGCACCTCGTGGTCGCGGGGGGAGGCGAGCTTCTCGACGACTTCCGCCGGCGCGCTCGGGCGGGCGGCGTGGGCGAGCGCGTCCACTTCCTCGGGGCTGTCCCGCACGCCGAGCTTCCCGGCGTGCTCCGCGGGGCGGACCTCTTCCTGCTCACCACCGAGCCCCCGGAGTCGTTCGGCATCGTCCTGATCGAGGCGATGGCCTCGGGGCTCGCGACCGTCGCCAGCGACTACCCGGGGGTACGCGCCGTGGTCGACGAAGGCATCACCGGACTGCTGGTCCCCCAGGGCGACGCCGGCGCGGTCGCCGCCGCCCTGGACCGGCTTGGGGGCGACCCTGCCGAGCGCGGGCGGATGGGCGCCGCCGGGCGCGAGAAGGCGGAGGCCGAGTGGAACTGGGCCCGGCTCACCGAGCGGATGGACGGCGTCTACGCCGAGGCGATCGAAGCTCGCCGGGCGAAGGCCGGACGATGACCGCACGCCGGATCCTCCTCGTCTCGTACTTCTACCCGCCCAGCCGCGACACGGGAGCGCTTCGCCCCTCGGCGATGGCCAAGTACCTGCGCCGCATGGGCCACGAGGTCGAGGTGCTCACCACCCGTGCCTACGGGGAGGACGACGCCGACGCCGTTCACCGCACCGCCGATGCCCAGCTATGGCGTGCGCGGCGGGCGGGCAAGGACACCGTGGGCGCCCTTTTTGACTCGGACACCTACGAGGGCAAGCCTCACCCTCTCAGCAAGGTGATCGTCCCCGAGCCGCTGGCGATCGCGTGGACTCCGTTCGCACGACGGGAGGCGCTTCGGCTGCATCGCCGGCGTCCTTTCGACGCCGTGATCACGACCTCGCCCCCGGAGTCGATCCACGCTGTGGGCATGGCATTGCACCGCCGCGGCGTGCCCTGGGTCGCCGACGTGCGCGATGCCTGGACGTTCGAGTCGCTGCGGCCCGAGTTCCCGACCGGGGCGCAGCGGGCGCTCGACCGGCGCCTCGAACGCCGCTGGCTGGGCCACGCCGATGTCGTGGTGTGCGTCTCGGAGCCCGCCGCGCGCGACCTGCGCGAGCGCGGCATCGCCGACCCGGCGCTGGTCACCAACGGCTGGGATCCGGCGGCCGCGCCCGCGGCAGCCGACGCGCCCGACGTGTTCGACCCCGAGCGCTTCTCGCTGCTCTACACGGGCCGATTCGGCTCCTACGGCCGAGACCCTCGCGCGCTGGTGGATGCGATCGAGCTGCTGGCCCAGAGGGATCCCCACCTGGCATCGCGACTCGAGCTGGTCGTGGCCGGTCCTCTGACCACGGACGAAGCAGAGCTCATGGGACGCGACGTGGCGCCCGCCAGGATCGTCCTCACCGGCAGCCTCCCGCGCGAGCAGGCGCTTGCTCTCCAGCGCCGGGCCGACGCGCTCGTGCTGATCGCTCAGCCGACCCGCTCGCAGCTCCTCAACATCAAGGTCTTCGAGTATCTCGCGGCCGGAAGGCCGATCCTGGCTCTCGCCGCCGGGACCGACGCGGGACGGGTGGTCGCTGAGACCGGCGGCGAGGTGGTGGCGGCCGACGACCCCGAGGCGATCGTGGGCGCCCTGAGCGGGCTGGCCGAGCGCCCGCCCCCGCCTCCTGAGCCGGGCGCGGTGCAGCCCTATGCCTATCCCGCCCCCGCGGAACGGATGGCCGAAGCGGTAGAAAGGGCGATCGAACGATGAAGTGGAAGCGCGGCAAATCCTCGGACAAGGACGTCATCGACATCCGCGGCGCCTCGACCGGCGGCGGGCGCTCGGCAGGCCCAGGCGGCCTGTCGATCCCCGGGGGCATCGGCGGCCTCGGCGGGGGCGCCGGCGTCGTCGTCGTGCTCGTCGTGCTCGCTATCCAACTCTTCGGAGGGGGTGGCGAAGGGGGCGGCGGGCTCGACGATATCGGGCAGATCCTGCTCGGCGGCCAGGCCGCACCCGGCGCCAACGACCCCGAGCCGATCCCGCCCGGCGAGGACCCGGACCTCGAGTTCAAGGAGTTCTCCAGCTACGTATTCAACGACGCCCAGGACACCTGGTCGGAGACGTTCGCGCAGAGCGATGAGAATTACGAAGACGCGGAGCTCGTCATCTATTCGGGCTCCGTCTCCACGGGTGGCTGCGGAAGCGCTTCGTCATCGGCGGGGCCCTTCTACTGCCCCGCCGACAGCAGGGTCTACATCGACTTGAGCTTCTACGAGGACATGCGCAGGCAGCTGAACGCCTCCGGGGACTTCGCCTGGGCCTACGTGATCGCACACGAGCTGGGCCACCACGTCCAGAACGTGAGCGGGCTGGATTCAGGGCAGGGGGCCGGAGCCGAGGGCGATTCGGTCCGGACGGAGCTGCAGGCGGACTGCTACTCGGGCGTGTGGGCGGCGACCGTCTTCGCGGAGGGCGCGCTCGAGCCCGGCGACCTCGACGAGGCGTTCACGGCCTCCGAGGCGGTGGGCGACGACCGGCTGCAGGAGCAGTCCGGACAGCGGGTGAACCCTGACTCGTTCACCCACGGGACGGCCGAACAGCGGCGCCGTTGGTTCGAGGCCGGCTACGAATCGGGCGACCCGGCCGACTGCGACACGTTCTCGGCCGAGGAGTTGTAGGGCCGGTCGCGCTCGCTGCGCGCGCCCGTCCGCCACGACCGGCTACCGCGGACGCCGACGGCCGTATCCTCCCGCGCATGGCGACGCGCCCCGCAGACGTCTCGCGGCCGGACGGCAAAGCCGATCCGCAGACCGAGCGCGCGGTGGCCGAGGACGCCGACCGCTACATCGCCCCGATGGTGGGGGCCGAAGACGAGCGGGTCTTCACCGACTCCGGCATCGAGATCGAGCCGCTGTATGACGAGAGCGACGTCGCCCCAGGCCTCGCCGAGCGCCTCGGCGAGCCAGGGGCCTACCCGTTTACCCGCGGAATCCACGAGCGGATGTACCGCGACCGGCTGTGGACGATGCGCCAGTACGCCGGCTTCTCCAGCCCGGAGGACACCAACAACCGCTACCGGTACCTGATCGAGCACGGCTCGACCGGCCTGTCGATGGCGTTCGACCTGCCCACACAGCTCGGCCGCGACTCCGACGACCCTCTGTGCAACGGGGAGGTCGGCCGCACGGGGGTCCCAATCGACACGATCGAGGACATGCGGATCTGCTTCGAGGAGATCCCCCTCGACCAGGTCTCGACCTCGATGACGATCAACGCGCCGGCCGCGATCCTGCTGCTCCTCTACGAGCTGGTCGGCGCCGAACAGGGCGTGGCGTCGACGGAGCTTCGCGGCACAGTGCAAAACGACGTGCTGAAGGAGTACGTGGCCCGCGGGAACTACATCTACCCGCCCGAGCCGACGATGCGCCTCACCACGGACATCTTCGAGTACTGCGCGGAGCACGTCCCGCGGTGGAACACGATCTCGATCTCCGGCTACCACATCCGTGAGAAGGGGTGTTCGGCCGTGCAGGAGGTGGCCTTCACCCTGGCCAACGCCAAGGCCTACGTCCAGGCCGCACTCGACCGCGGCTTCGAGATCGACGACTTCGCGCCTCGTCTGGCGTTCTTCTTCAACTGCCACAACAACGTCTTCCAGGAGATCTCGAAGTTCCGGGCGGTCCGCCGGATGTGGGCGAAGATCATGCGCGAGGAGTTCGGCGCCAAACAGGAGCGCTCGCAGATGATCCGCTTCCATACCCAGACCGGCGGCGTGACGCTCCAGGCCCAGCAGCCCGACGTGAACATCATCCGCGTCGCCCTCCAGGGGTTCGCGGCGGTCTGCGGCGGCACGCAGTCGCTGCACACGAACGGGTTCGACGAGGCGCTGGCTCTGCCCACGGAGCGCTCCGCCAGAATCGCGCTACGCACCCAGCAGGTGATCGCGCACGAGTCGGGGGCGGCCGACACCGTTGATCCGTTCGCGGGCTCGCACTTCGTGGAGGCCCTCACGGACGAGATCGAGGAGCGCTCCTGGGAGCTGATCGGGAAGGTGGACGAGATGGGCGGCTCGACGCAGGCGCTCGACTTCATCCAGAAGGAGATCGAGGAGTCGGCGGCCTCCTACCACGAGCGCTACCGCTCGGGCCAGGACATCGTGGTCGGGGTCAACAAGTACGTCACCGACCAGATCGACGACGTGGACATCCTCAAGGTGGACCCCGAGGCCGAGCGACGGCAGGTCGACCGGCTGGCGAAGTTCAAGGCCGATCGCGACGGCGGACTGGTCGAGCGTCGCCTGGAGGATCTCCGCGAGGCGGCGCGCGGCGACGGGAACCTGCTCCATCCGATCAAGGAGGCCCTTCGCGACCGGGCCTCGATCGGAGAGGTCTGCGGAGCCATGCGCGACGAGTTCGGGGAGTACCGGGGCGGGGCATTCTTCTGAAAGTCCGCGAGGTCCGGGCGGCCCTGATCCGCCCCCGCCTGGCGACCCTGAGCCGCCGTCCCCATCCTCGTCATTGTCGGATAGATCGAGCGGCCGAAGCCGAAGCACCGGAGCGATCGCCTCTAGGTCGGCGATCGTCTCCACTACGCGGTGGCGGGAACGACGGCTTCCCGCTCAGCTTCGACGCTGCCGACCATGTTCACCCCAGGTCCGCTCACAAC
>JBPCKC010000092.1:0-6986 GCA_051004675.1 Solirubrobacterales bacterium
AGGGGGGACCTCCGCCAAACGAAAGCGCGCCGCCCGGTGATCAGTGGTCTGCGCCGTGTGTCCCGCCCCGGGCGGCGCCACTACGTCTCCAGCGAGAAGATCCCGCGCGTCCAGGGCGGGATGGGAACCGCGATCGTCTCGACCTCCACCGGCGTGATGACCGGCCACGAGGCCAAGCAGAAGGGCGTCGGCGGCGAGGTCGTCGCGTTCATCTGGTAGCCGCATGAGCCGTATCGGAAGAAAGCCGGTCAGCATCCCCCAGGGCGTCTCCGTCGACGTCGTGCCCGGACGCGTCCAGGTCAACGGGCCCAAGGGCGAGCTCAAGCAAGAGGTGAGCCAGGAGATGACCGTGTCCCTCGACGACGGCGTGCTCACGGTCGGCCGGCCCACCGACCGCGCGCCACACCGCGCGCTTCACGGCTTGACGCGCAGCCTGATCGCGAACATGGTCGAAGGCGTCACGGACGGCTTCTCCAAGGAGCTCGAGATCCAGGGAGTCGGCTACCGCGCGCGGCTGCAGGGCAAGTCGCTGGAGCTGAGCGTCGGGTACTCCCACACGGTCTCGATGCCCGCGCCCGACGGGATCGAGTTCGAGGTCCCCCAGCCGACGCAGATCTTCATCCGAGGCATCGACAAGCAGCTCGTCGGCGAGACCGCGGCGCGCATCCGCCGGGTGCGCCCGCCGGAGCCCTACAAGGGCAAGGGCATCCGCTACGCGGGCGAGCACGTCCGCCGCAAGGTCGGGAAGCGGGCATAGCGATGACTCCGCCCACGACAGCACGCGGAAGGAGGCATCGCTAGCGATGGCCGTCCAGACGAAGCCGCAGAAGCGCCTGCGCCGCCGCCGCCGCGTGCGCGCCAAGGTCCGCGGCAGCGCCGAGCGACCCCGCCTTTCCGTGTTCCGCTCCAACCGGGGCGTGTTCGCGCAGCTGATCGACGACGACAAGGGGCACACCCTCGCCGCCGTCTCGTGGATCGAGCCCGACCTGAAGGAGCTCGCCCCCGGCGATCAGGCCAAGAAGGCGGGCGAGCTGCTCGCCTCACGCGCCAAGGAGGCGGGCGTCGCGACCTGCGTCTTCGACCGCGGCGGCTACCGCTACCACGGGCGCGTCCGCGCGCTCGCCGACGGCGCCCGCGAGGGCGGCCTGGAGTTCTGATGGCCAGACCCACGACCCCCACGCACGCGGATGACGCACGGATACCGTCGCTGGATCGCGCCCTCCGTCCTCGCCCGTACCCACCGGTACGGGCTTCGTCCTTCGTCCGCGACCAGCTCGGTCCCGTGCGCCCCCGCGCACGCGCGGGCATGGGTCTGGCCATCTGAGACCCGCTACCTTCACCGACCCATGCCAGCCGACCCAGACATCGAAACCGTGAGCCCCCAGGGTCTCGACCTGCAGGAGCGGGTCATCGAGATCAACCGCGTGGCCAAGGTGGTCAAGGGCGGCCGGCGCTTCTCGTTCACCGCGCTCGTCGCGGTCGGCGACGAGGAGTCGGTGGTGGGCATCGGCTACGGCAAGGCCCGCGAGGTGCCGCTGGCGATCCAAAAGGCCGTCGAAAACGCCCGCAAGAGCCTGGTGCGCGTGCCCAAGTACGGGCAGACGATCCCCCACCGCAACATCGGACGCTTCGGCGCGGGCCATGTGGTGCTGCGCCCGGCCAGCCCCGGTACCGGCGTCATCGCCGGCGGCGGAGTTCGCGCGGTGCTCGAGCTCGCGGGCATCCGCGACGTCCTGTCGAAGAGCATCGGCTCGCAGAATCCCATCAACCTCGTCAAGGCGACCATGAACGGCCTGACCACGCTGCGACGGCCCGAGCAGGTCGCGAAGCTGCGCGGCCTGACCGTCAACCAGGTCCTCGGAATCGTCAAGGAACCGAAGGCGACGGAGACCGTGAACGGCGGCACCGAGCCAGTCACCCCCGAGGCTGTCGCCGCCGACCCGGCACCCGCGGGGTCAGATCCCGCATCCACCACGGCGCCCGAACCCGCTCCCGCAGAGGGGTCTGACCCCACATCCGCCGATGCAGCGCCCGGGGACTCCCCCTGATGCCCGACCTAAAGCTCAAGCAGGTCCGCTCCGCCAACGGCGCAAACGCCTCGCAACGCGACACGCTGCGCTCGCTGAAGCTTGGTCGGATCGGCAAGACCTCCACGATGACCCAGACGCCCCAGCTCGACGGCATGCTGAGCAAGGTCTCCCACCTCGTAGAAGTCGAGAAGGGCTGATGGCGCGCCTCGACCCCGAGGAGATCGGTCTTCACAGCGTCCGCCCGAAGCCGGGCTCGCGCCGTCCCCGCAAGCGGATCGGCCGCGGCGAGGGCTCGGGCCAGGGCAAGACCTCGGGTCGCGGCCACAAGGGCTACGGCTCTCGGGCAGGCTCCAAGCGCAAGGTGGGCTACGAGGGCGGCCAGAACCCGATCCACATGCGGATGCGAAAGCTCCGCGGGCCGAACAAGAAGACCTCGATGCCGTTCGAGCGGTTCCGGACCCACACGCAGCCGGTAAACCTCGCGACGCTGGAGGAGCGCTTCGACGCCGGGGCGGAGGTCAGTCCCGAGAGCCTTCGTGCCGCCGGGCTCGCCAAGCGCAGCCACCCGGTCAAGATCCTCGGCACGGGTGAGCTGTCCAAGAAGCTCACCGTCCGGGCCCACGGCTTCAGCGCCTCGGCCCGCGAGAAGATCGAGAAGGCCGGCGGCACGGTTGAGCTGATCGAGGACTAAGCGGTGACCCACCGCCGATGATCCAGACGATCCTCAACTCCTTCGCGATCCCGGAGATCCGGCGGAAGCTGCTGTTCACGGCGGCGATGCTGGCCCTCTACCGCCTCGGCGCCTACATCCCCGCCCCGGGCGTCGACGTGGCCTCGGTGCAGGAGCTGGAGAACAACTTCGCCGGATCGAACATCCTCGGCTTTTTGAACCTGTTCTCCGGCGGCAGCCTGTCGCGCCTGAGCCTGTTCGCGCTGGGGATCATGCCCTACATCACCGCCTCGATCATCCTCCAGCTCCTGACGGTGGTCGTGCCGGCGCTGGAGCGCCTGCAGAAGGAAGGGGAGGTCGGCCAGCAGAAGATCACCCAGTACACGCGCTACCTCACCGTCGGCCTCGCGTTCGCGCAGTCGGCCGGCTACGTCGCGCTGTTTCAGTCCGATTCCTTCTCCGGCGGCGTCAACCCGCTCGGCCCGGACGCCACCTCCGGCACCGTGTTCCTCGTCGTGATCTCGCTCACCGCCGGCTGCACTCTGCTGATGTGGCTGGGCGAGCTGATCACCCAACGCGGGATCGGCAACGGCATCTCGCTGATGATCTTCGCCTCGATCGCGGCCTCGATCCCAACCGGCATCGTGTCGTGGTGGACGAACCCCGACCAGGTCTTCGTCGTGATGATGCCGTTCGTCGCGCTCGCCGTGATCGTCGGCATCGTCTTCGTCCAGGAGGGTCAGCGGCGCATTCCCGTGCAGTACGCGAAGCGCGTCGTCGGCCGGCGCATGACCACCGGCGGCTCCACGTATCTGCCGCTGCGGGTGAACATGGCCGGCGTGATCCCCGTGATCTTCGCCGCGTCGATCATGGCCTTCCCACCCACGATCGGCCAGCTCATCAACACCCCGGCCGCGCTGGACTTCGCCGCCTTCTTCAGCCCGAACGGGTGGGCCTACGTGGTCGGCGAGGTCTTCTTCATCGTCATCTTCACCTACTTCTACACCGCCGTCACCTTCAATCCCGTGGACCAGGCCGACAACCTCAAGAAGTACGGCGGGTTCATCCCCGGGGTCAGACCCGGCCGCCCGACGGCGGAGTACCTCGACCGCATCCTCTCCCGGCTGACCTTCCCCGGAGCCCTGTACCTGGGCGCGGTCGCGGCCCTGCCGACGATCCTGATCAGCCAGACCTCGGCCAACTTCTTCTTCGGCGGGACCTCGATCCTGATCGTGGTGGGCGTGGCCCTCGACACGGTCAAGCAGCTCGAGGCACAGCTCATGATGCGCAACTACGAGGGTTTCCTGAAGTAGGACTCAGGCGGGCGCGGTCGTCCGCCGCCGTCGGCCCGGCTGCCGCGAAAGCAACTGTGCGGATTAGGGTGCGGAAACCGCACACGATCCCGCACAGTTGAGCCCCCCTCTTCCTCGCTGACTCCTACCGGAGCCTGGGCCCGAGAGGACGCCTCGCGCTGAGCGCCGCCCGCTTCCGATTCTCTAGGCTCCCGGCCTCATGTCCGAGCTCAACCTCGTGCTTCTAGGCCCACCCGGCTCCGGCAAGGGCACTCAGGGCGAGCGCCTCCAGGAGGACTTCCACCTGCCCTACTACGCCACCGGCGACATCCTCCGCGCGGCGGTGCGCGAGGGGAGCGAGCTCGGCAAGGAGGCCCAGGAGTACATGGAGGGCGGCGATCTGGTCCCGGACGAGCTCATCGTCGGCGTGATCGCCGAACGGATCGTCACCTCTGAGGCGCAGGACGGGTTCATCCTCGACGGGTTCCCGCGCACGACCGGTCAGGCCGACTCGCTGGACGAGAAGTTCGCCGAGCTCGGCCGCGAGCTGTCGGCGGCGATCCTCATCGACGTCGGCGAGGACGAGGTCGTACGCAGGCTGGGCGGGCGCCGCACGTGCGTCAAGGAGGGGCACATCTTCCACGTGGAGTTCGACCCGCCCGAGCAGGAGGGAATCTGCGACGTGTGCGGGGGCGAGCTGATCGTCCGCGACGACGACAAGCCCGAGGTGATCCGCAAGCGGCTCACCACCTACGCGGAGAAGACAGAGCCCCTCGTCGCGCGCTACGAGACGGCCGGCAAGCTTCGCCGCGTCGACGGCGACCTCCCGCCCGACGAGGTGTCCGACCGGATCCGCGCCCTGCTCGCCACGCTGAAGATGGAGGAGGAGCTCTGAGGGGCCTCCCCCGGAGCTAGGCTCGTGAGCACGATGTACCGCAGCGGAATCATCCTCAAGACCACGGAGCAGATCGAGCGGATGGCGGCGGCGGGGGCCGTCCAGGCCAGGTGCCTGCGGATGCTGGCCTCGAAGTGCCGCCCGGGGGTGACCACCGGCGAGCTCGACGCGGCCGCCGAGAGGTTCATCGCCTCGCAGGGGGCCGAGGCTTCTTTCAAGGGCTACCGGGGCTTCCCCGCCTCGATCTGCGCCTCGCCGAACTCGATGGTCGTCCACGGCATCCCCGGCTCCCAGGAACTGGCGCGCGGCGACATCGTCTCCCTCGACGTCGGCGTGACCAAGGACGGGTGGGTCGCGGACGCGGCGATGACCGTCCCGGTGGGACCGGTCTCCGACGACGCCCAGAAGCTCCTCGACGTCACGGAGGCCTCGCTCTTCGCCGGCATCGCCCAGGCGAGGCCCGGGAGCCACCTCGGGGACGTCTCCAACGCGATCCAGACCACGGTCGAGGCCGAGGGCCTGTCGATCATCCGCACGCTCGTCGGCCACGGGATCGGCCGCGCCATGCACGAGGACCCGCAGATTTCCAACTTCGGAGCGGCGGGAACGGGCCCGGAGCTGGAGGCGGGCATGGTTCTCGCAATCGAGCCGATGGTGAACGCGGGCGGCCCCGAGGTCCGGGTCGGCGGCGACAACTGGGCGGTCTACTCCTCGGACGGCTCGCTGGCCGCGCACTTCGAGTTCACGGTCGCGGTAACCGAGGACGGCCCGCGCATCCTTACGCCCTGGCACGAGGACTAGCGACCCCTTGCTATTCTTCCCGGTCGGCCGAAAGGCCATTTGTTTGCGCCCGCTCGCCCGATTCATGGGGCTTGGGGGCCTTCTCGACGAAGTGATCGATACGACCCCAGAATTGGGAGCCGATGAAGGTTCGGACGTCCGTAAAGCCCATGTGTGAGCGCTGTCGAGTGATCAGGCGGCGCGGCAACGTGCTGGTCATCTGCTCGAACCCCCGGCACAAGCAGAGGCAGGGCTAAGCACTACATGGCGCGCATCGCAGGCATCAACCTTCCGCTCAACAAGCGGATCGAGATCGGGCTCACCTACGTCCACGGCGTCGGCCGTTCGACCGCTCAGAGGATCCTCGCGGACACCGGCGTCGATCCCAACACCTACGTCAAGGACCTCACCGACGACGAGGCCGTGAAGCTCCGCGAGGCGGTCGAGTCCGGCGAGGTCGAGGGCGACCTGCGCCGCGACCGTTCGCAGAACATCAAGCGCCTCTCCGAGATCGGCGCCTACCGCGGGCTGCGCCATCGCCGCGGCCTGCCGGTGCGCGGCCAGCGCACGAAGACCAACGCGCGCGGCCGCAAGGGCCCCAAGCGCATGAGCGTGGCCGGCAGGCGCAAGGCGCCGGGCCCCAAGTGAGGAACTGAGCCATGCCGCAGCCGAGAAAGCCCAAGGGCAAGACACGCCGCCGCGTCAAAAAGAACATCCCCTACGGCATCGCCCACATCAAGACCTCCTTCAACAACACGATCGTCACGATCACCGACACCGACGGCAACGTCGTGTGCTGGGAGTCCGCCGGCTCGGCCGGGTTCAAGGGCTCGCGAAAGTCGACGCCGTTCGCCGCGCAGGTCACCGCCGACGCTGCCGCCCGCAAGGGCATGGAGCACGGCCTCGAGCGGGTCGAGGTCCATGCGAAGGGCGCGGGCTCGGGTCGCGACACCGCGATCCGCTCGCTCCAGGCCGCCGGCATTCAGGTGACCACGGTCAAGGACGTCTCGCCCCAGGCCCACAACGGCTGCCGCCCGAAGAAGCGGCGGCGAGGCTAACCATGGCGAGGGACACCGGGCCGCAGTGCAAGCAGTGTCGCCGCGAGGGGCAGAAGCTCTTCTTGAAGGGCGCCCGCTGCTTCACCGAGAAGTGCGGGGTGGAGCGACGCTCATACCCGCCCGGCGAGCACGGGCGTGGCCGCGTGCGCGCCTCGGAGTACCGCAACCAGCTCCGCGAGAAGCAGAAGGCCCGCCGCTTCTACCAGCTCCTCGAGAAGCAGTTCCACAGCTACTACGTCCGCGCCTCGCGCCAGCCGGGGA
>JBPCKC010000093.1:0-13090 GCA_051004675.1 Solirubrobacterales bacterium
CTCGACCATTCTCACTGTCACTCCGGCCTCTTCGACCTCGACCACCCTCTCCAGGAGGGCGTCTACGAAGGCGGATGCGAGGCCGGCCTAAGGCTCGTCGAGCAGGAGCACCTGCGGGTCGGTCATCAGGGCGCGGGCCATCGCGACCATCTGCCGCTCGCCGCCGCTCATCGTCCCGGCGTCCTGCGTGCGCCGCTCGCCCAGGCGCGGGAACAGCTCGTACATCCGGTCGCGCTGCTCACGCCACTTGCTGCGATCGAGCGCGCCCATCTCGAGGTTGTCCTCGACGGTCAGCGTCTGGAACACGTTGTCCAGCTGCGGAACGTAGCTCATCCCCAGCCGGGTGCAGTCGTGGGGCTTGCGGTTGGCGATGTCCTGACCGTGGAACGTGACGCTTCCGCTGCGTGGGCGCAGCAGCCCGTAGATCGTCTTGATGAGGGTGGACTTGCCGGCGCCGTTGGGGCCGACGATGGTCACGATCTCACCCTCCTTGACGTTGATCGAGACCCCGTTGAGGATGTCGACCTCCGGCACGTAGCCGGCGACCAGCCCGTCGGTCTCCAGCAGGACCTTGCCGTTGGCGGCTTCGTGGGCCACGGCCTCAGGTACCACCCAGGTACGCGTCGATCACGGCCTGGTCATTTCGGACCTCGTCGGGCAGGCCGTCGGCGATCACTCGGCCCTGCGCCATCACCACGACTCGATCGGAGTGGCCCATGACGACCTCCATGTCGTGCTCGACGAACAGGAAGGTCACCCCGTCCTCGGCGCGCAAGCGCTGCATGTGGTCGAGCAGCCGGCGCCCGAGCGTGGGGTTGATGCCCGCCATCGGCTCGTCGAGCAGCAGAAAGCGGGGCTTCGCCATCAGGGCGCGCGCCAGCTCCAGCAGCTTGCGCTGGCCGCCGGAGAGGGTGCCCGCGTAGCTCTCGGCGAGCTTCGTCAGGCTGAAGACCTCCAAAAGCTCCATCGCCTCGCCGCGGACCTCGTCCTCGCGCGAGCGCACGGCGCCCGGCCGGAAGAAGACGTTTCGGAGGTGCTCGCCCGGCTGCTCGGGGCCGGCGAGCATCATGTTGTCGAGGACGCTCATCGCCGACAGCGCCTTGGTGATCTGGAAGGTCCGCACCATGCCCTTGCGCGCGAGCGTGTAGGGCGGGTTGCCGAGCACCTGCTCGCCGCGGAAGCTCGCCCTCCCTCCATCGGGCTTGTAGAACCCGGTGATGACATTGAAAAACGTCGTCTTGCCGGCGCCGTTGGGGCCGATCAGCGCCGTGATCGAGCCCTCGCCGACGCTCATCGTTGCGCCGTCGACGGCGCGGATGCCGCCGAAGCGCTTGACCACCCCGCTGGCCTCGAAGATCGCCGCCCGGTCAGTCACCGAGCACCATCTCCTCGCGCTTCCCGAAGATCCCCTGCGGGCGCCACGCCATCAGCAGGATGAGGACGAGGCCGAGGATGATGAACCGAAGCGCCGAGATCTTCACCTCGGAGATCGGCAGCTCGAGAAAGCGCAGGCCTTCGAGCACCGTCTGCAGGATGATCGCCCCCACGGCCACGCCCCAGTAGCTCGCCAGGCCGCCGAGTACCAGCGCGGCGTAGCCCAGGAAGGTGAAGGTCGGGCTGAACTCGTCCGGCACGACGAAGGCGAGGTTGATCGCTAAAAAGAAGCCCGCGATCGCGCCCAGCGCCGCGGCGATCACCAGCGATTGGAGCTTGTAGGAGAACGCGTTCTTGCCCAGCGCGCGCGCCGCGTCCTCGTCTTCGCGGACCGCGCGCAACACCCGGCCCCACGGGGTTCGCTGGACCCTCGTCATCACCACGATCAGGACGAGCGCCACCGCCCATACCACCAGGAAGAGGGGGAACAGGTTCTCGGGGTTGCTCCACCCAAGCCACTCGAGCCAGCCCTCCATGGTGTCCGAGACCGAGTCCCACGAGTCGCCGAAGCCGAATATTCCCTGGGCGCCGCCGGTGAGGTCGCGGGCGTTCAGGGCCGTAAGCCGGATCGCCTCCGAGGCGGCGATCGTCGTGATCGCCAGGTAGTCCGCGCGCAGGCGCAGCGATGGCAGGCCGACCACCAGCCCGAACGCCATCGCGATGAGAATCGAGATCGGCAGCGACAACCAGAAGTTGATCCCGGTGTCCACGGTCAGGATGGCCATCGAGTACGCCCCGATGGCCATGAAGGCGGCCTGGCCGAAGTTGAAGATCCCGGTGAAGCCCACGTTCAGCTGGAGGCCGAGCGTGAAGATCGTGAACGTGCCGGCGAAGATCCCGACCGAGGTCCAGAAGCCGATGCTGGTGAAGGCCTCGAAGCTGACCGCCAGGGGGAGGAGGTCGCTCACACCGCTCTCGCTTTCCCGAAGATGCCCTGCGGGCGGACGATCAGCACGATGATCAGCACCACGAAGCCCACCGCCGGCTTCCAGCCCGCGTCCACGAACAGGGTGGACCACTCGATCACGACGCCGAGCAGGATGCCCCCGACGAGCGCGCCGAACGCGTCACCGATGCCCCCCACGACCACGGCGGCGAACAGCGGCAGCAGCAGCTCGAAGCCCATCTCCGGCTGCAGCTGGGTCGTCGCCCCGTACAGCACGCCCGCCAGGCCCGCGAAGGCACCCGCGAACACCCACGTCCAGAGAATCACGCGCGCGGTGTCGATGCCGGTCGTCTCGGCCAGGTCGAGGTTGTCCGAGAGGGCGCGCATCCGCTTGCCGAGCAAGGAGTAGCGCAGCATCAGCCCCGTGGTCCCCAGGGTCACCACGCCGATCACGATCACGACCGCCTGGGTGCGCCCGATCGTGAGGCCCAGGAACTTGATCGTGTCGGTCTTGTTGACCGGAAGGTTTCGCAGTTCGGTCCCGGCGAAGTACTGGATGCCGTAGCGAATCACCAGCGCGAGCCCAATCGACATCAGGATGAGCTGGAGGATCCCGGCTCCACGAGCGCGCATCGGCGCCCACATCCCCTTCTCGAGTGCGACCCCCAACAGCGCCGTCATCGCCATCGCGAACGCGACGCCGAGCACGAACGGCAGGTCCCACGACACACTCACGACGTATGCCATGTACGCGCCGAAGGCAAGAAAGTCGCCGTGCGCGAAGTTGGTGAGCTTCAAAATGCCGTAGACGAGGGTCAGGCCAACGGCGCCCAGCGCGTAGATCGAGCCGGTCGACAGGCCCGTCAGGCCACGCTGGGCGACGTCGTGGAGGCCTTTCGAGGCGATCAAGATCACCACGATCGCGCCGAGGACGGCCAGCGCGACGGCGGCCGGATGCCCGCGTCCGAACTCGCGCAGGCGCTCGATCCGGGGAACGTCTTCGCCCGAGGGCAGCGTGCCAGCCTCCATACCCGCCCGCAAACCTACCCTTTTTGGGCGATCGCGAAAACGACGGGGCCTAGAGCGAGGCCCACACCTCGAGCTTGCGCCCCACCAGCCCGATCACCGAGTCGGTGAACTCCGTAGTGGACGAATGGCCGCCCAGGTCGGACGTGCGGACCCCGCTCGCCACGGTCTCCAGCACCGCCTCGTACACGGCGCGCGACGCCGTCTCGGCCCGCTTCGCCACGTCCGCGGCGACGTCGTCGGCGCTGGCGGTCGTGTCGCCGGCGTAGTGGAGCACCGCCCCCACGGCGAGGATCATCGCCATTGCTTCCACACTCCACGGTGGCAAGCTCACCCGGGTCGAGTACTACAACGACCAGCAGCAGGCCCTCGAAGCCGCCCGGCTGTCGGAGTAGCTGACCGCCCGAGACCGCTCGAGCCCAAGGCGCCTACGTCGACGTCTGCTTCTCGCAGGCGACCGCCGAGTCGTTCCCGGCGCCTCCATCGCAGACATCCTTGCCGCGGCCGCCGTCGAGCTTGTCCTTGCCCTCGTCGGCGACGAGGCGGTCGTCGCCGGAGCCGCCGCAGAGGACGTCGTTGCCCTCGAAGCTACGGTACTTGTCGTCCCCCGCGGATGGCGCAAGGAAGTCGTCGCCGCTGAGCCCACTGGTGTTGTCGTCGCCGGCCGTGAGGAAGGTGAAGGTCGAGTCGGCGAGCACGCCGCGGCACTTGGTGCGATCGTACGCGCCGGCGTCGCAGCGGCCACCGGCAGGCCGCTCGGCACCACGTTGATCGCTTCGCTTCGCCGGCCTGCACTCCTTCGTGGGCACCAGGTTGGCGGCGGGGCTCGAGCCCGGGATGGCGAGGGTCGGAGTCGGACCGCCGTTCGCGATCGGGATCGAGCCGATGTCCGGCACATCGATCACGTCCTTCGCCGCGGCTGCGCCGTGCATGCACCCGCTCGGCGCCGGGTTGATCACGTTGTAGCCACGGGTCTTGACCTTGCCACCCGACGCCTGTGAGCAGACCGTGCCCGTCGCGGTGTTGGCGAGGATCGACCCGCCGATCGTCGCGTTGCCGCCGAGGGCCGCCACGGAAGTCCCGCTCGTCGCTGAGTTGTGCGAGAGCGTGGTCGCGTCGATCCTGACGTTCGCGTCACCGACGCCGAGAAACACGCCGCCTCCCGTCGATGCCCTCCCGACAGAACTGGCGGTGTTGTCCGCGATCGTGGCGTTGGAGATGATCACCGTCGGCTGACCCTCCACGTAGATCCCGCCGCCCTGGCGGACGCTGGTGACGGCGGGACTGTTTGTCGAGGAGAACACTGAGTTGCCGGTGACGGTCGAGCGCCTGAGCTTGAGCTTGGTCCCGCGCGCCACGATGCCGCCGCCAAGGGCCTGCGAGTCGTTCGCGATCGACTCGTTGTCCTCGACCAGGGAGTCGGTGATGGTTGCGGTGCACCCCGTGGTCACCAGGATCCCGCCCCCGGCCGCAATCACGTTCGGGAATCCCGTCGAGCTGACGACCGACTGGTTGTCGCGGACGATCGAGTTGCGCAGCTTCAGCTCCGCGTAACGGCAGGAGATGCCGCCGCCGAACTGCGCCTTGCCCGACTCGACGATGATGCGGTCAGCCGTGAGGTCGCTTCCGACCATGATCGCGCCCCCGCTCAACAGGCTCTGCTGATTGCCGGCCACCGTCAGGTCTGCCAGCGTGAACTCCCCGCCCAGGTTCTCGGACGTCTCGAGCACCCGGTCGTCCATCTCAGAATCGATGAAGGTCGCCGTTCGGCCGGCGCCGCGAATCGAGAGCGGACCGCCGTTCTCGTCGAGGTCGAGGTCACCGGTGAGGTTCGCGGCTTCGTCGTCACCGCTCGCCGTCAGCTTGTAGTGCCCGCTGTCGAGGAAGACGTGGTCCTCCTCGCTCGCCGAGCCGGCCGGGCAGTCATCGATCGGGATGTTCTTGTTCGCCGCCTGCACCGCCTCGCGCAGCGTGCAGTTGTTGTTGGTGGCGATGCCATCGGTGAGGGCGTCGGGCGAGATCGCGACCGCGACCGCGTTCGGCGCCGGAAGCGCCGAGACCGCCGCCGCCACGAGGACGCCGAACGCGATCCGAGTCCCACCGCCTCTCGACCCTTTCATCATGCGTGTTAACAGTAGGCCCTGCCGAACGCACGGTCAAGCCGGCCCGAATGCCAAGCAGCTAAGCGGCCGCGGTCTCGAACCTGTAGTCGTCGAGTGGATTTCGCGCCCCGGAGCGCGGCGGCGCATGGCGGCAGCCCTTTTCGCGGCCACGAGGGAGTCCGGAGCTGGTGGGAGAGGACCATGAAGGGCGGCAGCTCCAGCCCTATGGAAAAGGGACGGTATTCCTGGAAGCCGTGGCGCTGCGGCCCGGGGCGCTGAGCGCGATACTGCGCGGGTGATGTCCCTTGACACCACCGCACGGGCGTGGGACAGTCCGAGCTCGCTGACGGGGGCTAGATGGGAGGGGCTGCCTTGCTCGCAGGTATCACCAAGAGGACGTCGATGAACGAGGGTAAGACCAAGGTTGCACTGGCGGCCGCACTGGCGACCGGGGCGATGGCGCTCTGCGCGGCGGTGGCGCTGGCGGCGACCATCAGCTGCGGCGGTGACGGACCCCGCTGTGAGGGCACCAACCAGCCGGACGAGATCGACGGCACCAGGAGTCACGACGAGATCTTCGCCAAGGGCGGCGCTGACGACGTCTACGGGCGCGGCGGCAGTGACACGTACCACGGCGGCTCCAGCCCGGACTACTTCGACGACTTCAGCAGGAATGGCGACGGCAGAGACGTGATGTTCGGCAACGACGCCGGCGACGAGATGGTGGGAGGCCCAAGGGGCGATGAGATCTCCGGTGGCCAGGGGGATGACGGTTTTCTCTACGGCGGCGAGGGTTCCGACACGATCCGTGGCCAGGGAGGCGACGACACCATGCAGGGCGACCAAGGGGACGACACCCTGCGCGGCGGGAGTGGCAACGACACCATCGATGCCGCCGCTAACGAGTCGTTCGAAGGCAGCGACATCGTCGCCTGCGGCAGGGGCAGAAACGACTCCGCCATCGTCAACACGGACGACGTAGTCAGGCGCTGCGAAAACGTGACCGTCGTCCCGTAGCGGCACCTCGAAGCCCTCGAAGCCGCCGGGCTGTCGGAGTAGCCGCGCGCTCACTTTTCAGGCCGCGACCCGCAGGGGCGGCAGCGTCAGGCCATTGATGGATAGAGGGCGGTACTCCTGGGGGTCGAGCACCCGCAGTGACTGCTCCAGCAGCTCCTGCCCGGTCTGATCCCCGTCGAGCGCGACTATCGTGAGCTCGGCCATGCGCCGCGAAACCTACCCGCCCGGCTCGAGGAGCGAGACCTGTACCTGGTGCGGCGAGGCCGTGGAGGCGGACGACGGCTTCCGTGCCTTCGAGCCCGCGGGCGAGCGACGGGCCGTCTTCTGCCGCCTCGAACACGCCGTGCCATGGGCGATCCAGGGCGCCCACTGGGAGGTGGGCGCATACGACGAGCCGCCTTCGCTCGACGGCGAACTGACCGAGTGCGCCCGCTGCGGCGCGCCGCTGGGCGACGTCCACGTGCTGCTGGTACGCCACCGAGGGGAGCACCGTATCCCCGACGGGTTCTGCTCGGTCGACCACCTTCTGGAGTGGGCCAAGGCGGGGGGCCGCTGGCAGTAGCGTCCGCGAGAACCCTCAGCCGCCCCCACGAGCCCCCGAAGAGCGCCGATTGTCACCTCAGGGTCGCTGAGCGCCCTTCAGGTGACAATCGATCCCGGGGGGGTGGCGCGGGCGCTAGCCCTTGCGCGCCCGGCGTGCCTTAGGCCTCTTCCCCTCGTTGCCTTTCGCGGCACCACGCGGCGAGCGTTTCCGCGCATCCTTCCCTCCGCGGACTGATTCCTTGCTCGCCGGCGGCACGGCCTCCGCCGCGAACCGCACGATCAACTCGGCCAACTCCTCCGGCGCCTCGACCTGCGGCGCATTGCCGACACCGTCCAGCACCTCGATCTCGACCCCGGGCACGGTGCCCCAGTCCTCCTCGGCCGCCGGCGTGTCGACGACCTGGTCCGCCGAGCCGAGGACGACGAGCAGCGGGACCGCGGCCGCGGTGATTCGTGAGTCGAGGGGCTCTGAGTCGCGGTAGTCCCCCAGCGCCTCGTACGCCTCCTTGTAGGAGGTGTAGGTCACCGCCCGGTAGCCGGGGACGATCACATCGTCCTCGAAGTCCCCGGAGGGCTCGAAGTCGGGCGCGAACGCCTTTTTGAAGCCGCCGCGGATGGCGAAGTCGGGCGCGAGCCTGTACATCGCCTGGCCGAGCACCGGCAGGTACCCGAGCCTGGCGAGCACCGGCAGCTCGCTGTCCTCGTTGGTCGGCGCCTCGTTCATCGCGACCACCCGGTCGACAAGCTGGCTTGACTGCTCGGCCAAGGCGACGGCGACGGTCGCGCCCATCGACTGGCCCACGACCACGGCGCCCTGCACCTCGAGCTGGTTCAGCGCCCCGGCCACGAGCCCGGCCTGGTCGGGTATCGAGTAGCCGCTCGCCGGCTTCTCGGACCCGCCGTGCCCCAGCAGGTCGACCCGGATCACCCGGTGGTTCTCGGCGAGGATCGGCGCGAGCTCGTCCCACCACTCGAGCGAGCACAGGTAACAGTGCAGGAGCACGATCGGGGCCCCGGTGGCGCCGGCCGGGGCGGGGGTCTCGAGCACCTGGACATCGCCTCCGGGCAGGCTCAGGATCTCGCCGCCCTCGACGGTGACGTCCGCGGCCTTGGTCTGCTGGTTGAGCGCGATCGCGTTCAGCGCCAGCAGCGCCGCCAGCACGACCGCGAGGCCGATGAGCACCTTGTATCGGGCCCTCATGCAGCGTCCGAGGTAGGTCGCCCGGCGTCCTCGCGGGGCCCGAGCCCGAGCTCGTCGGAGCGCTCCGCCATCGCCTCGATCAGGAACGCAACGTGCTCGTCGAGCTCGACGCCCAGCTCCTGGGCGCCCTGCGCCACCTCCTCGCGGTTGACCCCGGCCGCGAACGAAGGCTGCTTCAGCTTCTTCTTCACGGACTTGGGCTTCATGCCCTCGATCCCGGTTGGCCGCACCAGGGCGCAGGCCGCGATGAACCCCGACAGCTCGTCGACGGCGAACAGTGCCTTGGCCATCCGGGTCTCGCGCGGGACGCCCAGGAACGTGGCGTGGCCTGCAACCGCATCGATGACGTCCTCGGGATAGCCGCGCGCCTCCAGCTCCTCGAGCGCGTAGCGGGGATGGCCCGTGTCGAGATCGGGGTAGCGCTCGTAGTCGAGGTCGTGGACGAGCCCGGTGACGGCCCATCGCTCCTCGTCGGACCCGAATCTCCGCGCGTAGGCCACCATTCCCGCCTCGACGGCCAGCAGGTGCTTGCGAAGGGAGTCGGATTCGACCCACTCGCACACCAGGTCCCATGCCTCCTGTCTCGTCGGCTCGGCCATCAGGGTGTCGTTTACCCTAGTCGCCAGATGGAGAAGTTCATCATCCAGGGAGGGACGCCCCTCTCCGGCGAGATCACCGTCGCCGGCAACAAGAACGCGGCGCTGCCGCTCCTGGCCGCCTGCCTGCTCACCTCCGAGGAGGTCCGCCTCTCGAACGTGCCGCGGATCCGCGACGTGGAGACCCAGATCGCCCTGCTCGAGAGCATCGGCGTCCAGGCGGGGTGGACGGGCGACAACGAGATCGCGCTTCGGGCCGACTCGCTCACGGAGACGGCCCTCGACGAATCGCTCTCGGCGCGGATCCGCGCGTCGTTTCTGCTCGCGGGCCCGCTCCTCGCCCGCTTCGGCGAGGCGCGCATGCCGCCGCCGGGCGGCGACACCATCGGGCGCCGCCGGCTGGACCCGCACCTCGACGCCTTCGTCGACATGGGGGCGAGTGTCAGCGGAGACCGGATGATCGAGATCACGGCGGGCGAGGGACTGCGAGCGTGCCGGATCTTCATGGACGAGCCGTCCGTGATGGCCACCGAGAACGCGCTGATGGCGGCCGCGCTCACGCCCGGCCCCACCACGATCGGCAACGCTGCGTGCGAGCCCCACGTTCAGGACCTCGCGCGGCTGCTGGTGAAGATGGGCGCGGACATAGACGGCATCGGCTCCAACGTCATGACCGTCCACGGGCGGGAGACGCTGGGCGGGGCCGAGCACCACATCTGCCCGGATCACATCGAGGCCGCAAGCTTCATGGCCCTCGCCGCGGCCACCGGCGGCGACCTGCGGATCAAGGAGATCGAGGGCGAGGACCTGCTCGCGATTCGGCGTCACTTCGGTCGCCTCGGCCTGGTCACCGAGATCGAGGGCACCAACCTGCTGGTACCTCCGGACCAGAACCTCGAGGTGAAGGCCGACGTCGGCGATCAGATCCCGAAGATCGACGACGGACCCTGGCCGGCGTTCCCGGCCGATTTGACTTCGATCGCCGTCGCGCTCGCCACGCAGGCCAACGGCGAGGTGATGATCTTCGAGAAGATGTTCGAGAACCGCCTCTTCTTCGTCGACAAGCTCGTCGCCATGGGCGCTCGGATCCTGCTCTGCGACCCGCACAGGGCCGTGATCAGTGGTCCGAGCCGGCTTCACGGGGAGCGCCTGGAGAGCCCCGACATCCGTGCCGGGATGGCGATGCTCATCGCCGCGCTGTGCGCGGAGGGGACGTCGGAGATTGGAAACGTCACGCAGATCGACCGCGGCTACGAGCGCATCGACCTGCGCCTGCGCGAGCTGGGCGCCCAGATCGAGCGCGTTTCCAGCGAACGCGTCCCTGCGTAGGGGCCGGCGCCGACCCCCTACCCTGCGCGAGCGGCCCGGGAGGCCGTCGCCGAGATGACGCATCCGACACCATCAGGTACCCGGGACCTCCTGCCCGACGAGATGCGCGAGCTGCGCGCGCTTCAGGCTGGCCTGTTCGAGGTCTTCGAGCGCTTCGGCTACGGCGAGGTCCGGACGCCCACGATCGAGTACGACGAGGTGCTCGCGCGAGCGGGCGAGGCCGCCGCCCCTCCCGCCCACCGGTTCTTCGACGAAAGCGGCGACCTGGTCGCGATGCGCTCGGACATGACGATTCCGATCGCCCGCCTCGTCGCGACCCGGTTCGCGGACTCCGACGGTCCCTTCCGCCTCTCCTACTCGGGTACGGCCTACCGCGCCGTGCGGCCTCAGCGCGGCCAGATGCGCGAGTTCATGCAGGCCGGGCTGGAGCTGATCGGCATGCCCGCGCCCGCGGGCACCGCCGAGGTCGTCGAGATCCTGAGCGCCGCCTTGGACGCCGCCGGGCTCACGCGGGCGGTGATCGGTCTTGGCGACGCCGACCTCTTCGAGGCCCTCCTGGACGAGCTGGGAATCGCGCAAGAGGGGCGCGCCGCCGTGCTCGCCCGCCTGGCGGCGCACGACCTCGTGGGCCTTGCGGCCGAGGTGGACGCTCTCGGGCTGGACGAAGCCGCGCGGGAGACCCTGATGCGGCTGCCGGGCATCCGGGGCGGCGCCGAGGTGCTCGACGAGGCCCGCCAGCTGGGCGGCGAGGCGGTCGAGCGCGCGACCGGCCGCCTGGCCGCGACCTTCGAGGCCCTGCGCGAGCGAGGAGTGGCCGATCGCATCCAGCTCGACCTCGGGCTGCTGCGCGACCTGGGCTACTACACCGGCGCGATCGTCGAGGTCTACGACCCGGCGCTCGGTCACGTGCTCGGCGGCGGCGGACGCTACGACGAGCTGATGGGCCGCTTCGGTCGCCCGCTCCCCGCCGCGGGCTTCGCGCTTCAGCTCGAGCGGCTGCACATCGCGCAGGCCGAGGAGGAGCGGATCGCGGGGAGGGGAGAGGGAGGATGAGCGCGCTCAAGCTCGCGGTGCCGCGAGGCGCCCTGTTCGCCGGCACCCTCGACCTGCTTGACCGGATCGGCGCGGATACGGCCGAGGCGCGCGGTGACTCGCGCGCTCTCACCTTCGCGGCCGGCGAGCTGGAGCTGGTCACCATGCGCCCCTCGGACGTTCCCACCTACGTCGAGGCGGGAGCGGCCGACGTCGGCATCACCGGCAAGGACGTGCTCCTCGAGCAGCACGACCGTGCGGTCTACGAGCTTCTCGACCTGGACTACGGCGCCTGCCGGATGGTCGTGGCCTCGCGGGCCGGCGAGGACCCCCTCCCCGAGGCCCGGCGCCGCCTCGGTGCGATGCGGATCGCCACCAAGTACCCACGGATCGCCGAGCGCCACTTCGAGGACACCGGCCGCCAGGCCGAGGTGATCGAGGTCAAGGGGTCGGTGGAGCTGGCGCCTTTAGTGGGCCTGGCCGACGGGATCGTAGACCTCGTCGACACCGGCCGCACGCTCGCCGAGAACGACCTCGAGGTTCGCGAGGAGATCGCGCTGTGCACGGCTCGCCTGGTGGCCAACCGCGTAGCGCACAAGCTGCGCTCGGCCGAGATCGACGCGCTCGCCGACCGGCTGGGGGAGGCCGGCCGATGAAGCTCAAGCGCCTTGAATGGAGCGGCACGAATCCACGTGGGCTGGCCGCCGACCTTCGCGCGCTGGCGCCGCAGGAGTCGATCACCGCCGGCGTCCGCGAGATCCTCGAGCGGGTACGCGCCGGGGGCGACGCCGCCGTCCGCGAGCAGGCCGAGCGCTTCGGCGAGGCCCTGCCCGATGCCCTGCGCGTGGACCCCGAGGCGGTGGCGGCGGCCCCGGGGCTGCTCGAGCCGCATGTGCGTGAGGCCCTGCGCCTCGCGGCAGCCAACATCGAGGCCGTCGCGCGCGCTGAGATGGACGGGCTCTCGCGGCCCGCGCTCGCCGACCTCCCGCATGGCCAGCGGGTCGAGGTGCGAAGCGAGCCGGTGGGGGCCGCGGGGATATACGCACCCGGGGGCAAGGCCCCCTATCCGTCATCCGTCCTCATGTGCTGCATCCCCGCGCGCGTGGCGGGCGTGCAGCGGATCGCGCTCGCGAGCCCTCCCGGCGCCGGTGGGCGCCCGCAGGCGCCCACGCTGGCCGCCGCTGCGATCGCGGGGGTGGAGGAGGTCTACGCCGTCGGCGGCGCCCAGGCGATCGGCGCGCTGGCGTTCGGGACCGAGTCGATCGAGGCGGTCGACGTCGTCGTCGGGCCCGGCAACCGCTTCGTCACCGAGGCCAAGCGCCTGGCCTTCGGCCACGTGGGCATCGACGGGCTGGCGGGCCCCAGCGAGCTGCTGGTAGTAGCCGACTCGACCGCCGACCCAAGGATGATCGCCCTCGACGTGTCCGCCCAGGCCGAGCACGGAAGCGACTCGCCGCTGGTCGTGGTCTCGCCGGAGGCGGAGGTGCTCGACCGGGTGGCCGAGCTGGTGGCCGAGCTGGTGGCCGATCGGCCCAGCGTCACCGAAGCCCCGCTCGCGCTCGTCACGGCGCCCGGGCTGGAGGTCGCCCTGGACCTCGCCGACGCCTTTGCGCCGGAGCACCTCGAGCTGGCGTTCGCGGGCGCCGACGAGAACGCCGCGCGCTCGCGGATCGCGGGATGCGTCTTCGTCGGCGCGGGAGGGGCCACCGCGTTCGGCGACTACGCCGCCGGCTCCAACCACGTCCTTCCGACCGGCGGCGCCGCCCGTTTCGGTGGCCCCCTTGGCCCCGAGGCCTTCATGCGCCGGAACTCCGTCGTCTCGATCGGGGCCGAGGCCGCCACCGGGCTCGCACCGGCCGTGGAGGCGGTCGCGAAAGCCGCGGGATTCCCCGTGCACAGCGAGTCCGCCCGGGCACGGGGGGGG
>JBPCKC010000094.1:0-5215 GCA_051004675.1 Solirubrobacterales bacterium
CGTTCAGACTCGGCAGCCGCCGGAGTGGGGCGAGCAGCCCGAGCCGCACGGCGAGGTCGTCACCGTGCGCGACGGCAGGGTAGTCGAGATGGTCGTCTATTCCACGGTGGATGAGGCGCTCTCAGCCGGCGCCAGCCGGCCGGCTGACGGGAAGGGCGGTAGGGACGAGGGAAGGGCGGCCCCGGGCACTGCCGGGGTCGGTTGAGGGTCGGGGTCAGAGCGGCTGCGCGCTGTCGGACGGAGGCGTCTATCCCCCGTCAGGCAGCGCAACCGGGTATTGGGGCGAGCTCCGCCGCCGTCCGCTCAGTCGTCGTCGCCCTCCTCCCGCGCCTCCTCGAGCGTCTCCCAGCCCTGCCACAGGATCACCGGCAGCATGAGCAGGGCTCCGACCGCGTCGGCCCACCACCAATCGAACGCCGCGTACAGCCCGACTCCGAGCAGCAGCACCAACGAGAGATACGAGCACACCCAGGTCTCGATCGCGTAGGCCTGAAGTGCACGGCTACCAAGCTGCTCACCGGTGCGCTGCTTGAAGTAAGCCAATGCGGGCATGACCGCCAGCGACAGCACAGAGAGCGCGAGGCCAACCGTCGAGCTGTCTGGCCCCTCACGTGCGATCAGCGCGGAGGCGCCTTCATGCCGATATACGCGGCGAGCGCGAAGAACGTGAAGGCCGCGACGAAGAGCGCCCCGCGCTCGGCCTTGCTCTCCTCGACGGCGTCCGCGTCGGGACCGGCCTTGAGCAGCCGGTAGGTCAGGCCAACCGCCGAGATGACCTCGATGCCGCTGTCGACGCCGAAGCCGACCAGCGCAACGCTTCCCGCGATGACGCCGGCTCCGATGGCGACCACCGCCTCGATGACGTTCCAGGAGATCGTGAAGTACTCGAGCCGCAGCCCGCGCCGATGCAACACCCGGCGTCGCGCGAGGCTGGCGACCTCCATCTAAGCGACCCTCGTGGCGGTTTCGTGGCCGTAGCGCGGGCAGGCACCGGGTCGGGCTCGCTCCGGAAGCCGGGCGCGGGGGCGACGAGGAGCAGACCGGACCGCGTCGCGAGGATCGCGGTTCGCTGGCTCATCGGCGAGAAAGGTAGCTCCGTCGTCGCTCAGAGGCGCCGTTTACACTGACGCAGTGGTCCGCCTCCTCGGCCCGCGCTACTTCCTGGCGGTGATCGCGGCTTCGCGACCGCCGTCCTGACCGGTGTCCCCACCGACGTCCTACCGAACCCCTGGTTCATCCGCATGACGCCGGTGCGGGCGTCCGACCTGGTCCTCTGGCCGCTCAACAGCGTGGCGGTCGGCGCCCTGCTGGCCACCTACGCGGTCCCGGGCGGGCCCGGGGCGCCGTCGCGAGCGAACGCCGGCATCGGCGGCGGCGTCCTGAGCGCCCTCGCGATCGGCTGCCCGATCTGCAACAAGCTGGTCGTCCTCGTGCTCGGCCTCTCCGGCGCGCTCACGTACTTCGGTCCGATACAGCCCGCGCTCGGCGCGCTCGCGCTGGTGATCGCGCTCACGGCCCCTGCGAAGCCGTCTGCGGGCGCTCAGCGGCAGCTGTCGCGTCCCGCCCCTGCCCTGTCGGCGGTGGGCAAGACGCCGAAGCGGCGGTGACTGCGCGCGGATCGGGGGCGGGGGGCCGCAAGCGCAGGCTGGCCGGCTGGGCGCTCGCCCTGGGCTCACTGGCCTTCGTCGCCATGGTGGTCTCGAGCCTGGCGCCGAACTCGGAGCGGCGCGGCACGATCGAGGCCGACGGCGCCTTCCTTGCTGGCATGGGCGCTCACGAGAGGATGGGAGAGAGGATGGCGAGGATCGCCGCTCTCGAGGCGAGGCGGCCGCAGCTGCGACGGCTGGCGGCCGCCATGGCGCGCAAGGGAGGCGAGGAGGCGGTGTTGAACGGCGCCCACCTCAGGCTGTTCAACGCCGACCTCCCGCTTCGGGCGGGCCTGCACGGCGGCGGCCTGATGCCCTCGATCGAGACGCCCACCGCCGAGGACCTCTTGCGGCTGCGGCGGACGCGGCCATTCGACCGAACGTTCCTCGACATGTTCGCGGCCCATCAGCGCGACGCGGTCCGGCTGGCTCGGGCAGAGGTCGGGAAGGGGCTCGACCCGGAGATCGTCGAGCTCGCCCGAGGGGACGCAGCCGCACATTCACGGTCGATTGTCGCGGTGAGTCGATGGCGAGCGGATTGGTACGGGACGCGTCTCGAGCAATCCCAAGGAGAGTGACGGTGGGCTGAGTGGTGGCCACTCGTGCACGGGTGGACTTGGCGCGATAGGCGTAGGTCGCTTAGCCGCTCCGCTCGGTCGCGAAGGCCCGCAGGCGCAGCGAGTTCGACACGACGAAAACGCTCGAGAACGCCATCGCCGCGCCGGCGATCACCGGGTTGAGGTAGCCGAGCGCGGCGAGCGGCAGCGCCGCGACGTTGTAGGCGAAGGCCCAGAACAGGTTGCCCTTAATCGTCCGAAGCGTCCGGCGCGAGAGCCGGATTGCGTCGGCAGCGGCACGCAGATCGCCGGAGATCAAGGTCAGGTCGGATGCCTCGATGGCCACGTCGGACCCGGTCCCGATCGCCAAGCCGAGGTCGGCCTGGGCCAGTGCCGGCGCGTCGTTGACGCCGTCGCCGACCATCGCGACCACGCGCCCTTTGGCCTGGAGGCGGCGGATGACATCGGTCTTCTCGACGGGCATTACTTCGGCGATCACCTCGTCGATCCCCACCTGGCCGGCGACCGCTCGGGCGGTCGACGCGTTGTCGCCGGTGAGCAGGACGGGGCGCAGCGAGAGCCTCTTCATCCCCGCCACGGCCTCGGGGCTCGTCGCCTTGACCGCGTCTGCGACCACGAAGAGCGCCCGAACTTCGCCGTCCCAGGCGGCGATGACCGCCGTGCGGCCCATGGCCTCGGCTTCCCGGCGCGCCCACTCGAGCTCGGCCGGCAACCGCAGCGCCTGGCCGGCGAGCAGCGCCGGACGCCCGACGATCAGCGCCTGGCCTTCGACCACACCCTCGACGCCGAGCCCCGCGCGGGACGCGAAGCCCTCGGCCCGCGGCAGCCGGTCGAGCTCGCTCCGGGCCGCTCGTGCGATCGCCTGGGCGATCGGGTGCTCGGAGGCGTCCTCGATCGCCCCCACCAGCCGCAGCGCCTGCGCGCGCTGCGTTCCCTCGGCAAGCACCAGATCGACCAGCGTCAAGTGGCCGGTGGTCACCGTGCCCGTCTTGTCGAGCACGATCGTGTCGACCCGCCGCGTGGACTCGAGCACCTCTGGGCCCCTGATCAGGATCCCGAGCTGCGCCCCGCGGCCCGTGCCCACGAGCAGCGCGGTGGGCGTGGCCAGCCCGAGCGCGCACGGGCAGGCGATGATCAGCACCGCCACAGCCGTGGTGAACGCGAACGCCGCGCCGGCGCCCGCGGCGAGCCAGAAGCCGAGCGTGGCGACGGCGAGCACGACCACGACCGGAACGAAGACGCCGGAGACGCGGTCGGCCAGGCGCTGGACCGGCGCCTTGCCGCTCTGGGCCTCGGTTACCAGCCGGCCGATCTGCGCCAACGCGGTGTCGGACCCCACCTTCGTCGCGCGGACCACCAGCCGGCCGCCGGCGTTGACGGTCGCGCCGACGACGTCGTCGCCCGGCTGCTTCTCGACCGGCACCGACTCGCCCGTCAGGAGCGACTGGTCGACCGCCGATGAGCCCTCCTCGACGATCCCATCGGTGGCGACCTTCTCGCCCGGGCGCACGACGAAGCGGTCGCCGACCTGGAGCTGCTCGACCGCCAGGCACCGCTCGGCACCGTCGGCGTCGATCACGGAGACCTCCTTCGCCCCCAGCTCGAGCAGCGCCTTGAGCGCCGCCCCCGCGCGGCGCTTGGCTCGCGCCTCGAAGTAGCGTCCGGCCAGGATGAAGGTCGTCACGACGGCGGCGACCTCGAGGTAGACGTGGTCGCTGCCGGTGCCGCGCTCGAGCACGAGCTCGAAGGGCATGCGCATGCCCGGCTCGCCGGCGCCGAGGAAGAAGAGCGCGACCACCGACCACCCCCAGGCGGCCAGCGTGCCGACCGAGATCAGCGTGTCCATCGTCGCGGCGCGGTGGCGGAGGTTCTGCCAGGCCGCGCGATGGAAGGGCCAACCCGCCCACAGGACCACCGGCGTGGCCAGGTTGAGCGCCAGCCACTGCCAATTGTCGAACTGAAGCGCGGGGACAGTTGACAGCAGCAGGATCGGCAGCGACAGCAGTGCGGACGCAACTAGCCGCCGACGCAGGTCGGCCGCCGGGTCGTCCTCGCGCACGGCCGCCTCGTCGCCCGCCGGGGCGGGCAGGCGGGCGGTGTAGCCCGCCTCCTCCACCGCCTCGACCAGCCGCTCGGGCACTATCTGCGCGGGGTCGAACTCCACGAACGCCCGCTCGGTGGCGAAGTTGACGGTCGCGTCCACCCCTTCGAGCCGGTTCAGCCTGCGCTCGATCCGATTGGCGCACGACGAGCACGTCATGCCCTCGATCGGGAGGTCGAGCTTCTCGGAGGTGGCGCTCATGGGATCTCGGCGACGGTCCGGCTAGGACGCGACCGCGTAGCCCGCCTCGTCGATCGCGGCGCGCACGGCGCCGTCGTCCACCCCCTCGCCCTGCACGGTCACCCGCCCGCTGTCGATGTCGACGTCGACCTTCTCGACGCCGGCCACGCGAGAGACCTCGTTCGTCACCGCGCGCTCGCAGTGAGCGCAGCTCATGCCTTCGACCCGATAGATGAACTCCGAGCTCGTCCTCAATGGCTTGCCTCCCCTTCTTTACCGGGTGGGGGTATCGCTCGGACCAGGTTAGCAGTCACTGAAGGCTTTGAAGGGCCCCCGTCGGCTGCGGTCCCGGCCGCCGGTGTACACCCGGGGGGTAATGTAGAATCGGCGCGTGAGCTCTGCCGAACCGCCTCCCGCCCGCGGCTACTCCGCCACCCGGGAGCAGCTTCTCGGCCGGCTCGCGAGGATCGAGGGCCAGGTTCGAGGCGTCAAGCGGATGGTCGAGGAAGATCGCTACTGCATCGACGTGCTGACGCAGATCAGCGCCGCCCAGGCGGCCCTCGACAAGGTCGCGCTCGGGTTGCTCGACGACCACGCTCGCCACTGTGTCATCGGCGGGAAACAGGCCGACCAGGACGAGCGCACCGCGGAGCTGATGGGCGCTGTCGGGCGCCTGATGCGGTGCGGATAGCGCCCTCCAGGGACGGCGG
>JBPCKC010000095.1:0-11407 GCA_051004675.1 Solirubrobacterales bacterium
CGTCATCCGCGTGCGTGGGGATCGCGGAATTGCTCATCTAAGGGCTCGCGTCGATCACCCGCACCAGCTCGGCGCCTCGGCCCGAGACCTCGATGTCGCCGGAGAAGTCCAGCGGGCGGTGCAGTTCCGCGGAGGCGAAACCGCACTCGAGGAGGGCGGCCCGCGTCTCCTCGGCGGTGTCGAAGTGAAGCTCCACGGTTCCGCGGACGAAGACGCCGAGCGCGCGCTTGAACGCGGCCGCGGCCGGGCCCGGGTTTTCGCCCCCCAGGTGGATGTCCGAGAGGTAGAACCCGTCCGCGAAGCCGGCCAGCGTGGCCGCGATCCGGCTCCACAGGCCGAGGACGCCGTCGCGATCAAGGTAGGAGATCAGCCCCTCGGTAATCACCGCGAGGCCGCGGGAGCGGTCGAGCCCGCCGGCGATCGCGCCGACGGCATGCGCGCCCGAGGCCGCCAGCGCGTCGATCTCCACGACCCGGTGATGCGCGCCCAGGGAGTCGGCGCGCTCGAGGGCCTCGCGCTTACGCGACGCCATCGCCGGGAGGTCCGCCTCCACGTAGTCGATCGCATTGCCGTGGTCGCGGGCGAAGCGCCAGCCCCGCGGCGACATGCCGCACGCGATCTCGAGGACCTGCGAGACCCGGCCGTCCTGGATCGCGCGCTCGAGCAGATGGTCGATCAGCCGGTGGCGCGCGAGCAGGAACTCCTCGAGGGTCGGACCGCCCAGCGCGTGGGAGGCCGCCATCAGCGGCCGTGCCGAGTTGAAGGAGATCCGGCCGAAGCCCGTCGCGAGCTCAGGCGGCGACAGGCCGTTTCGCGACCACACCGCCGCGGTGTAGTGGGCGGTGGGGCTGATCGAGTCCGAGCCGCTCGGGGGCGGCTCGGTCACGGGACGGCCGGGATCACTCGGACTTGTCGAAGTCGAGCGAGCAGGAATTGATGCAGTAGCGCAGGCCGGTGGGGTTCGGGCCGTCCTCGAACAGGTGCCCCAGGTGCCCGCCGCAGCGTGAGCACACGAACTCGGTGCGGCGCATGAAGAGCGAGTTGTCCGCGCGCGTCTCGACGGCCGCGTTGTCGGCCGGGTCGAAGAAGCTGGGCCAGCCGGTGCCCGAGTCGAACTTCGTGTCGGAGCGAAACAGCGCCTGGCCGCAGCCCTTGCAGCGGTACATGCCGTCGTCCTTCGTGTCCCAGTAGGCGCCGGCGAACGCGCGCTCGGTCCCTTGCTCGCGCAGCACCTCGTACTCCTCGGCGCTCAGCTCCTCGCGCCACTCCGCTTCGGTCTTCTCAAGCTTCTCCACTCGGCCTCCAAGTCTGGGTTTCAGAGGTTAGTCGCCGGAGGCGCCCGCCGATTACGGATCGCGACGCCCGGGAACCGGTGTTCGACCCGGAGGGCCCCCTCGGCGCGTCGTGCAGACCCTGTTAATGGCCGAGGCCGACGAACCGGTTCAGTAGTTTTCCGCAGACTCAATCCGCATTCGGACCCGTTGTGCGGGGGGGCGTTTGCGCATAGCCTCGCTGTGTGAGCGCGGAGTCTGATCTGAGTGGCGTGGGCGGTAGCCTCGCGGTCGTGCCTGAACCAGAGGAGAGTGGCGAATCCGGCGCGACGATCAGCATCGTCCTCGCCGAGGACCACGCCGTCGTTCGCAGCGCCCTGCGCATGCTGCTCGACGCCGAGGCCGACCTGCGCGTGGTGGCCGAGGCAGGCGACGTCGATTCGACCGTCCGCTATGTGCGCGGCCACCGGCCCAACGTCCTGATCCTCGACCTCAACATGCCCGGCGGCCCCAGCTTGCGCGCCGTCCCGGAGCTGCTCGAGGTCGCGCCCGAGACCCGGATCGTCATCCTGACGATGCAGAGCGACCCGGTCTTCGCGCGTGAGGCCATGCAGGCGGGGGTTAACGGCTACATCCTCAAGGACGCCGCCGACTCCGAGCTCGTCAAGGCGGTGCGGCTGGCGGCGCAGAACCGTACCTACCTCCAGCCCGAGCTGGGCGCCAGGCTCGCGGCCGAACCCGAGGGCCCCCCCGACGACCTCTCCGACCGCGAGCTCGACGTGCTGCGCCTGATCGCCCTCGGGCACACCAACGGCGAGATCGCGGAGGAACTATTCCTGAGCGTGCGCACCGTCGAGTCCCACCGCTCGCACATCCACCAGAAGCTGCGGATGAGCAAGCGCTCGGAGCTCGTCCGCTACGCGCTCGAGCGCAACCTGCTCGAGTCCTCCTGACCGCGGCGGGCGGGGACCCAGGCGCGAATCTCGGTTCCCTCGCCCGACTCTGAGCGGACCTTGAGCTCGCCGTCGGCCAGCTCGATGCGCTCGACCATGCCCAAAAGGCCGAACCCGTCGCTGGGCCGCCCGGTCTCGAAGCCGCGGCCGTCGTCGCGGACGACGAGCTCGATTCGGTCGCCCTCCTCGCGAAGCACCAGGCGAACGCACTCGGCCTCCGCGTGCTTGACCACGTTCGTAAGCGCCTCCTGCACCACCCGGTAGAGCGTGCTCTCGAGTTCGGGGTCCAGCCGCTCGGGCTCTCCCGGGCGCTGCTCGATCAGCACGTCGGCGTCGATCTTGAGCTCGCCGGCAGCGGCCTGCTGCTCGATCAGACCCTCGATCGCCGCGGCCAGGCCCAGCTCGTCGAGGGCGGCCGGCCTCAGCTCGGAGATCAGCCCGCGAAGCGCGGTGATGCCGTCGCCGAGCTGCTGCACGGCGCCGGTCACGGCGCTGCGAAGCTCCTCGGGCGAGCCGGTGCGGACGGCGGACGAGAGCACGACCCGCATCGCGCCGAGCGACTGGAGGGTGTCGTCGTGAAGCTCGCGCGCCCAGCGCTGGCGCTCGCGCTCGGATGCCTCGATGGAGTGGCGCAGGCGCTCGGATGCCACGAACTTCGCCGTGGACACGGCGGTGGCCGCGCTGGCGGCGAAGGCATCCAGCAGTCGCTCGTCCTCCTCGTCGAACTCGGGGCCCAGCTCGAGGCGGTCGAACGCGGCGATGACGCCCAGCGCGTTGCCCCGGAAGTTGAGCGGCGTGAGTAGCGCGGCGTGAGCCTCGATGCCCAGTTCTCGCGGAGAGATGCCGAGGCGGGCGTGGACGTCGGCGACACGCTCGGGGCGCAGCCCCCGCAGCACCCCGCCCCAGGTGGTCCAGCCGATGGTCAGCCGCTCGCCGCGGACGTCGCGGGTGAACTCGCCGGCGGTGGCCGCCACCTCCAGCTCGTTTTGGTCCTCCAGGAGGATCACCACCGAGCGCGCCTCCACGAGGGCCCGCGCCCGCTTGGCGATCGTCTCCAGCACGCGCTCGAGGTTCGTCTCGCCGCCCACCGCACGGGCGATCTCCGTCGTCGCCTCCAGGCGCGAGACGGCGCGCTCGAGCTGGCCCCGGCGCTCCTCCGAGCCGCTGAAGAGGCGGGCGTTGTCGATCGCGATCCCCGCCCACTCGGCGAGGACGACGGCGGCCTCCTCGTCGGCGTCCGTGAACGGCCCGCCGTCCTTCTCGGTGAGGTAGAGATTCCCCCAGGCCTCGCCGCGGATCAGGATCGGGACTCCGAGGAAGCCGCTCATGGGCGGGTGGCCGGGCGGAAAGCCGAACGAGCGGGGATGCGAGCCGACATCGTCGAGGCGCAGGGGCTTCTCCTCGCCCACCAGCAGCCCCAGGACCCCGCGGCCCCGCGGCAGCTCGCCGATCGCCTCGCGGGTCTCCTCGTCGATCCCCAGCGCATGGAAGCCGGCCAGCCCCCGACGGTTCTCGTCCAAAATCCCGAGCGCCGCGTAGCGGGCGCCGGTCAACTCGCGCGCGACCTCCAGGAGCTCGCGGAGGACGGCCTCGAGGTCGAGCTGTGAGACCAGCGTCCGCCCCACCGTCATGAGCCGCCTCAGGGCGCGTTCATCGAGTGACCTGTCGATCTCGCTCGCTCGCTCGCTCTCCATCGTCACGGAATGTAACCGGGGAAGTCGGGTACGGTGCCGCCGTGGGTAGCGACCTGAGAGCCATCTACCTTCAGGATCACTGGGCCGGATCGACCGTCGGGACCGAGCTCGCCAAGCGCGCCGCCTCGAGCAACGCGGGGACCGAGCTGGGGGACTTCCTTGGGCGGCTCTCCGGCGAGCTCGACTCCGACCGGCAAGCCCTCCGGGCGATCATGGTCGAGCTGGAGGTGGGAGTCGACCGGCTGAAAAGCTCGGCCGCCTGGGGGGCGGAAAAGCTCGGCCGCCTCAAGCCGAATGGCCGGCTCTTCAGCTACTCGCCGCTCAGCCGGCTGGTCGAGCTGGAGGGCCTCCACGTGGGCATCTCCGGGAAGCTCTCGCTCTGGCAGAACCTGCAGGCGACGAGCGCGGCCGAGATCAGCGCCGACCTCGGGAACCTGATCGCCCGGGCCCAGGGACAGCTCGCGGAGCTGGAGCCCTACCGCACGGCGGCCGCCTCAGAGGCGTTCGCGGGCCCCTCGAGCTAGCGCTTGGCGGCCTTGGGGAGCCGGCGGCGCTTGCGCCCGGCCCTCTCCGGCAGGAGCTTTCGCAGCTCGGAGGTGACGGTCTCCTCGGCCTCGAGGGGGACCATGTGGCCGGCGCCGGGCGCCACGATCACCTTGGGCGCGGCGGGAAGGAGCTCGGCGAGCTTGTCCGAGTGCACCGGGGGCGTCATCCGGTCCCTGGCCCCGGCGATCACGCTCGCCGGCACGTCGAGGTTGGAGAGCCCCTCGTAGACGTCCATCCTCGAGAGGGTGCCCCCGCAGAGGCCGCGGACGCGGCGCGGGCAGTTTCGGACCATGGCCGCCACCAGCGCAACGTCCTCGTCGCGAGCCTCGGGCCCGAACGCGAGGTACCTGGCGCCGGCCCGCACGGCCGCCTCCGGTGCCCCGTCGAACGGGATCTCCGTCGAGAGCAGCGCCACCTCGATCCGCTTCTTAGCTCCGGTGAAGGGGATCGGGGCATTCACGACGAGGCTTTCGGTGGTGAGGTCGCCCAGGCCGGTTCCGATCATCGCGACCGCGGCGCAGCGCCTTGGGATCTGTTCGGCGTAGCGAAGGGCCCAGGCGCCCACCGTCATCGCGCCCATCGAATGACCGGCCAGCACCGCGCGCTCGCCATCGCCGAGACAGGCCTCCAGGACCGCGTTCAGGTCGTCGGCGAAGGCCTCGATCGAGTAGTCGAGGGTGGGGGCGAGCCCGCTGCGGCCGTGGCCGCGGAGGTCCAGAGCGATGATCCGTGCCTCGGTGTCGAGGGCTTCGATCTGGCGGTGCCAGAGCTCGATCGAGCACATCCACGCGTGCACCAGCACGAGGGCGGGTCCCTCCTCGGGCCCGTACTCGACGACGTGAATCCGGGTGCCGTCGAGGCTCGTGACCGTGCGCTCACGCCCGCCGTCGACGGACACC
This sequence comes from Solirubrobacterales bacterium, assembly GCA_051004675.1. Taxonomy (GTDB): domain Bacteria; phylum Actinomycetota; class Thermoleophilia; order Solirubrobacterales; family 70-9; genus JBDTSW01. The sequence continues at coordinate 5,364 of JBPCKC010000095.1, forward strand.
GGGAGCTCCACGGGGCCCTTGCGCCGGGCACGCGAGGCAAGCCAAGCGGCGCTGCCCGCCGCCGCCGCCGCCGCGGCGGCGGCGGTGATGGCCCGTCCTCCTGGCTTGCTCACGAGCGGGAGCTTGCAGGATCCTCGCCGCCGGCGTCGCTCGAGCTCAGGCGATCGCGCGCGACCAGGAACACGAGCCCGAGCACGATCAGGAGCATCGGAACGACGAACGGCAGGGCGCCCACCACGTCGCCGTGGTCGGCGAGCGGCAGCAGGACGCCGCTCACGAGGGCGCCCCCACAGGCTCGCTGGCCTGCGCAGCGGTCTGCCGCTTCGCGGCCGGACGCGTGGGCCCAGCCGCCTTTGCCGTGACCGCCAGGCGGTGGAGGCCCCAGGCGATCAGGGCGAGGAACGCGAGCGTGATCGCCAGCACCATCGCGTAGGCGGCCGCCCAGATCGCCGGCGCGGCGGTGAGCTGCTCGCGCTGGAGGATCTCGTGGTCGGCGACGAACTCACGCGTCGCGCCGCCTCTCGCCGGCACCTCCTCGACGGGGATCGCCTCGTCCTTCGGCAGGTACACGGGCATGCCGGTCAGCGAGTTGCCCTCGTGCAGGCGAACGAGCGTCTTCCAGTCGTCGTTCAGCGGTACCGGACCGGAGCTGCGGTAGGTCCCGGGATCGCCGGTGGGCTGCATGTCGTCGAGGACCAGCGCCCCGCCCTGCCAGGAGATCGCCTGGAACCAGTCGGCGTTCTCGGCCGCGTCGGGCGGATCGAGCGCTACGGTCACGACGCCCTCGCGTTCATCCGCGGCGCCGGCGGCGGCGATCGAGATGGTCCCGCGAATGCCCTCGTCCGCTGGCTTTTGGAGGCCGTAGAGGACGAGGCCGCCGACCGCGACCGCCGCGGCGATCGCCGCGATGCGAAGCGGACGGGTGCGGGGCAGGCGGTCGGACGCCAGGCGCGCGCCCATCCAGGCGCCGAGCAGCGACGCCGGGATCGCCATGGCGAAGCCCAGGATCGCGCCCTCCGGCAGCAGCTCGCTCGGCCACGGGATCGGTGTCATCACCTGCGACCAGGCCCACTCCGAGGCAAGCCCGACGGTGCCGATGCCCAGGCCGGCGAACAGGGCGAAGCGCAGCGGCTTGTCCGAGCTGACGCGCAGCGCGATCAGCTCGACGACGATCGCCGAGGCCAGATACAGCGGGAAGTGGGGGGTGCTCTGGCCAAGGATCGGCCCCACTATCACGGCGATCGCGCCGCGGATCGCGATGAAGAAGAGCGCTGCCCCGATCGCGGCGCCGCGGCCCAGCCACACCCGCGCGGCGACCAGCGAGACGCCCGCGGCCAGCATCACGAGCATGGGCGCGAAGACGAAACGGAACTGGGGGACCCCGAAGTCGAACTCGGCCTGGAACGTGGAAAGGCCGAGCAGGAACGCGCCGGTGAGCGCCACGTTGCGCACCCAGCGGGCCCAGCCGGTGCCGCCCTCGGGGCGGCCCGCGGATTCGTTGGCACGTCCTCCCTCGACCAGCAGGACCGCCAGGCCGATCAAGGCCATCGAGGCGCCGCCGATCAGCATCAGGTGGGTGGGGCCCCAGAGGGTGACGTCCTGGCCGAACAGGCGGTGCCACACGTCATCGAGCGGGAATCCGACGAGCGAGAAGGCGCCGCACGCGGCGATCAGGATGCCGCCCATCGGGGCGTACCACTCGCCCGATATCCGCACCGCGGTCGCGCCCGGGCGTTCCCTCGGCATCACCATCGCGAGGAAGCCGGCCGCGAACACCCCGAAGAGGCCGCCCAGGATGGCGTAGTGGGCCGGGTTCGCCAGCGGCCCCTCGTCGCGGCCGTTGTCGATGTGAAGCGAGATGTCCCAGAGCATCCCGAAGAGGGCGAGGAGCAAGGAGCCGGTGATGATGGCGGCCGGCAGGGCCGCCCAGCCCGGGATGCCCGAGACGCGCTCGGAGTAGGCGCCGAGGCGCTCGAGGATGTCGGTCCTGCCCGTGCGGTGTCCGTATCCGAGGGCGAAGAGGGCGCCGGTGACGAGCATGGCGGCAGTGGTGGCGAGGACGACCTGGCCGATCGCGGCGCCGCCGGCGGGCGGGCTGGCCTGGGCGAGAAGGGGGATGAGGTCGGTCATCGGACTCCTGTGAATCGAAGGGCTGCACCCGGATCTCCGGGTCTGTCTCGTGCCTACACCGTGCCCCTACCCGACGTTACATCATTTAATGGCACGTAGTTCAGTGATATCGTTCACATAAGGCGGATGGAAGCGGCGACGGAGGATTCACGAACCAAGGCAGAGCTCACGATCGACGAGCTCGCCCGCCACATCGGCATGTCGGTGCGCAACATCCGCGAGCACCAGGCCCGTGGCCTCCTGCAGCCGCCTGAGGTCCGGGCGCGGATCGGCTACTACGGGCCCGACCACCTCGAGCGCCTGAAGCTGATCGTCGAGCTCCAGGCGGAGGGCTTCAACCTCAAGGGGATCAAGCGGCTGATCGAGGACGCGCACGGCGTGACCGATCGCCTCGCGGCCGTGCGCAGGGCAGTGATCGAGCCCTTCGAGACCGAGCAGCCTCAGGTCTTCACCAGGGACGAGCTCCAGGAACGGTTCGGCGCCGAGAACGCCGACGCCGCCGAGCGCGCCGTCAAGCTCGGCGCGCTGGTCCCCCTGGGGGACGGCAGCTTCGAGGCCCCGAGCCCGTCGCTGCTCGACGCGGCCGAGGAGGTCGTCTCGCGCGGCGTGCCCCTCAGCACCGCCCTCGCCGTCCTCGGGCAGATGGAGCACTCCTCCAAGGAGGTCGCGCGCAGCTTCGTGCGCCTCTTCATCGATGCCGTCTGGAAGCCCTTCACCGACGCCGGCTACCCCGAGGAGCGCTGGCCTGAGGTGCTCGAGTCGATCGAGCAGCTGCGACCGATAGCCTCGCGGGCGCTCTTGGCAACTTTTCAGCAGACGATGACCCGCGAGGTCCAGGACGCGTTCGGCAAGGAGCTGTCGCGCTACGGGCGGCGCAAGTGAGCGACAAGCCCCCGAAGCCGGACGAGCAGGACGCGACCCCGGCTGAGGGCGAGCTCGCGGCCCCGGCGGGGAACGGCGGCCTGCTCGCCGACCTGGGCGGGGGGCTCTCCGGCGCTCTCCGGCCCCTGGCCGGCCTCGGCGGCCTCGCGGAGGACATCAAGGAGATGGTCGGCGACGTGAGCAGGATGGCGTCGAATACCGAGACGCTTCCCGAGGTCACCGAGACCCTTTACGCGATCCGTGAGCGCACCGAGCACATGGACAAGGAGGTGACCGAGATGCGCGCCGTCGTCGAGGAGCTCCGCGATCTGCTGGAGCCGGTGGCCGGGCAGCTGGAGAGCGTGACCCGCGTCACCAACCGCCTGCCGGGCGGGCGCAAGTACCGGCGCGCCCAGGCCGAGGCCGACGCGGCCGCGTCGGCGGAGGACGCCGCCCTCGACGCCGAGGCCGAGCGGGTTCGCGACGCCGAGTAGCTCGCGCGCGTAGCGCGGCGGACGAGTTCGTTTACGCACCGCGGTCGGGGGGAAAGCGTCCGGGCGGACCAGCCCCCAGACGAAAGGACTCGCAAATGCTCGGACTTATTCTGTATCTCGTCGTGATCGGCATCGTCGCCGGCTATCTCGCCCGCCTGCTCGTTCCAGGGAAGGACTCGCTGGGCTTCCTCGGCACCGTCGCGCTGGGGATCGTCGGCAGCTTCATCGGCGGCTTCCTCGGCTACGTCCTCTTCGACAAGGACTTCGGCGAGGGCGCCCTGCAGGCGTCCGGCCTGATCGGCTCGATCATCGGCGCGATCCTCGCCCTCCTGGCCTGGCGCGCGATCGGTGACCGCGGCGCGACCCGCAGGCCGCTGGCCCGCTAGTCGCGCTCCGGCGAGGCCTAGAGTTCCGCTCCGGGTCCGCCGGCCAGTCTCCGAAGCCGTGCTTAAGGGTCAGCCCGCGGGCGGCCGTCGACAGTCGTCGCCTTCTACCCGGACGACTCGCAGGGCCAAGTCGGGATTCAGGGGCTCCTCGCCAGGGGCGGGGAAGAGCGCGCACTCCTGCGGGGTCGCGCAGCCGCATTCCTGTGCCACCTCGAGCCAACCCTTCATCGCCTTGGTGCGCTCGAGGAGCGCCTCGACCTCGCCAAGCTTCTGGCTTGAGAGCGTGCGCATCTGCCCTCCCAGGCCGTCGGCGTCATCGACTCCTTTGATCAGTTCTTTGATCTCGCGCAGCTTGAATCCGGCGCTTTGGGCGACACCGATGAAACCGAGCTTGCCGAGCACGTCCGCCTCGTAGCGCCGCTGGCCCCCAAGGCGGTCGGGCTCGGGGAGGAGGCCGATTCGCTCGTAATAGCGAATCGAGGACGTCGCCACACCGGCTCGCCGCGCCACCTCGCCAATCGTGAGTTCTGGAAATCCGTCCATCCCGGACCTGGCCCTTGACTTGAACCGCGGTTCAAGGGTCATGGTAGTTCGCAAAGGTCAGATCCGCCACAACCAAAGGAGTACGCGATGATCGTCAAGACCAGCACGTCGTTCGATCTCGAAGCGTTCAGGGACGTCTACGAGGCGTGGGACATTGAGGCCCTGCTCGACCTCTACGCCGATGACGTCGAGCTGATCCAGATCGACGGCGACCATCCACCGAGCTCGCCGCGAACCCGTCAGGGCAAGGACGTGCTCAGGGGGATGTTCGAGCACTGCGCCGCCGCTGGCGTCAAGGCGACGGTGGAGAACCTGGTCCCGGGCGAGGATCGCGCGGCCGTCACCGTCACCTGCGAGTTCCCGGGAGGGCGCAGGATCCTTGCCAACGGAATCCTGGAGATCGAGGACGGGCGCATCGTGCGCGAGCGCGACGTCCTGGCGGGTGACCCGAAGCAGTGAGCAGGCCGATCAATTACAAATCAGCGCGCGAGGGACGAGAGCCCCTCGAGCGCATCGAACAGGAGGTAGAGAATGCCAAGGGCATCGAAAGCAACGGCTTCTGAGCATGAGACGCTCGAGGGCTACGAAGGTCACTTTGAGCACTTCGAAGATGGCTGGACAGTGGGTTTCGAGACCTACACCAAGGACGCCGACCTAACCCCATTCTTCAAGGGGCTTCCCAACGACGAGTGCCAGTGCGAGCACATGGGCTACGTGATCAAGGGCAAGGTCGCCTTCCGCTCCGGAGAGAGCGAGGAGGTCTTCGAGGGCGGCGACGCGTACTACGTCGGCCCCGGGCACACGCCGGTCCTCTATGCCGGGACCGAGGTCGTCGAGTTCAGCCCCACAGAGGGGCTGGGGCGGACGATGGAGGTCGTGACCAAGAACATGGAGGAGCTGGAGTCAGGGTCCTCCTGAGTGGTGGCACGGAGCGCCCGCACTTGCGGGTGCCCCGTGCCACGACCGTCAGGGTCCTGCGCAAATTGCGTGGGACTCCCGCGTCGCACAACAAACAGAGATCGGGTCACCCCTGAGTCGTGCGTCGCAGCGGCAGACGTATACCTGGCCCGATTCGCTTTTCGCTACCACCCACGGGTAGTCGAGCGAGTACGCCTAGTGGCGTGACCCGAGACACGAGCGCGCCAGAGGCCGTCGTCCGGAAGCGGGACAACTGGTGACCAAACCCGGGCCATGCCGATGGACGCTCTATGGTCAGCCGCAGCCGGTGTTGTTCCCGCAGCTCGAGCACGTGTAGCACGAGCCGGTGCGCTGCATCATCCCGCCGCATTGGCCGCATGCCGGACCCAGGTCGAGGCCGGAGAGCCTGGCCGGGGTGACCGGCGGCTCGTCGGTCATCGCCTCCGCCGCGGCGCGTGTCTTGCCGGGCTGGACGATGGCGCTGCCGGTCGGAGGGCGATCGTCGGATGCCGTGTGCGCGGCATGCCCGTTGCCGCCGCCGTTGGTCGGCCCGGCCGTGTCGCCGCGCATCAGCGCGTCCTGGGCCGCCTTGCGCGCCCTCACCTCGGGTGTGAGGATGCCCAGCTCCTCCTGCAGGTCCCCGTCGCAGAAGCGCGAGCACAGCCAGCGCATGATGTAGTCGGGCATCGACTTGGCGAAGGGGATCTCCGGG